>CAWKGG010000001.1:0-12129 GCA_963848985.1 uncultured Methanosarcinaceae archaeon
TAGAATGTCAGTATTATAAACTCTATTATTGTAGGGGTTGAAATTAATCATGAAATGTTGTTTCTCTTAGTTTTTTTGCTGTAGTAACACAAGTTTGAAAGATTCTACTAATCAATATACTATTTTGTCACAAAAAAGTGTATAATTGGCTTAATTATCAAATAAAATGAATATAAAAGTTTTTGAATAAAAAACACAAATAAATTTAAGTATTTTTAGATATACACCTTTCTAATTGTTGATTCCATGATTACTTATGGATAAAAGTTGTATTAATTTTAGTTTTCCAAAACCTTTACGAAAATAATAAGTGAATCTCCATCGAAAGCTCAAATGTGACTAGAATCATGAATGTTAAATTGGCTTTCTAGGTAATCCATCGCCAAATTAATTGATGATTTAACCAGGCAGAAATAGTAAACAAGTCTCGTGGTTTAGATATTAATAAATGTTTTTCATCACTATAAATATCATTGGGAAAATTTGTTTAGCAACTCTAATCGCTGAAATAGGCAATTTTAAGACTTTTTCTCATTCGGAGATAAGCTTGCTCCATGGCTTGGAGTTGTTCCAAAAGTATCTCAATCAGCTGATGAATTCTACAAGGGGAGAATAACAAAATGGTATTAACGTTAGCAAGGTAGATCCTACAGCAGATTGCTCAGGCAGCAACATGAATGAAAAATAGTAAAGTAAGAAAGTTTTTTAAGTGGAGAGATAAATCATTTGTCATGTAAAGGCAATTATTGCACTGGCAAGGAGGACTGCTACAATAATATTGCATTAAATTTTAGAGGATTCAGATTTATCTTTGATTTTTTTGTCCGGATTTCGTTCCTATATTTTCCTTATTTTAGCTTCATTTTATAGAAGTTTATCAATTTTTGCATGTCCTGGATATGAATGCATAAAAGTAGAGTACTTAATTATTTCCTTTTTTATTTGCAAACCAAGGCAATAAAGTTGTCTTTGCAATGGTGCTTATATTTATTCTCTTTGCAGTTATCAATAATTTTTTTTCTTAATAACCAGACTGTGGTACTATTTAAAACGTACTCAGAAAAACCAAGACATTTTCTGAAAGAAATCTGAACAATTCATTTTTTCTCAAGTTCAAAGTCTTAAAGACCACTTCATTACTGTAAAATTAGTACTTTTAACATAATTATTAATTCAGCTTCAGGAAACTATTTTGTTAAGATATATAGATTCAAAAATGATAAGAAAAGATTTCCAATCAATTAAGAAATGAATTTCAGCAAGTTATTATCCAATTGACTGAAGATGTTTATATTCTTCTTTAAGAACCAAATAAGTAGGAGTTTTCATGAGCAAAAATTAATGTTAAATGATTTAAACTCTTCAATGCTCAATGCATAGAAGTTTATAAAAATTTTTTGAAATTTTAAGCTAAAGTAAAGATTACGAAAAGTGAAAAATGAGATACTTATGGTTGTGAATACTGTTTCCAATATTTGTATGCTTTGACATAACCTTCCCAAAGTGTAAAATCATCTAATTCTTCAAAATCTTCTTCCACCGCCCCCAAGTAGACTCGGTTCTCAAAAGCCGAAAAATCCATCTCGTATTTTTGCTTCATTTCGTCTATTTTTTCCCCATAGTAATGAATTTTTTGCTCAGCCTGGTTCTGCAAAAGCCACTGTAAAACTTCTTGCTCGTCTTTGTACATCCCAGTTTTTACTATTTCACTATTATGTTCAAAGATTTTTCTGGGGACTTTTGCGTGTTTAATAATGTCTCCCAATATTACCACCAAACTACCACTTTGTTCTTTCAAGTTATATATATTTTAATATTAGTTTAACTATTTTTTATAAAGTTAGATCATCAAGTTCAACAAAAAAAGCAAGAAATTCGGAGTTATCAATTTATACCTCTTATTTCATACTAATTTATTATATACTGTTCAACACTCAATTTATGTCCTATAAACCTTATATATTTTTTGGTAATAAAATGCTTAGGTATAGGGATTCCTGCTACTTATCAAAACAGACATATTTCAAGATGGGCAAATAAAGAATTATCACAATTATTCAGGTATTTTCAGAGCTTTGTGAAGAACTATATGAAATAAATTCATTTAATGCGTCACATTTTTCATTATTCTATAAATGGGCCCTCTTTTTCTGCCTGATTTGACATTTGAGCAGAAATAAGTTATATCTTTTTTTGTTTTATTTCGTCCAATGAATGCAAAAACAAAATGACTAAAAAATCCCCATCAATTCCTAATAAAAATATATGAGTTCCTATGAAATTGATTCTTGCTATTCAATCCTTTTATAAAAACTTAATTTTTGTGAGATTTTTAGCAAGCAGGGAAGAAAAGAGTTGCATTTCAATAATTTATCGATAGGCTCGATGAGCTCTTAGTTCACATATAATTTTTGTATCAAAATCTGAAATAGATAAATCGGAAGAGATTATAGCATATTAAAACTTAAAAAATCTATAAAATAGCTCATTACATGACTCTCGAAATTCGGATGGAAGAAAGATATTGAATTTTCTGAGCAATTTGTTTTCTGTTTATGACCATGCGGAAATTGATCCGAAGTTGGACTGAACAAGTATAGTTATTCAACACACTAAATCTAAACTTGACAAGTATGGACACGATAGAGATCATAAATTACTGATAACATTTGTATGAATGAACTCAAGAAACCAATAAAAATACCTATTGAAGTTACAGTTAATAGAGGTAAAGTTCTTGATTTGCAGCATTTTTTTTAGATACTTATAATTAGGTAGAAATAACTCGAAAAAGGCTTCTGATTATTTTAGACAAGGAGATAATAAAGAAAACTGGATTGAAATTTTGCAAAAAGAGAAGATGAAGTATCGTAATTCATAAACGGAATACAAGTGATGATGTAATAATTAAAATTTGATAGGGAAAAATCTAAATAGATGCAGAAAAAGATATATATTGGATAAAAATTGTCAAAAGAAGTAGCATTAATAGTTTTTGCTTTTCATAATCTTTATATAAGAAGCAATTGGAAGCAAAAGTAAGAACTATTTTGCAGAAGTTACAAGAAGCATAGGAGATCCCAGAAGTAATCGTAAAAAATGAGTGGAATTTTACTGAGATATAGGAGCTAATTAGCGAAGTATTGAACTCGCTTACTTTTCTGGCTATTATTTATGCTTCTAATTTCGTTGGAGATGATAGTTTCAAAATATCACGATTACAAAAATACATTACTGAGCTGATTCAGTTTGCATGCCCATTCCTACTAAAGAATGCATAATAATCCCTCTTAAAGTCATATATATCCCTAAAATAGCCAAAAAACTCATCAGGAACATTGGACCGACTCTCAAACTACCTATGCCAAGAAAATAAGCTTCCAGAAACTTGAAGGCCATGTAGAAGCTGCATGTTGCAAGAGCAAAACCTGGCACTGAATTGTAATACAACAATTTATTGGTCTCTATATCCTTGACCACAGTTTTTAAGAATTCAAAAATGCACTTAATTGGATCTCTGACAGGGCCTCCAAAATCATGACAGCCACACATTTCGACTTCTTTTATAGAGATGCCAGCTTTTCCTGCATCTGCGAGCATTTCGCTCTCGATAGTTATGTCCTGAGAATCAAAGCGAAAAATATTTTTTAAAGAAGCTGAAAAGGCACGAAAACCACTATATTGATCGGTGATCTTAAAATATGAATTGATTTGAGCAGTAGTATCCTGAAGAGTCTGATCCATATGATGGTATATAGAAGCGTTTTTGCTCACACTACTTAGACAGCGACTGCTGGTAACCATTTCAGCTTCGCCTTCAATAATCGGTTCAACAAGCATGAGAATATCAGCAGGGTTGTGCTGCCAATTTGAATTCATGGTCACAATAATGTCAGCTCCAGTATCAGATGCTGCTTTAAAGCCGGTCTTAAGAGCTTCACGTTTCCCTTTCTGTCCCCATGAACAATAACATTAGCTCCAGCTTTTTTGGCGACCTCTGCTGTCCGATCGACACTGCCGTCATCAACAACAATCACATTGTCAGCATAAAGTCTACTGAGCAAAACGAGACTTCCAATGGAATCTTCTTCATCGCAAGCTGGAAGTATTATAGTTATTATTTGAGAGGTTGCCCTCCGATCTCTCTTATTTATTGGTATGTTTAAGCATCTTTTGATAAGCATCTCGTCACTCATTTAGAATTACCTCTAAATTTAACTCCCAGAATTAATTTAGTTATTATAAGGGATTACGATCCAAATGAAATCAACACTGTTAAGAAATTTTACAAAATTAACTCCTAAAAATAAATAGGGATGAAAGTTATATAAATCTATTGTAACCAACGTAGAAGCAGAGTAATAACTGAAAAGTAATTGCATTAGAAGAACCTTGATAAGAGTGGTATAAACTTATACGTTTGAGATAAAAAGCCCTGGAAAAGAACTTATAAATTTGAACAGTATTAATATATTTGTAATGATATATTATATCTTATTTCAAAAAAACATCCAATAAAATGAAAATTAGTCTCACTTTGGTCATGAGGTTTCTGCATCATACAATTGATCCTCTATCCATTATAATTTTGCACACTTAATCTCCCCCTAAGTGTACTTGCCGCATCTCTTCAAGAGGAAAAATAGATAATAAAAAATAAACATAGATTTAGAAATATCATAGACTCTGGAAATATAGTTATCCTGAGCGTCAGAACATTGTCAAAAAAATAAGTTATAAAATATGTGTTAAGAGAATCACAATTTTGATGTTAAACCCCACTGCTAGCAACTAGATATGTTAACGCCCCTTCTGCATGAAGGAATTATTCGGAATCAAATATTTTCCATCGTCTTATAGTTCCTTTTTCTTCCAGTTACCCTGATCTTCAACATATTTTTAATGACATGACAGATGTAACATCCTACATTCCAAAGATATCGAATTTATTGCCTAGATGCTCATTATTATTCACTAAAAGTCAGGTTAATTTAACATGAAATAAGTAACTAAACTGGTTCCTCAAGTATACTATCCATCCTCTTTTTCAACAATTTTCTGTTTACAAGTCTAATATCAAATGTCGTTTCATTTTCACTATTATAAGGTAGGAAGCTCACACTTTAGATTTGGATCCACGATCTTTTATCTAAATATAAACAATTAATATGACACTGATAGGCTCAAGGAAAGGTTCTCATTCGATGGCAATAGGAAGTCTGCTAGCCACCACAAAATCGTTTTCAGAGTCGCTAAATTTATTGGTTTTCCAAAAAATAAGAGTGTAGGAGGAACTGGGATAAATCCGGATCCTTTAAGGAACATCAAAGGAATTTTAATAATTTTTTTTGCATTTAATTGGCATGTAATTGGTCACAAGTAGTATATTGCATACGTATTGGAATGATTGAGTTTCCAGCCGCATGTACAAAAAAAGGTGAGGTCGATGAAACAAGAACTCTAACAAAGTAATCACTGACTGACAAAATGGTCTGCTTTTTAATTAAGACTGACAGAATCAAAGAAGTTATTTTATAAAAAGTAGAATATAATTAACTTACATTAAAATACAAAATATTACTGATCTTGCAGCTCCACACGGACTGCTTCCTGCAAGCACTGTAAATATAACAGTGCTATTTTTGTGTTAATTACAGAGATTATGTTGCTTTTTCGGTTCGAAAAACAGACCTTGGTTCCATCCAGGGTGATTGTAACTCCATAAAGCCATGGTTCTACATTTACTGAGGTGGTAGCTTGATTTATTGCTGTGTCAATTACAAAAACAACATTGCTGCCAAAGTTTGGGATAGATGTATAAAGATATTCACATACGATACTTAGCAACATTAAAATCATGACTATTGAAACTAAACCTATTGAACACGATTTGTGTTTATGATCACGTATTTCAACTTTTTTACCAATGTTATTAATTCGGAAAATTCGAAGATCGCTCTATCTATGAGAAATATTCATCAATCTGATTCGGATTGTTGCACCATAACAAACTCTTCTTATAAATTAGCTAAGTTGTTAATTATAAATAACATTAAAACGTATTCATTATCAAAAATAAAGGGCAATGATGCCTGCAAGAGATTTTCCTTCAACGAGTTTCTCCCAGCAAGGAAATCTGCATTCAAGCCCACAAGCCCGCCGATCAAGTGGCAAGCACGCCATGTGTTTTAGCCGATGGCCAGTGGAATCAGACTGTAATCAAGAAGAACCAAATCAGATAAAGCAATAGCAGCATTTGACAAAACAATTGAAATTAACTCTCTTGATTCAGAAGCTTGGTACAATAAAGAAAATGCTCTAAGAAAATCAAGCAATTTTAGATGAAGCCATAAAGCGTATGACAAATCCAGTTATTATATTCAAATCCATTTCATGAGGATTAAAATGAACGAAAATAAACATAATAAAGCAAGTAGAAACCATACAATCATAACAATTTCAGGAATCATTGCACTGGCACTTTTAATCCTGGTGGGTATAGCAGGCGCAACGCAATCTTCAAATGTTTGGTTCCATAAAGGAAGCGAGCTAATGAGCTTAGAAAAGTACAATGAAGCCGTAAAAGCGTATGATAAAGCAATTGAAATTAACCCACATAATTTAGATGCTTGGTACAATAAAGGACTTGCTCTAGCTAAATTAGGCAAATTAGATGAAGCAGTAAAAGCATATGAGAAATCAATTGAAATAGACCCACAGGATTCATCAGCTTGGTACAAAAAAGGGAACATTCTAAGCAGATTAGGCAAATATGATGAAGCCATAGAAACGTATGACAAAGCAATTGAAATAAACCCGCAGAATTCAAATACTTGGAACAATAAAGGAGTAACTTTAGCTAAATTAGGCAAGTCAGATGAAGCATTAAAAGCATATAACAAAGCAATTGAAATTAATCCACGGGATTCAGAGGCTTGGGATGCAAAGGCGTAACTTTAGGGAACTTAGGCAAATACGATGAAGCAATAAAAGCATATGACAAAGCAATTGAAATTAATCCACAGGATTCAGAAGCTTGGTACAATAAAGCAGTTACTCTAAATAAACTAAATAAACCCTATGAAGCAATAAAAGCATATGATAAAGTAATTGAAATTAACCCGAAGAATCCAGATGCTTGGTACAATAAAGGACTTGCTCTAGCTAAATTAAAAAAGTTCGATGAAGCAATAGAAGCATTCATGAAAGCAACTAAAATTAACCCGCATATCAAAAGCCTGGCATAAAAAAAGTAATGTATCTAAATAGAATGAATCTGGTAACAGACGATTGATATAATAAAGGAGCTTAATCCAAATAGATTAAATAAAACCGATTTGCAGGTTGAATAGTTCCTTAATTTCCCTTTATTTTTTATCCTTCGCAAGATAAATATAGCAACCTTTTAGATGTTACAGTAACACATGTTTTATTAAGACTACTTATTTCTGTACAATTAGGAAAAAATATACGATTATTTCGACTGAAAAATGAGAAAATACAGAAGTGGAGGTACAAAAAACCTATGTAGGTATCAATATTATATTAATCACCATTTTATCAAATGAGAAAAATGGATTTCTGAAGTCTCAAAATTTTCTTACTGGTTTTAAACTTGTAAATGTAGCATAGAAAATACAACAAAAGAAATAAATAAAAGATTTTTCCAAATCTTACAATCTTTTTTGCGACTATAGAATTTCGAGCGTATTAAACGTAAATAAAATTAAGATTCGATTGATCCTTATTAGTGATGAGAGAATAAAAAAATGCACTATTGTACCAAGCATCTGAATTCTTCGGGTCAATTTCAATTGTTTGTTATATGCTTGTATTGCTTCATCAGATTTATTTAGTTTATTTAGAGCAGGTCCTTTATTTCTCCAAGCTATTGAAGTTTCATTCCTGGAAATAAACTCCTGCAAGGATTCTTTGTATTGGAGTCCACACCATTAAAGATAACATTTAAAAAATTTAAATAAATGCATTTATCATCAAGTACGAGTGTCTCTTTGTTAATCATAAATGTAAAGTTGAAAGAAGTAAGGTACAGAAAAAAAACTGAAAGAAAAGGAAGATTATAGCCTCTACTCCCTTTTTTCATACTTTCTACAGTTAGCAATACTAAATGAATTAAATGTGAATATTTACATCCAAGAATACCTATGTTTCTTATAATTGTGAATAATCAATGAGGTCCTATAATAATAGTTTAAAGGGTATTGCCCCAATAACTCCGATCTTCTTACTGAGACTATATGAATTCCCGCGATCATACCTCAGATTTAGAAAATCCATATGAGAACATCAAAAGAAGCAACTAGGAAGAGGATAGAAAAATACAAGTTTTATATGAGGGTGACATAAATTTCAGAAGATATTAGTATGGATTTTGGACATAGATTTGATATTAAATACGTATTTGTAAACTTTATTGAAAAATGACTCCAAAAAAAGAAATTTGCACAATAGATTCATATTAAGCAAGCCCTTAATTCCATAGGGTGTTCTAATGAGAGAAAAGCGCTTTGTTTATATGGACCACGCAGCCACAACTTTCATAAAACCGGAGGTAGCTGAATCTATGCTACCTTTTTTGAAAGAACGTTTTGGGAATCCTTCTTCAATTTATTCAATAGGTAGAGAGGGCAAAGAAGCAGTTGAAAAAGCCCGTGAGCAACTCGCAAAAGCCCTCGGGGCTAAACCTGAAGAAATATATTTCACTTCAGGAGGAACAGAATCCGATAATTGGGCTGTAAAGGGAACTGCCTTTTCCAGGCGAAAGAAAGGGAAGCATATAATCACTACCACAATAGAACATCATGCAATACTTTATTCCTATGAGTATTTGGTAACACAGGGTTTTGACGTGACCTACCTACCAGTGGATAGCTATGGCCTTGTAGACCCTGAAAAAGTGAGAGCTGAAATCAGGGAGGATACTATCCTTATCTCGGTCATGTATGGAAATAATGAAATTGGAACCATAGAACCGATTCAAGAAATAGGTGCGATTGCAAAGGAGAATGATATTTTATTCCATAACGATGCCGTGCAGGTTATTGGGACTGTACCCCTTGAGATGAAACATAAGCACAGAAACGTGGACATGCTCTCTTTATCCTCTCATAAGTTCTACGGGCCAAAAGGAATTGGAGCCCTTTATCTCAGGGAAGGAACTGAGATAGATAATCACATCCATGGAGGCGGACAGGAGCGAGGAAAGAGAGCAGGGACTGAGAATGTAGCAGGCATAGTAGGGATGGGAAAGGCAATTGAACTTGCAACGGCAAATATTGAAGATCACAATGGAAAAATTAAAAAAATGAGGGACCGTTTATTGTCTGGAATCCAGGAGATTTCCAGCTGCAGGTTGAACGGGCATCCAGAAAAGCGCCTTCCTGGGAACCTTAACTTCAGCTTTGAATACATTGAAGGAGAAGCCCTGCTTCTTATGCTTGATGAGATGGGCATCTGCAGTTCCACAGGCAGTGCCTGTTCCTCCGGATCTCTTGAACCCTCGCACGTGCTAAGGGCAATAGGTTTGCCACCGGAAATAGCTCAGGGATCTCTTCGCCTGACTCTAGGAGATGCAAACTCGGAAGAAGATATCGATTACGTTCTCAATATACTCCCTGAAACTGTAGGAAAGCTGAGAGCTATATCTCCGTTCTATAAACCTGCAAATATGCGCAACAGTTCCGATGTTTAGTAGTTATGAATGAATACTCTTATTAGGTTACAATTTTTGTTCTCACTACCCCATAAAAACTCCAGTCATACATCTTAATTCCATTTTTTTGTAGTGATCTCTAGAAAATTTAATATTATAGAGTGATTATGTAAAAATTATGTAAACCCAGCTGGCAATCAAGTAATGTATATTTCCAGCTGAAAAGAATACTTATTCGACTCTTTCTACATTGTAGCAGCTCTCATATTAAAGATTGAGTAATGGCAACTTTAACAGTTCTTATTTTGACACCGCTGATGGTGCAGAAAATGAAAATATTGTTTAATCTTTCAATAAAGTTAGCTTAAAAAATATCTTCATTTTGTTTTTAGACACTTCGAATTTCTCGCTTTTAAGTTCACTTGAATACCTGTTTTGCTATGGCAACTCTCTCCTCCAGATCAGGTCCTTCAAGTTCTTCTACAACTGATTCGAGAATCGTAGGTATATCAATGTGTTGAGGACATTTTTCAAGGCACTCTCCACATTTTACGCACTGAGATGCAAATTCGCCCCCTCCTATGGATAGGATGCCACTCAACCTTGCAGCATAGAGGAACTTTGTCTCATCTGAATTGTCGGACATGTACAAGTTGTTGTACGTTTCGAAACATAATGGAATATTCACACCTTCTGGACAGGGCATACAGTATCTGCACCCTGTACAACTTACTTTCATAAGTTCACGGTACTTCCACTCTACTTTCTTTACTAGCTGCAGTTCAGCTTCAGTCAGAGAATTTGGGTGTGCTTTGTCAGCTACCGTAAGATTCTCTTCAATATTTGCTTCCTCATTCATCCCGGAAAGGACGACCGTGACTTCTGGATGGTTCCATACCCAGTGAAGAGCCCATTCTGCAGCGGTTCTCTTCGTAGGAGCCTCATCCCATATCTCTTTCACAACAGGAGGCACGGGGCTTGCGAGGTTCCCTCCACGGAGAGGCTCCATAATAATTATTCCAAGATCTTTTGAAGCTGCATATTCCAAACCCTCGGTACCTGCCTGGTTCTTTTCGTCCAGAAAGTTGTATTGGATCTGACAAAAGTCCCAGTCATGTGCGTCCACTATCCTTTTGAAATCGTCAGCTGCTCCATGGAAGGAAAAACCTGCGTTAATTATGCAGCCGTCAGCTTTGGCTTTGTCGAGGAAATCAGCTACCCCCAGCTTTTCAACATTATCCCACAGTTCACCAACGAGAGCATGGATGAGATAATAGTCGATGTGGTTTGTTTTGAGTTTCTCCAGCTGAGCATTCAAGAACTTATCCATATCCTCTCGGCTTTTCACCTCCAGCTGGGAAGTTTTGTTGCGAGTTTAACTTTATCGCGGTATCCGTCAGCGAGAGCACGACCTAAAAAAGGCTCGCTCTGTCTTATGTGATAGGGCCAGGCCGTATCAACATAGTTTACTCCGTGGTCGATTGCATAGCGTACCTGTCTAGTGGCTCTTTCTTCATCTATAGTACCATCTTCTTTCACGGGAAGACGCATACATCCAAATCCAAGTATAGAAAGTTCGTCTCTGTTCTTAGGAATTTTTCTGTACAACATTTTCCATTCACCTCGTTTCTTCAAAATATTTTGTATGTATCTCGGGTTGATTTCCTGATTGACTGGGTATTTTGAGGTAATTCAGTCCATTAAATTCCATATATGAGTGATCAGTCACTCATAAGTGGGATGAAAAAATTAATTATTAGCTAAACCTTCCCAGATAATCTGAAATCCATCCTCGACAAACTTATTTTTATTTTGTGATGAATCTGAATCAAGGATCCGGTTCACTACAACCCTGCTAGCCTGATAAAACATTGAATGGTCAGCTCTGCGGAAAAGTCTCTGATTACTCCTGTTTTTATTCCTTGAATGACAAGATCATGGAGAAAGACATACTCTTTCATAACTTCTTCACGAATAAATTTTGTTATATAAGGAGATGAGCAGAACTGCCCGACAAAAAGAAATTCTTCCTGATTACCTACTCCCCACTTGATTAAATTTGACCATATGTTTCTTAATGTATCCTGAAAGGTACTCTGTGCTTTAATTTCGTCCCCCATACTTTGACTTAGTTGCCCTTTTACTTCGAAATCTAGGCTGTTTATAAGGTCTTCCTTCGTAGGAAAGTAAGTAAAAAGGGTACCTGTAGCTATACCTGCTTCTTTCGAAATCTGAGCAGTGGATGTACCATGGAAGCCTCTTTCAGTGAAAAGCTTCAGTGCTGCTTCCATAATGGCTGTTCTTTTGTCTATGACCTGTTCTTTCATGCATTATCTCTATAATTGACTGATTAGTCAGTTACATTGCAATATTGAATACTTTATGGTGCTTTTTTCTTGACTCACCCAACAGAATAAAATTAAGTATATGTATGAATGAAGTAGTTACAGTAAAAA
>CAWKGG010000002.1:0-6700 GCA_963848985.1 uncultured Methanosarcinaceae archaeon
GCTTTAATCCATATACCTTAGCTTTTATAGAGCCCTTAAAAAGAGATAAAAAAACGAAAAGCTTCAGTAACTACATCGAAAGTTAAGCTGTATTCTTCTCTCATAAAAAATTATATTAGAAACACTCTCCAATTTAATTAGAGATTTTTGTGCAATATAATAATACAATGTTATTATTTATTAAAGATAGTATATATAACTTACGGGGCTAACAATGCACACCGGAGAATATAGTAAATAGAAATTGAGACATTGTAGAGTGTCGATTTCAAATTATTGGAAAGAATACACATAATCAAATCATTGCCAGACTCTGAGATTGCAGATTTGTAAAATGTTAAATTGCCGGAGAGTTGCTGAAGTGATGGTGGCTCAAACCGGACAGTGCCTTTAGCAACAAACTATTATCCTAGCCGACTTTGTTGTGAAACGCGAACATAAAAAGGAAGCTGCATGCAATCTTCGATACAAGTTACAAACTTTGAAATCACTAAGCTATCTTTATTTCGAACTCTTCCATATGCTATACTAAATGCTGATTATTTTCATACTGTTAATTACAAAAAGAGAACCATAAAAATATTTTTCTACAAATAAATTGTTTGACTCGAGGAAACATTATTTTATTTCTGAATTATTTATTTAGGATAAGTCTGCCGAAATAAAATCATCTTCGAGGATGTCGGAAGGAAATAATTGACAAAATCAAGATAAATTATACAATATACTGACACTGTAGAATACAAACAAGCGTAACTATTTATAAAAGTAACACTAATGTTAACCTAGATAAAATAATGTCAACCGTAATAAACATTGTTAAAAATGAGAAAATAATAAAAGTAAGTTCAGTAAAATAATGCTAGTTCAAAGAAATAATATTAAAATTAATAACAAAAAGCAGAATCACAAATGGATTTCCACAAAAATAAAAAAGCAGTGAATTAAATGGATAAAGCGCGTATAATTGAGGAAACAGCAGTCAGGATATCCAGGGAACTCAATGCCGCCGCAATCATTGTCTCTGGGGAGCTGAGTTTTGAAGGGATCGACACTGGAGGAATTCCAATCTACCACAGCTCCATGAGACCGAAAAGCGTACTAACGCACCTTGTAATGACTGGTAAAGACGGAAAATGCCCTGTCAGGGGTCTCAGCGACCAGATAAACAGAGAAGCTTCAAGTAACGCTGATCACCTCCAACAGGCTGTGGCAATAGAATACGTGCTTGGAAAACTAAAAGGTGAAACCATCATAGGTGTGGTCGAAGCCCGTGGATCCATTTCGATAGTTGTGCACAATCTCGAAGAAAACCCCCTTGTAAAAGCCATGAAGGAATGTCAAGAAAGGATAAAGCCAGAAGTAATGAGCGCAGTAATGAATATTTCTTGTGACATTTCCTTAGCAGGCAGGGAAGGAAAAAGAGTAGGAACCGCCTTTATTTTAGGAGATTCCGAAGAAGTCATGAAACGTTCTCACCAGATAATTATTAATCCGTATGCAGGTCATGATGAAACTTACCGAAATCTCCTTGACAAAAAAAACTGGGAGTCTATAAAAGAATTTGCCCAGCTCGATGGAGTTTTTGTAATAAGTGATACAGGCTTTATACTTGCAGCAGGACGCTATCTTGATGTTGATGGAAAAAATGTGGATATTGAAAAAGGGTTAGGAGGCAGGCATGTTTCAGCAGCCGCAATCACTAGGGATACAGTTGCAATCGCGGTTGT
The DNA here is from genome assembly GCA_963848985.1 of uncultured Methanosarcinaceae archaeon. Taxonomy (GTDB): domain Archaea; phylum Halobacteriota; class Methanosarcinia; order Methanosarcinales; family Methanosarcinaceae; genus Methanosarcina. The sequence goes on from CAWKGG010000002.1 coordinate 1,731, forward strand.
GATATCTGAGTCAGGAGGAGTTATTAGGATATACAAAGATGCAAAAGAAGCAATCTGCATGGAATCCTTGAAACCTGCAATAAATTTATCTGATATTATAAATTAATAAATTTCGATTCTATATTTGGACAGAACATTAATAATTAAATAAACACAAGCAAACCATATAAAAAAACAGTTTATCTTAAATTCGACATTCTTTTTAGATGTACACAGATATATAATTTGTTGCCTATTTCATTACCGTTATTCATTGAAAATTGAATTCATTTTCAAGCTACTTTCATATCAAGAATAGCAGATAGCTTTCTTGTTTGTATTGTCGGACAGGGAATAAATAAAAAAATGTATATCGTTATATGTAGGAACCGAAAAAAAGATTAAGCTCATTAAAAAGTAACTTCAATAGATTTCTTTTAAATTTCTGTTCCTTTTTTAATCCTTTTCTGATCTCCGACCTGTACCCTCTTTCTCATAGTTCTTGTCTCCTTTTTTTTGAAAATTGGCCTCTGTAGGAGAGTACTTTTAAGCCTGCTACAATAGCCAGTCGTGAACAGAATCAATATCTTTCTGCCAACACTCAGGTCCTAAATTACAACAATTCAGGATCACTAAGTCCGTTTCTTTGGGATTTCTTACAGGATCCAGATCATTAGACTCACAAGAGATAGAATTATACTGGTTATCAATGTGGGAGGAGCAAATATTTAGGTCCTAGTTTTCGCTGACCTTCTTACAAGATTTCTTTCTTCTTTTTCCATTACAAGGATAGAGGTCTTAATAGCCAGCTAGTTCATACATTTATCATGAGAGCCTATTGAAGGACTATGGAAGCAATTAAAACCATTGTTTTACCTTTAAATGCAGAATTTAATGCTATTTCGTTAAGTTCATTTTTTCATACATATAATTGTCCAATTGAACATTGTAGATTCGATAAAGCCTATGTAGGATGTGTAATCTGAACACTTCTGAGAGCCTATATTCTTAAAATTAAAAAAATAAAAGACCTTGAAATCCTGATTGCAAGCTTAGAAGCAGCAGGAATTTTTGAGGGAATATTTTTTAATGGGTCCATGCCCTCCTCCTAATTTAAAAATAAGATTCTATCTGCGAGAAAATAGACAGGGGGGACATTAGGAAAAATTTATTAACAATTCACTTTAAAGCGGAGAAGCGCTGCAATTCCTCCAAGTTTATGAAGCTTTTCTCCGGGCTCAAAAGCAGTGCTGAAAACAACAACTTTTCCCTGAGCCTGTTCTATCTTCATCAGGAGCTCGTCAATATCCACCCCTTTTTCACGCCCATTTCTCAAGGTTTCGTCAGCAACTAGAAGCGTCTCGATAGCCCCATAACCAAGAGCATTTTGAACATCTGCAAAACCATAGGCTGCTTTGCCATCCACTGATATTTCTCGAATAAGATCTTCTATCAGAATTGATTCACGAGCTATGCGGGATTCCAGCATTATCCTGTCAACTGCGCCTCTACGAAGTACTTCCTGAAAGCCTGACATCCCAATCATGGACGTATCTTCTGTTATTGCCTTTGAAGCCATAGAGGGCTCAGTCCCAGAGAAATATTTTAAAAAATCGTCTTTGGTAAACCCTGGCCCTGCAATAACTAAAGAGGCATCCTCAGGAACTGCATGCCTAAGCTGCTCAAGGATACTCCGGAAAAATTCATTTCTTAGACCGATCTCCCGTTTTCCAGATGACTGGTGAATATGGGAGTAGATCTCGATTCCATAATGATGTACAAAACCAATATCTGCGTCCCCTTCTTCAATTGCAACAATAACAACCTTCGGACGCCTCGAAGCCTCTTCAGCATCATGAATTCGCTGGAGCTGGTCATTCTTCCAGTGCTCTTTAATGATAGAAATGTTATTTCCGATCTCGACATTAAGAGTGTGATAGGAGCCAGAATCCATCCCATGCTCTATCAGCCCATGTATTCGCAGCCTGTTAGCAAATTTATTAAACTCCATTTCTTCGACCCTAATTCCTAGCCTGACCTTGACTTTCTCAACCTTTTCGGGGCGTATTTTATCACTTGAAATATCAGCTTTCCTTTTGGTAAGAGCAAAGACAATGTCAGATACTTCAATAATATATTTTAGATGCCATAGGTCGTCGATAGATTCGATTGTTACTGAAATATTTCCTTCTCTTCCTTTAAGGGAACGATTTGTAACTCTCATATCTTTCTCACTCCCTGCATTTCAATCTACCTTTCGATTAACTCTTTGGCTTTATTTAGCTATAATTTGTTCACGGTCTTCATCTCTTTTTCAGCTTTTTCTCGAGCTTCTACTCAAAGTCCTTCTTCAGATTCTTCTTTTGCAATTTCTCCAAATTCTTCTTCAGCTTCCTCACCGCTATCCTCGTGTTCACATTCTAATTCAGAAGTTTCATATTCTCCACTCATATGCTCTATTTTTTGACTTTTCCTTTCTGGTTTCTGATTCCTTAAATCCGACTCTCCAGAAGGAACCATCATAGCAACCAGGTCTGGAGATGCGATCTGCTTAACAAAACGAGGATCTCTGAGTTCATCTGCATAAATTTTATAAATCTTTTTTGAGATGTCATTCTGGTTGAAAGTGCCTGGAACAATCTCCAGAATATAATCACCATGCTTCCGGACAGCAAAACTAGGGCCACCGATAACCCTCGTTTCATTTTTGAGCTCAAGCCCGACTGCAATGCTCAGAGGAACATCCCTAAAGTAATTGCGTTCTCCCCTAATGATAAAAGCTCCCTTTTTCACATATTCTCCAGATTCGGGGGGTCTTTGTGACCTGTTCAGATCTAACCCAGTAGCAGTCCCCACTAAAGTGACCTCCTTTCCATAGGCTAGAATAAGAAACTGCAAACTGCGCAGCTTCTCTGAGAGTAGATTCAGGGACTTCCTCGCCTATGGTCTTGACAACCGTCAGTGGAGCACCTGGACTCTGAGTATGGAAGACAATATCCCTTTTTTCCATGTATTTTTTGAAAATTTCCTCATTGGGATCAGCATCTCTACCTCCTACAACAAGGAAATTATCAGAGGATACAAACCATCGGAAACGGTCATACCAGTGCTTTTTTCTGGACACCTTGATTTTTCTTCTTGCTTTTGCAGTCTTTGCTTCAGTCTTTTTTTCCAGAAGCTTTCCTGGTATTTTCGATAGCTTTGATAGCACCTTCACTTTTTTTGCTAAACTTTTTCACTCTTTCATAGTATTCCTGAGCGTTCTGAGGCACTGTCTTCCGGATATCAAGGTTAACGCTCTTGCCATCAAGCTCCACGGTTACAGTCCCCGTCCTTTGGTCAATATTTGTAATTCTTTGCGCAGCAGGTAATGTATATTTTGCTTTTTTAGAGAATAGAACGTATCTCGTCCCAGGAATAACCCTTTGATCTCGCTCCATTGAGCACCGAAAAAAGCTTTTCGATAAGCTGATAATTGGCATAGACAATTTCTGCAAGCAGATTATTCTTTTCAATTTCTTTACTGAACTTCTCAAGGCTCTCTTCCTGCTGAAGAAGCTCGCCTTTCGTAAACATTTAAATTTTTTTCTGTTTTCTCAGCTTCCTTTACTTTTACGATATTTTCAAGAGCCTTTTTCCCGAAGAACTCATCAAGCGCCGTATTGAAGAAATCGAAATATTCTTTTTCACATTCTGAATAGCGTATAAGATCAAAAGGCAGCACATCGAAAGTTTCCATCTTTCCATTAATTTCTTTTTTTACGTGCTGAGGTCTGAGTTTAAGAGGTTCCGCTTCAATTCTCGTTTCATTTTTAATTTCGATCTCGACTCCAGACGCAATTTCGATTTGAGATTCTTCATTACATGCATTCCTTGCCCTAAATAACGGGGCGAATAAATCAAGCATAGCATTGGATAACTTATAAGCATCCTCTTCTGATGCTTCCTTTGCAGGCTTAGATTTTTCAATTTTTGCCCTGGAATATATTTTCTGCATAACTCCTCCTAGATTGAACCTGGTAGCAATTGTACGGACAAGGTCAGCTGTAGATTCGGAAAAAGCTTTCATAAGGTCCGAAACCTTAGCATCTATTGGACTTAGTTGTGCCTCAGGAAGTTCGTAGATTTCTCCACTCCTGAGCCTGCGATCCCGCATGGTCACAGGGTTCATTGGAAGGATAATTTTGTTTTCCGAATCAACGATAAGCAAGTTACCCCGAGCAAAAAGTTCCACAATAAGAGTACTCCTGACTCCTGCCCTCTCTATCCCTATTTTGATGATTCTGTCAAAATCATGCTGTTCCACAGATGATCCTGCCACCTATCAAGTACTTTCTAAGTAGCATCGGAAATGCTTTGGGAAGATCAGGACTTGCCCCAAAGTGTTTGCTTAGATGAATGCGTTTACCAGCCTCGATAACCAAATTGTCCCTACCTTTATGATAAACATAAAGGTTGATGCGAATCTCCTCACTTGCAAGCTGGTAAGATCTTCCCTGGATCTTCGAATCAATAATGGACATTGGGCCTGCTGAAAGCTCCAGCAACAACTGCAGCAACGTCAGCACTTGACATATCATGTTTCATGAAGTGGATATTAATCAGAGGCTTTTCGTATAAGTCTTTGCCAGACAATCAACGCGTCGTTATCTTACTAGCCATTTCGATATGTGGCGTATAAAATCAAGGCGAAAATATGGATAATGTGATGGCTAATCGAATAAATTCCAAAAGGTATCAAGGGAAGAAAAAAATATTTGAGTAAATTTAACTGTATATGCCATGTTCAATCCTTCTTATCCCGAACCTTTAGTGAAACTCTTCAGCAGTTCAAATGGAAAACTGAATAATAAAAGGAACAAGAGCACAAAAATGAAAGTAAACTTATTGGTAAAACAACTGTCTATCCCACCTACAGCAAGCCTACACTAAAAAGGCATATCTTTTCCCAATTATGATGGTACCTTAAGGTTTAAAACAAAACTATTCAT
>CAWKGG010000003.1:0-14878 GCA_963848985.1 uncultured Methanosarcinaceae archaeon
AAGCAGGTATATTATCAAGTTTTATCAGTTCTGGGAGTTAAAAAAAAATTATCAGTAAGCTATGATGTCAGTAATGCTGTCACCACTCAAAGATTTGAAGACCGCAAACAAAAAACTATAAATAGTGAAAAAAACAACATGTTTTAATTGCATTTGTCTTTTTGTGAAGATAATGCTATTTGCCATTTGGAGCGAGCAATAAGGCTATGATAACTCCTATGACTAGTTATGTTTATAGATTTTTAGATCTGTATAGTTTTTTTAGATTGTTTTTGTTTTATACTGTCTATATTAATTATAGATCAATCTTGTCCTTTTTGAATCATTTTGCATAATTACATATTATATTTTTGCCACAGTTAGCGAAGCTATAAGGCTGAATACCTCAAAAGAATTAATCTAATAATTGATACTTCTTGCAAAATTAAATATTAATGAAATCACTGGTTATTTCTCACGAAGGATTTGGAAGGAGATGAGCTTATATTTGTATGCGAATGTGGTAGATTAGTAAAGGACGACACATTCAAAGTCTATATAAATACTTCCAGGGGTCCATCTACCAGAACTATAGGACATAGTAATTGCGGGCTTGTTTTTAATTTCGTGGATGCGAACTGGCCAAAAAAGCACTCTTCAAAAAAAAATAAAAATGTTAGCAGTAGAGTTTGCAGAAAACAATGAAATATATTCCGAACAAATCGGAAAATTTTTACTGGAAGTGGAGAGGCTTAAGTCCCAGGGTAAGTTTTCGGATGATCAAATTCTGGTCTATGCGTATCAGAGTGCTTTGATTTCATAGATCTCAGACAAGTAATCCTGCGCTGGAAGTCTAATTACCTGAAAGCATGGTTGCCTAAAAAAATAGGTATTCTGAATACTACACATATGAAGCCATATGATAATATCGAACACCTTCTGGACGAACTTTCCAGAATAGATTTGCTGATACGAAGCTACCTTAAAAGCTTGTGAGAAGAGCTTCCTGAAACTGTAGATGAATTTAGTCGGCCTTATTTGATCGCTCACGGAGATGATGGTTACTGTGTTCATCTTGACCGAAATACCTACAAATGCACGATTCGAGGGCATCGAACCGTGCCGTGCAGAGGATTTGACTGTCGTAATAATGAGAAGTGGCAGGTGTGGGCTGATTTTGAGAAGAAAATTCTTAACCCTGCATTAGAAAAAAAGATCGATAAGGATAACAGTGAAATTTACTCTCCCCCATCAAATAAATGAATGATAAGTTTAAATATCTGTTTTCAATTTTTTGCTATAAGTGATAGTTTTAATGTCTTTAATGGATTAAACAATGCAGAGTTCATGCATCTTCGGTGAAGTGGAAATTTGACTCATTCGTTTTAGCAATAGCTATTCCTATTTTCGTTGAGTTGGACTACTGAGAGCATGATTTTGGTTCAAGTTAGATACTTATAATTATTTTTGCTCAAAAACAGATAGCAATCCCATAGTTACTTTTATTCAGAACTTTAAAGGACTTCACAGTTGAACTGAAAATCAACAGCACTAAACATTCAACTGTCAAAATGAAAAATTTGGCTACAAATTATATGCACTTGATTTTTACATTAATACATAAGTCTTTAATTATTAAGAATAAATGTCTTTTATCATAACTGTTCAGCAAAAAACTTTACAGCTCATCTTATGATGGTGTATCATACTTTAAAAGAAGATAAATTTAAAATGGCTTTTCCTGCTGATACAGCTGTACAACCAAAATTATAAAACCAATTTATATAGCTGCTTCGGAGGTGTTTACATTAACATATCTAATTTTGATTGTTTTAGTTTATTATATTTGTCATAAAGTTCATGAGTATCATTATTTTTAGGACAAAGATCAATCAAACTTTTCATTTCATCCAAAAGTTATAGTATATCCTCATTCAAATCATTTAGCCTATCAAACTGAGTGAAATTCAATTTATCCATCAAAGACACATTCAAGCCTTTTATTTCACTTAGCTTTTCCAATTCTTTTTTCCTAGAGTTAAGGCTCGAGGTAACATCACAAACATTAAGTTTGATTTTGAAAATACCCAAACTTATACAATCCAATTTTTTACAAATTGTTTTAACCCAACTTTCATGTCCATAGTGTTATTTTTGATATTTTTGATAGCTTGTGCTACAAAATCTGACATTGAGCTAAATATTGGTATTAATCCTATAGATATCGAAACCATTTAATATTTGTTAAGATATCTTTTTCATATCGTATCCCTTCAATTTCTCTAAAAATATGTTCATAACCAGGTAGTTTTGGCATTTTTAATCGAAAATCTTAATCAAACATTCAATATTTTGCGTCATTTTATCCTGACGTTGATTTTCCATTTTTGAACTTCCCTATAAACAGAGTAGGTAATTTTTTATATAGAGCTTCCCTTAGATTGCATGCATGTACTTTTTGCTTTCTTTTGAATTTCTTCGAGAAGTTTTTTTAGTTTTCTATCAAGAATGGAATGTCCTTTTTGATAGTTTCTGTATCAGATGGTGCTGTATTTTTGGTACTTTTCATTAACTCTCTTGCTCGTTCATAGTATTTCATGCAAAAATCAAGGCTATCTTTCTTAGTTTCAAGGTCAATTTTTTTAAGACTCTGGACTTCTTTCAATGTACTTGCAAGGTTTTCAACAATTTCTAAAAGCAGTTCTTTGCTCTCGGAATCATTAACTGCACTTTTTGCCATTTTTAGGTATCTTTCAACTTCACCATAAGACTATTGTTTTTTGGCATTTATTATTGTATAAAATGAACGGTAAAATGGGAAACAAAAAAATGCTCAATTGGAATTTAATGGCATATATGGTATGTATCCTAGCTTTAAACAGATTAACCATTTTGGAATTAAAATTCATAATGAGTTGGAGAGGAAGTTACTGTTGACGATGCACACATCAACAGTATTTCTTTTACTTCAACTATTTTAATTATCTGTTTAGCTATTTAAACTAAAATATCCCAAATTCATTTTTGACTCACTGACTGTAAAATTACTGTGAGTTAGTGGAACATTGCTCAGTTTGTTAAAAGAGTGAGCTAATCAGTTAGAGAAAAATAAGCTTTAAAGCATCTGGTTGATTATCTCAGTAGCCACACATATAATATTTTATTACTGTTCACTTCATGTTGGTAGATGTAATCTCCATCCATAATTTAAAAGGGATGGCCACCTAATTTTTCAGGGCAATAATGATGTTCCTTAAGGTAATCTAAATTACCCTATTTCATTTTGAGTCTTCCTCAGCACTTATTATTCTGTCCTTCGTGGAAATTAATGGAAGGTTAATAGTTTTACTGACAAATATTCGGTTTCCGATTTCCCCAATAATACATAGATTTAAAGTGAACAGATGTATCCCCTCAAAATCATTTGTGTATACTTAAATATAGTATGCATCTTTTGATTTACCCTAAGCCAAGATGACCATTTAAAAAAAGGGCTAACTCGGCAAATTCAGGCCAGTTATGACCGATTTAATATCTTAGCATATATTTTTTTCATTTCGTGATGCGACCCCAATTCTATTTTACAGAACTTTCACCACACTGCACAAATTAAAAAATCAATAACAAGTAAATTTATTTGAAATTGGCTTATGTGTCTTTTGCTGTTTTTTGCATTTACTGGGCATCCAATCGATCACACGAAGTGTAGTCCGGTATATAATGGATTGATTTATTTTACAGGCACATAGGCAAAAATAATAAGATTTTCATTTTTGCAGTGAAACTGCAATTTCGCAAAAATTGGTGATATAATCATTAAATAGATTTGTTTGACGACCCAAGGACGCGACACTATATTTAAAAAATTTATTTTAGTCATATGGCGTTGATAATAGCTTTGATCAGGCCTTTAAAATTTAGAATTTAGTCTAAGGTTGGTATGTATTGCTTTTTTAGGAAAAATTTCAATTTTAAGAAAATTTAGATAGGCCTATGGTTTTCATGGATCATCTATATACCATATATAAGTATCTGACGAAATTTAGGATTTATCGAAATCCTCTTATCTAGTTTTTACTCATCAAAAGTTAAAATAGCAAAACCTTATTGAAGAGCTTTGAGTATTTCATTCGTGTTCCGTACTCTGCCAATTCTTTTGAATATAAAGTTCACAGCTGCATTATGCTGTTCCTCAGACCTGGAAGCCATCGCATCCTCTGCAAAAATTTGCTGGAATCCATACTCATAAGCAAATCTTGCTGTGCTCTCAACTCCAAAATCGGTTGAAATTCCACAGAGCACGATCGTATTAATTCCACGCCGCCGTAGTTGGAGTTCGAGATCGGTCCCATAAAATGCTCCCCATTGTTTTTTAGTGATAATGATATCCGTTGAAGTTGGAGCAATTTCAGGCACAAATTCAGACCACTCCGGAGGAGGAGCTACGGGATTGGAGGAGGAGTTATCGCTTGTAGCATTGAGAATCGTCTCTTTTGTTGTTATGAGATGCACAAGGAATACAGGCATCCCGTTTTTCCTGAATGTATTCACCAACTTCGTGGCATTTGTTATAACATCCTGTGCAGGATAGGGCTTTGTTGGCTGTGAGACTATCCCATTCTGCAGATCTATGACTACGAGAGCTGTTTGAGCTTTATCAATAACTAATTTCGGCAGACCATAATCATGGCTAATAGGTGATTGTTGTTGTTCAGGATAATAACTCTGTGATTCAGTTCCCACTGCCGCTGATTGTTCTGTAACTAAACTAGCGCTCACTGCCATTGCTGTTAATGCTACTACAAATAGAAATGCCAGCAAAATAGTCAGTACCTTTTTTATTCTACTAAATGATTGTTTCAACATTTAATTCACTCCTTTAAGACCAAAATTAATAATTATAATGGAATTTGTTTTTGGTAAATATTCAAGCTATCAAAAATTAGTTGGTTGATATTTATTCGATTACACCAACAAATTTCGCTGAACTACAATACTTAATGAGCCTAAAGAGTTATTTTAAATTAATTATAAAAAAAATAGTTTCTGAATAAAATTTATTTCCCCATAAGACATTTCAACATAGAACATTAATTTAATTTTATTTTATTATACAATAGTTTCTGAATAATCCTCATTTAAGAATGAAACATTTTAAAAAGTACTCCAATTTGATATTAATTATATTTTATTATTTATTACGGATAATGTCACAATATTATCAACAACTACCATACTTTACTAAAATAACAACAATTATCATAAAATATTGCTATTTTTTAAATTTTACATTAATTTTGGTAGGTTTCTTTGATAATATAACTAAAGTTCTGTTCAACCCTAATGGCTCTTTTATCCTCTTTTTTCACTGCAAAAAGTAGGATACAGAACCAGTAATTTTACTCAAAAAACTTCTATGTCTATTGTTCTCACTTATGATGAGTGTTAAAGTAAAACACATGTATAATTCTCGTTCTGGCGCAAAAAATCTGGCTTTGTTGCAAAATCAATGAAAAACTTCACAATTAGGGAATTTAATCAATATCATCAAGGGAAAAATGATACATAAAGCAAGAATTATAGTATCAAACTGCGGAAATATTATTTTTGCACCAGAACCATAAATAGTATAGTCAATTGTATTATTGAGACAGTTGAGGTTTTAATTCTATTAATTTTATGATTCGAATTAGGAAATCCTGATCAGATATGTATTCTTTCCTATATAACACAGAAAACCAAAGTTTGGGTAAAGAAATGTTTATGCTTTCCGATACTAAAGATGCACAAAAACAGGCTAATATCATATACTAGTTCCGTATCGAAAGTTTTGAAAGCTATCTAAGCCTATCAAGAGCAAGGCTTGCAGCTTTTTTGCCTGAGTGGAGCATACCGCCGAAGATAGGCCCCATTCTAGGAGCGCAAGTTGCTGCATTTGCAGCCATTCCCGCAACAATCAGACCAGGTAGATCTCCTGTGTTGCGTCAACAGTAAGGCGCTCACCAACCTCTGACCACATGGGTTTCTCACCTAACACTCCGAATTCCCCAATCTTTGCATTTGGCATCTTCCAGAGAATTGTGTTGCAGACAGCTACATCGTGCCCTGTTCCATCTATTACGAATTTTGTGCTGATCATGAGAGGATCCACATGAAGACGCTGTTCTGCAACAGGCCCCCAATTGATTACTATGCCAGTAATCTTGTCATTTTCCCGAATAATAAAGTCTTCAAAGATTACAAGGTTAAAGACCTCAGCCCCTACTGAAGTTGTGCCTGCAATTAGCTTCCCGACGGATTCAACTGAGTTTGCCACATAATACCCTGACTGGTATTCCTTATGCCGAATCCCGAAGTCGTCCAAGATGCAGCGAGCCTCTTCCTGCACAACTATGCGCGGGAACATCATGCCACCAGCCCACATACCACCACCGAGAGATATCTTCTTTTCATAAGTAGCGACTTTTAACCTCTCATCTGCCAGATATTTTGCAGCCACCAGATTTGCAGGCCCCCCTCCTACAAGTGCCACACCGATGTCTATGTAGCCAAAGAATGTTTTAGAATACTCCTCAAAAATTGCCCTTGTGATTATAACTTCGTCGAGTTCCATCTTAGTCTCTCATAAAGTTTTCTAGGTTTTGAAATTCTGGAAATGTTTTCCAACATCTGTACATGTTTAAGTGAGAAATAACTCTTTACTCACAGCATCTTCACATCAACCCGTGCTAATCCATATTCATTTTTGCATCTATAAACCAGGATATCTCTGCAGAATCATTAAGAATCTGTAATTCCACTGCAAAAATAAAAATCTCATTATTTTTGCCTATGTGCCTGTAAAATAAATCATCCCATTACATATAGAAATGATATTATTTGTGACGATTACATAGGTAAATGCTAAAAATTGTAAGAAACACATCGGGTCTATTAAAATATTCTTAATAGTTCTAAGTAAATACTTATTTCAAACTTCTGTTACTATTTATTAAGTATGTATCACCGGGTTAATTGGTAAAGTGAAATAAAAAGTTGAACCTTTGCCCAATTCAGATTCTACCCATATACGTCCACCATGTCTCTCTATAATCTTTTTACAAATTGCAAGCCCCATTCCTGTTCCAGGATATTTTTCCCTAGTATGCAATCTTTTAAAAATTTCAAATATTTTTCCCGAATAATGTGGATCAATTCCGATCCCATTGTCCCTTACTGAAAATATCCATTCATTTGCTTTCCTCTCAGCAGAGATATGAATTTTGGATGCTTCTTCGCTTCGGAATTTAATTCCGTTTAATATCAGATTCTGAAATAATTGAATCAGCTGGGTCGAATCTGATATTACTTCAGGTAAAGGATCGTGAGATATAGTAACTTTAATCTTTTATCATCAATTTTAAATTGGAAAGTGCCTGATTCAAAATAAATTCACAATTTGTAGTTTTAGGTTCTCTGACACTCCTAGTCACACGGGAGTATTCTAAAAGGTCATTTATCAGATTTTGCATACGTGAAGCCCCGTCAACAGCGAATTGTATGTATTTATCCGCCTTATCATCGAGACTACCCTGATATCTCCGTTGTAAAAGCTGCAAATAGCTTGTTATCATCCGCAGTGGTTCCTGTAAATCATGCGATGAAACATAAGCAAATTGTTCTAATTCTTCATTTGAACGAGCAAGTTCTTCGAATTTCAACTTTAACATTTCTTCTGCTTTTTTGCGCTCAGTGATGTCAGTGAGCATGCTCAGAGATCCCATTAACTTGCCATTCTCATTAAACAAGACTTTAGTATTAATATGAGTCCATATAAATGAACCATCCTTTCTTGTTAATTTCAATTCAAAGCTATTATTGATATCCTGCAACATCTTTTCCAGATTCAGTTTGATGATATTCTTACTCTCTTCACTTATGAAGTCCCAAATAGGTCTGCCAATACCTTCTTCAAGAGAATATCCAAGCATATCAGTCAGTTTCTTGTTAGCATAAGTAACTAAAAATTCGTCATTAATTACGAGTATACCTTCATTGGCTATCTCTACGATGTTGCGGTACTTTTCCTCACTTGCCAGAAGCTTTTCTTCTGCTACTTTTCCTTCGGTTATATCCCTGCCAATACAAGAGATAGATACAAACTTTCCAGATGAGTCAAAAATCGGAGAAAGAGTAATGGAAACATTTATTATTGTACCATCTTTTTTTAACCGTAAAGTTTCATAATGCTGGATTTTTATTTCCTGCTTAGTCTTTTCAATTAACTGTTTTATTTCGCCTTTAAGATTATCAGGTTCGAGTATTGATACATCCTTTTCCAGAATTTCTTCTGCCGAATAACCATAAATTTTATTTGCTCCCATATTCCAACTTTCAATGATACCATCTAGAGACTCAGTTATGATAGCATCGTTCGATGACTCTACAGCATACGCAAGTGCCTGAATTTTGTCGTTTGCTTTTGTAAGCTCCGTCATGTCAGTGACCACAAGGCACCAGGCATCCGAAGATTCATTTGTCCGCAAGGAACTGATAGACATGTACACAGGCAAAGAGATTCCATCTTTAGTCAGAAGATCGATCATCCCTTTGTTCACCCCTTGCTCCATGATTGTTTCGAAAATGATCGTATTCCCTGGTGCAATAAATCCATAGATAGATGTGCCTACTATGGACTGTGGCGGAATTTTTAGAAGTGCTGCAAAATGATGATTGCAGTAAAGGATGATACCATCGGAACTAAGGATAGCTGTGCCTTCATTAATCGTCTCCACTAGGGCACGGTATGCGTGATCAGCACTATCCAATGTAAAGATCAAATTCCCTTTTGGTCCTGGGAATACCAGAGCATCAAGATCCTCTTCAGTGATTGCACGCTTGAGTTCTTCTGCTTCTTCTAGGTGTAATCTTTGATTCGCTACAAGATCTTTTAAGGCACGATTCTCGTCTAAGAGTGCCGTATATGAGATGGGATCCGGACCTTTTTCTTCTTTTGAACTCATATTTAAATATCCTATCAAGAGTTAATCACTCTTTATCAGCCTTAAATTTCAGGTCCAGTCCAACCAGAACCCTCTCAGTATCAGCCATGCTGCCTATGATCTTCTTCAAAGGTGGGGGAAGCTCTTTTATGAGAATCGGAGCTGCTACTATCTGGCCATCTTTGGCGAAGATCGGATTCTGGTGGATATCAATGACTTCTAGTTGACATTTGCCAGGGAGGTATTCTTCACATATGTGCTTGATATTATTTATCGCCTGCAAAGATTTTGGGCCCATACCTGCGACATACAGACGTAGAACATATGTACCAACTTCTGTTTTAGCCAGAGCTTCCTCAAAAGCTGATGTGCAGTCCTTGACTTCCAATACCTTGATGTCTTCAGATTTGGTCAATAAGTATCACTTCCGGGACGCAGATCGAGACCTACAAGAACACGCTCCGTATTCGATAGGTCTCCTATGATCTTCTTTAACGGCGGGGGAAGCCTTCTAACCAGCGTTGGAATAGCTAATATCTGATCTCCCTGAGCCAATTGCGGGTTCTCAGGAGATCTATAACCTCAATTCTGTATCTGCCACCAAATGCTCCTCGCAAATTTGTTTTAAGTTAGCAAAAGCCGTCAGGCTCTTCCTGGTCTGGCCAGCCACATATAGCCTCAAAATGTAAAAATCTTCGTCAGATATAGAATTAGACTGAATGAACTCAGAGCAATCATCATTTAATGCAGTATCTTTCCATAAAATTTTCACCACTTGAACCTAATAAAATTACCATTTTCTGGAGACAGATTCTTTTCATACAACTTTTGAAATCCCTTAATTTATAGTCAAGAAGCGTTCTAGGACAACGAAAATATTAGAAAACTCATGTTTTGAGATAACAATCTGAATGAATGACTGCCGATATAAGGCTGAAGATCATATTTCGACTTCTTGCTCTTCAAGATAGGTATTTTGATTCCTCTGTGAGAGTCTTATCCACATAGCCTTTTTCATTCACATCACCTATTAAATTATCAATACATATATCCAAGAACTCCATGACCGTTTCTTGATTGGAGAGATCTCCTATGATCCTCTTTCCGGGGTAATTTTTTCTCACAAGAGTGGGAATGGCTATGATCTGATCCGCTCTGGCAAGATTTGGGTTCTTTGTAAGGTCTATGATCTCAATACAGCACTTTCCAGCGAGATACTTAGAACATATCTTTTTTAGGTTATCAAAGGCCAGTTGGCTCTTTGTTTTATTGCCTGCCACATAGAGTATCAGTTCGTAAATATACTCATTGTGCTCAGCTTGCCTGGTTAAGTCTTTCGGTTGCCCTGTATCCATTGTCAAAGCCTCCATTGCTCACTTAGACAATGTCGGCTTTTCTTATTCGTGCCATCTCACTTTTATTTGCTTCCAGAGCTTTACTCCTAAGTATATCTTCTGATGTAAGCTTATCAAGCTCCTCTTTCTGTATCTCAAACTCGGAGTTTAATTCTGTTATCTGAGCATCCAGGAATTTTAGCTTGCTTTCCAGTTCTCTCTTCCTCTGCACCACGTTTTTACTTTGAGCTATAGCCTCAGCTAGCTCCTTTGCTTCCTGGGCAGCTCTGGAAGATCCCATAAGCAGACCTCCTGAAGGACCAAGGTAGACATCTTGGATCTCTATACCATTATCAGTCACCAGATATTCCCTGATCTGGTTGGAGTGCTCCATGCCTCTGGATTTGATCACAGCAACTCCACGATTGCGCTCACTGTCATTCTCAAAGAAACGAAGATTGATCCAAGTATCCATAAGAGAAGATATACCCTGAGCATTTATGCCTTCGATATTCTCATGTTCTACCAAACTAGTGCATACTGCAGTGATATTCTTGAGCTTCAAGTAATCCACGAGTCTCGTGAGTGTGAACTTGACATTGGCCTCATCGCCTGCGTTGATCATGTTTGATATAGGATCCTATGATCACAACGGCTGGTTTGAACTTATCTATTAACCTGTGCATGGCTACCAGATGCATTTCCAAGCCATAGGCCATTTGGTCTCGAAGCACTTATTTGCATGATGCCAGTGTCGACGTAGGGCTGAAAGTCTATACCTATAGATTTCATATTCCTGATTATCTGACTTGGAGATTCCTCAAAAGCGAAGTATAGGCAACTTTCTCCCCGTTCACAGGTAGCTTTGGCGAACTCGGCTGCAAAACTAGTCTTACCTGTGCCTGATGTTCCGGAAATTAATATGCTTGTGCCACGATAGTAGCCCTGACCTCCAAGCATCGTATCCAGGCGCTTATGCCAGTTGAGATCTCTCTCTGCGGATACTTCATGTTCCAGACCTAATGATGTAATTGGTAGAACAGATATCCCGTCTTCTTCTATCAGAAAAGGATATTCGTTGGTGCCATGTTTGGATCCCCTGTACTTAATTATTCTCAGTCTTCTTGTGGCTATTTGCCCTTCCATCCTGTTATCGAGAAAAATAACGCAGTCTGCAACGTACTCTTCGAGTCCATATCTAGTGAGAGACGTTTCTCCCCGTTCACCAGTGACTATAGCCGTTACGTCCTTCGTATTAAGCCAACGGAAAAGTCTACGCAGCTCTGAGCGCAGTATAGCTTCGTTTTTAAAACCAGAAAACAAAACTTCCAAGGTATCTATAGCCACACGCTTGGCACCTATAGAATCTATGGCAGACTCTAGCCTAATGAACAGACCTTCCAGATCATATTCGCCAGTCTCTTCGATCTCGCTTTTATCAATGTAAATATAGTCTACTACCAGCTTTTTCTCGGCTACCAGGTCATCTAAACAGAATCCAAAAGAAGCAAAATTTTGGGCCAATTCATCATATGTCTCTTCGAAAGCTATGAAGACTCCTGGTTCGTCGTACTTTTGGGCACCCCTGACCAGGAATTCCATGGCCATGAGCGTCTTTCCGGAGCCTGCATTTCCGTATACAAGTGTAGTACGACCCTTTGGCAGTCCACCATCAGTGATATCATCAAAACCAGTAATACCAATTGGGATTTTTCTAGATGCTTTTCTGTTGGAGTTGGGTTATTTTCTTCAATCATCAAATGCACCTTTCAAAATCAATTATTGAGTTAGCAGATCGATTATTCTTTAAAATCAGGAGAGCATTTATTATAAATTATCCCATTATGTTTGTCCTGTTAGCCTTGATTTAATATTTAAAGGATTCATTTAATTTATAAAAATATTCCACATTGAATAATCCATATGAAACAAAGAAATTTGCTGCCTAGTAAATGCAAAAGAATAGTAAGAAACAAATAAATAGAATCTAATAAATCCCAATGTTGTCGATTATTTGTTTTCTGATATTATCTACGTCCGTGAAGCTTATCTCGACATTTGATTCAGGGGTTCTGATACGACATTCTTTTTCCTATATACCCGCCTGCCAAATTCATTAGGGAAGCGTCCCTCCAAAATCCACATATAAACATGACAACTTCCAGCTTCAACTGCATCATTTAATCGTTCAAGAAGCTTCTTAGCTGCGTCCACATTACATTTTTGGATATACTTGAAAAATTGATAATCATTCCCAGATTTCTCTGTCTGTCCCCTTTTCAGCCATTGATTTAAAGTCTGATACGTTACGCCAGCTGCCAAAGCAGCAAGACCATAAATCAATCCAGAGATACACCATCACCGATTCTTTTTTGTATATCAGGAGTAAGCTTTGATGGGCGAGCCATAGATTCACCGTCATACTTTATTATTAATATCAGTCAGTTTTGTATTTGAATATTTAGTTCGTTTGTTCTGTAGTGAAGCGGGATTTAATCCATTAAATCAAAAATGAACGATTATAGGGCGATTTCGAGTATTTTCTTGAGTCTTGCAGGTATATTGTAGTAAGCTAACAGACCAAATAAAGTTATGAATGATAGGTAAGACTCTATTTAGAAACTATATTTATTATTATTATTATTATTATTATTATTATTATTATTATTATATACTACTACTACTACTACTACTACTACTATTATTATTACTACTACTATTATTAAATTAAAATGATACTGTATTATGTTCAGCTACATCTTAGAGCTTTTCAGGTGCATTTAAGCGTACAGGCTATGGGCTGCATGCATCTATCGCCAAGAAATTCACATCATCTCTTTCGGTACATTAACGATTGGAAGGTAATAAATATGTCAGAAATACTAAGAATTAGTCTTGGTAAGTTAAAAATGGCAATAAATATTTTTGCAAGCTCATTGCTTATTTTATTATTGCTAGTACCGTTTACAACTGCAATCAGTACGACGGATGGAGATCACCAAGCTCTTGAGAACGATTCCTATACTATAAGTGTCCAAGCTTAATCTATGGTCTTGCCCCGATAATGCTTCAACGGACGGAAAAATCTCCTTGTCACAACGCCTGGAATGGGACATACCCAAGTTAATCAGATGGGTTATCTACCCACCTTGTCACTCCCAATGACACAGATGTAGTTACACCTAACGCAGATACGCTTTACAACATGGCATGGCTCGAGTTGGGGAAAGAGCCTATAATGCTGCATGTGCCAGACACAAATGGGCGGTACTATGTCCAGCAGATGCTTGATACGTATACGAATACCTTCAACAGCGTTGGTCAGCGAACCACTGGTACGGTAGAAAACGATTTCACTATTGTTGGACCTGGTTGGAACAGCAGCCTGCCCGCAGCACTCCAGAGGATTAAATCGCCGACCAATACAGTATGGATCATTAACAGGATACTGATAAAAGGGGGGTCGGACCTGCCCAATGCTGGCGTTACAGAAACAGTTTACTCTAACACCACTAAGCCGGTATGGGAAGCCAGCAGTTGCAGCGAAAAATGAGACACTTGCTGAATTTAAGGAAGCTGTCGCTTCACCTACTGCACAGGATAGCATTCGGTTTTTTTGAAGAACTACGGGTTGCCCTGAAGAATAACCCGCAACCAGCGGTAGAAACAGCTCTCATGGCAGTCTTCGATCGAATCGGCTTGGGTACGAATGAGGGACACACTATGGAACAAACTTAGATACAGCTATCGCTGATGGGCTATCACGGGCTATCAAGGACGCCGATCAAGTCGTTAAGAGCTCTTGTAAGAACCTTAAAGGTTTCGATATCAACGTTTGGACATATAACACCAAAATCGGCACATGTGGATATAATTATCTGCTACGTGCAGCCGTTACTGAAGGTGCACTAAGCTAATGTCCCTGAAGAAGCGATCTACGCAAAGACACAAGACTGGTACAGACGGACAGCCACTTAGCGGGGCTAACAATTATTTAATGCACTTCGATAAAGGGAATCTGACACCTATGAATGCCTTCTGGTCATTTAGCATGTACAATGCGACTACTTTCATGTTCGTGTCGAATTCAATCAACCGCTATTCCATTAACGAGCAGAAAAACAAGTTTGTGCATAACCCAGATGGTTCCCTGGACATCTACGTCCAGCATGAAGAACCGATTGTGAAGGAATCAAATTGGCTGCCTGCACCTAAAGGAGATTTCTCACTGATATTGAGAATGTATCTTCCAGGTCCAAAGATATTAAATGGAACTTATCAGATCCCACAAGTGCAGAAAGTAGTATAGGGAAAAAAGATGGAAGTATAAGGGCTGTAATAACCCCAATTTAATTATTGAGCTTATTTAAAGCTCATTAAATCTTAGTTTAGCGTTTCCTTTGTTATCTTAGACATACAGGCGGGGCTTATACACGTCAAATCAAAAGAGAGCCATTCTAAAGCACTATGAACCATTTTTATGACAAGGATAATGAAATAAAATAGGGACTCTCAATAAAAGTCTCACTAGTAAGCCCAGAGTAAGTAATTGTTTGGACAAAACTGAACCCCATAATTTTACTC
>CAWKGG010000004.1:0-4981 GCA_963848985.1 uncultured Methanosarcinaceae archaeon
CTTCCAATTTGGAACATCCGCAAAGTTATCAAAACCATGTCCTTTTCTATCATAGCTTATTTTTTGGGAACGTAAAGCGGTAGCTCATACAGTTCTCCAATATCCGTAGATTTTATGACTTTGCCACCTTGAATTTCATACAACGTATTTTTCTCAAGGTTTTTCATATTTTCTTTCCAATCTCCAAGTATCTCTTTGTCGCTAAAAGCCATTAACATTCCTTCTTGCTCATAGAGAACGATACTGCCCATTTCAGAATAAACTCTGATTATTGGCTCTTTCTGGCCACAATCTTCAAGTATAATAACATTTACAGAACCACGACATTTTAGCTTCCCAAGCTCTTTCAAAAAGTCATTCTTCCATTCCTCCCATCCATGAAGCAGAACTTCAGAATCAACATCACTTGCAAATTTGTGCCCTTTGCTTTTCAGGTATTTTCTAGCTTCCTCATAATCATAAAGTATGCCATTATAGACAAGCATATACTTTTTATCCTCGCTTACAAAAGGATGAGATGAAACTGCGTCAAGCTTTCCAGATGTGCTTTTTCTGCAGTGCATTATCATTGCTGTTGTCACAAGGTCTATCTTGTGCTGAAGCCAATATGCTGGAGCAGACCTTTCAGTCTTGGTCAGCTTTATTTTGCTATCCTTGTCTTTCCAAGCAAAGCCAAAACCGTCATCATTATAGTTTCCATATTGTATGGATGAAACCATAAGCAGATTGGTCATGTCCAATTCCTTATCACTCGAAACAAATCCTAGTCTGCACATATCAATCCCTATTAGTTAGCATGAAGTCTGTTTTATTCGTGAATCCGTGTGAACATCCATCGCAGGGGTTACAACAATTACTATGTTTCTCGCCATCTTCTTTCACAATGCCTACATATTTCTTCTGGTCTGTACTCACAACTACATTTATCATAATCTGGATGTAGAAAACGTCCGCACTTTTTTTCTCCTACACACAAGATAATCACATATTAGGTATTTTCATCACTTCCTTATCAAGCTGTATCTTGAATTCAATATCTCATTCAAAGAGCTCGACAATCCAGCTCATTGTATTCTTCGCTTCTTCCGCACTATCCTGATGTGGAAACAAACGAAACTCCAAAGTATTATGTTCATGTATGGAACCAAAATTTATAGCCCAATACTTTCCACTTGCTCCTTCATAGCCTTTTACAAGTTCATCATTTCCACTATAATCATGCGAATAACTATTATCAAGACGGTTCTGATATTTCTTTACAGACCCAAAATCTTTCTTATACTTTCCTATAAAGACTGAATATACCTGCCAATATGAAAACAATTTAAATAATTCTGCATCAGTAAAGCGAACATGTAATATGGAAACCACAATTTGCATTTGTCTTCGTGCCATATTTATACATTAGTTCAATCATTCCATTAAGGTCTTTAAGATTGTTGAAGCGGTATCCCACATCCTTACTTCCATGCCACTAAATTTAACACCAGAAACATTGGCTGTTCCATCACTACCAACATCAAGCTTATGCAAACATCTGTGCTTGCTTGCATAATCAATAGTTTGGTCCACAGCTTCACGTGTGGTTCCACATTCCAATTCCACTCCGATGCTCTCAATAAAGTTTTCCATAGTCAAGACCTTTTAATCATTATCCACCACAACCACAAGTTACTACAAATAATTTTATTTCTAATTTTTTATCATTGAATTTTTGCATACAATAATCGCATACTGGAAACGGAACAAGAAATATCATGTCCATTTGGCCGTAAAAATGCCCTTATGGCATCCCCATACATTTCTTCATCATTTCCTAAAACATCAAAACCAACATGACAAGAATTGAAAGCTGGTCCGAATTTATCTGTTTTCAAAACAAATTCTTTATTACAAAATTGCAAATTTCAACACGTTCCATTTTTTCACCTTTTAATTATTCAAAAATGACATAGTTCTTTCCATTTCTTTTTTCCATCCTAACAATTTTAAGTGGAGATAATTTACCTTGCATTAAGTTCACCTTTATAGAATTCTACCTCTACCATTCTGGCTGTTTTTGCTGTTACACCTGTCTTTTATTTTCTTTGCGAATCTTAGAGCATCTGATTTTTGTTTGAAGAATTGGGCGGATAACCCAAGACTATTTGATGCCGAATTCCAAACTTTCCTTTCTGGGCTTCTTTCGCATCTCTACCAATAAACGATACTCCATTTTCTGTTACTACAATCCACATTCCTTTTTTGTTTTCCATTTTCTTACCTTAAAGCCACTCTCTTTAGAGAGTGGATACTTACTTCATCACATTTTAAATATAATTAGGTGGGAAAGCCCCACCAAAATATTCAAATCACTCACAGCTTCTGCTTCTTCGTGTGGTCCGAACACTTCCGTGTAGACATCTTTCACAAAGCTCTTCAAAGCTCTTAGTTCGGTTAGGAGATATTCTTGCTCACTCTTATCCTAACAAGTCCATCTTCAGGAACAACCCTGAAGATTGCTGCGTTCATATACTTTCCGTTCTGTAACAACAGGTGCGTTTATGTCATCAACAACATTATCTGCAACGTGCTTTACAAATGTTGTAGAACGCATTTTTCTTGTCCTTGAAATAAGACAGCTCCTGTCCAAATCCAAGTCCCAACTCCGTATCCTTGACAGTCAGTCCAAGGTCTTCCATGACATCCATAACCTTGTCCTCCTCTCGTTCAGAGAGTTCTATCTCCAGATACTGTTTTTTTCCATCCCATTCCGTTCTTATTTCAGGCATATGCTCACCGAGCGAAAACTTTTAGGAAAAGTTTTCATACAAAACCAATCCCAAAAGGTGTGATGTGTTATTAAAGTCAGGAGTGGGAATTGAACCCACGTCTTCCGACAGGCCATTTAAAGTGCGGTGCACAAGGCGGTCATCTGCTTTACCATTAAGCTATCCTAACTATAATTATTTTCTTCTATTTACTTTCTTTATAAGGGCATCTACAAAATCTTCTTTTGAAGTAATATCAAATTCATCTCCTTTCTTAAACTTTGAAAAATCTGTATCAATATCGCACATTAACTTTATCTTTGTTTTTGAAGAAGTCAAATTTTCCAGTATGGCCATTAATTCCCCATCATCAAACTTTGAATAGATAAATTCATTATTTGAATTCATCATGTCGCTTACTACTTGTGAGTTATCTCACACTTTGTATTCGACTTATCAACATAGAAACCACAAGTCATTCCTTCTTCGGTTATCGCTTCTGGAGTCAATTTTATCAAACTTAACGGCCACTCCCTTCTTGTCAGTAAATACAAATTTTATATATAAGTCAGAAAAGAAGATATAGAATTCACGAAGCCTGTCATCTGTCTTTTTGCTCATGACAATATTCTTGCTTTTTAATTTTTCAACAATATCAGCATTTACATTAGTATCAATCTTAGTGAGACCATCACGACACTTGTTCATTGCGTCATTTATCTCCTTTAAGCTAAATTTAAATGTCAACCCAGATTGTTCCTTTATTTTCAATCCAGCAGATTTAGAATAAGATTTTACTTCTGATATCAAATCGGTTCTTCCGTCTGCAAACATGTTATCAAGAAATATTCGCATTTGCTCATACGACACTGTCGCAGAACTTTTCTCAAGTGCATTTCCAATATAACTTCCAAATTGAATTCTATTTTTAGTCAGAAACTTATCACGAATTTTCAACTGTGCATTTCTGCTTCCACTGCTATCGTGTTCATCAAGTCAATAGCTTTAATATAACTGTCCTTCTTTTCCTGGATGTCACGAATAAAATCAAACTCATTCATCTTTTCAGGTTTAACCAAATCTTTTGCCATTCAATCACGTTTAATTGCCAATTGAAAAAGTTAACAAAGTTTCGCTTCGCTAACCTCTTTTTTTGACTCTCATCTCTTGGTCAAGATGTGTCACTTTCAACTGAAGTTTTCCAAACCCCTATGGAGAGTCAACAGACGATAGGGGTATATAAAACTATCTGCAAGATAGTCCGATATAAGCGATAATAGATACCCTGCCTTTATATATAAGCTTTTCGGTATATGCTTTATATAGCCCTTACGAATAGCCTTATATCGTAGTATAGGCTTATATACCTTAGTATCTAAAAAGGCAGTAGTTTTTTTCTGTTCATTTGAAGCCATTTTAATCACGATTTGAGAATTTAACATGTTCATTTATAAGAGTATGTTCCCATTTAGCTAAAATGTAACAGGGAGTAATTGTGATTATATTTTTTATGACAGGCTCTGCATCTAAATATATGCCATCAAGAACAATTCTACAATACGCTTCTGAATCACTGCTAAATTCACAATCTGTACATTTTGGCATCTAATCACAATTTAGTAATAAATTATTTTTCTCAGTTGCTTTTTTACAATCACAAAGATAACAAAACAAATATTTTTTTTCATCTCTAATAACATTACCTTCACTATTAGGATATGCATGGTCTCCAAACGGATGTCCACATCTACAAATTATACTACACGTTACGCACATTCAATCACGATTACTTATTTTAAAATCTTTTTTCTTGGGAGGATTCAAATATTTACACAACAAATTTTTATCAACTTTATATTCAAAAAAACAGCTTTCACAAATATCATTATCATGTGTTTCACAATGATATACTTTTTCAGTAGTATTTCCACAACAAAAACAATTTGTCATTTAATCACGATTACTAAATAAAACACCACTCCTCAATACAAAATCTTTCTTTTCTTCAGGACGACGTTTAATATAAGTGTCAATTGTTCAAAATTCCAATAAATTATTTTTCCTCCATCTCTAAGAAAACAGGCAAAAGAAATTTTATTATCTGGTTATAGTCTTAAAGTAATACGTATAGTCATTTGGTTTTTCTGTCCAATCTATATATTCTTTCCAATTAAATATGTTAATCTCACTCATCAAATCATCTACATATTACTCAAAAATCCAGGAGTACT
>CAWKGG010000005.1:0-5335 GCA_963848985.1 uncultured Methanosarcinaceae archaeon
ATGTATACTTACTTGGTTAATTTGCTATTGTTTATAATTTCTTTTTAACCATTCATACTGAGCAAAAAAATCCAATAACCCTCCTAATTAAGATTCAGTGCGCAAATTTAGTTAGGCATCTTTTTAGTTAGTTGTAGGCTATTGATAATTTTTTTTATTTTTCAATCAGTTCACAATCAGAAGTATTTATTACATCAAAATAGATATCTTCCAACTGATTGTTGGTAATCTAAATGGTTACCTTGCTCCACGAATCTTAAACTTAGAGATGAATCATCGAAAGCACAGAAAACA
Source organism: uncultured Methanosarcinaceae archaeon (assembly GCA_963848985.1). Lineage (GTDB taxonomy): Archaea > Halobacteriota > Methanosarcinia > Methanosarcinales > Methanosarcinaceae > Methanosarcina. The sequence continues at coordinate 295 of CAWKGG010000005.1, forward strand.
CGGAATAAAGGGGACACTTGGTCAATTTTTCAGTGTAGTTCTCTTTTTTTTGGTTATATAATTTCTAATTACTGAAGCACAATTAATTAAGTTCGAAAGTATAATTGATTTTCAAAGGTGTCATTATTCATTAGCTTCCTATAAATGATATAATGAAAAAAATAATAACCAAAAATTGCATAGTTGAACGAATAAAATACGAAGGCAACTTAATACAATTAAATTATCGTTTCTGAACTTAAATTTTGGAAATCGGATTTAAAAAAGTTGAACTACCTTTACCTCACATTAACCCAGATAAGAATACTTTAATAATAAAATAGATTGAAAATTCATTTTCACCTGAAAAGATGACAGGAAATAGTAATTATGAGACAGTAAAACTGTAAGATATATAAGCATGTTTTTCATATAAGGTTAGGAGAAAGAATGAAATAAATTTACAAAGCAGGGATATGATGCGCGCAGAACTTACATCACTTTTTGGTTTAAGCATATACACAAATACCGGTGTTTATGTAGGAAAGCTACAGGACCTTGTAATTGATATAGATGATCAGAAAATTACTGGGCTTGCTGTTTCTGATATTAATCGAGAACTTTTTGACCTGACCACTAAAGGTGTCATTATTCCTTACCGGTGGGTCATAACTGCAGCAGATATTGTTATAATAAGAGACGTTGTCCAAAGATACAAAAAACGGAAAGAAGACTGATAAATTTTGAAAGATAAATTAAAAACATGGAAATCTTTGCTGAAATGCGCTGGATCCCTCTTGTGGTTGTGCGCGCTGATGGCAGGAATTCAGATATAAGCTCTTGCGCCTGGGTTTTAAGAAACTTTATGACCCAAACTCACCAGGGCAATGGCGAATACTGCCATACTTTTCGTTAGAAAAGCAGTTTAGGCCCTCCTCTTTTGACTCACTTTTTCGGATGAAATCAGTTTTCTGTTTACAGATATTTCATTTGAAGGTAAAGTGGAAAAATTGACTCTATCGTGAAAGCTTTCTAGGAAGCGCCATTAATATAAATTTGTGACTTGAAAAATCTGTGGTTTTTGATTCCAGAATATGGGTTCTTCAAAGGGAGGAAATTCCTTCTTATTTTCATTTGAGACAGCTTGAGGCCTGGTGAAATTTTTTGATATCTTGGATTACTATGCTCTGATACATAAAAGGGAATGGATAATGTGAAGCTTCAGAATATCTGAAAGGAAAAAAAGACTGAAAAATCCATTTAATGCTTTTTGAAATGGAGACTAACCTTGCACAACTTCCCGTTGACAGAGGAGAAAAATTCTCATTTATACAAAAGGAATCTATGAACCTCTGGCTCTAAACCGATTTTTGGTGAGGAGACTAAATTTCTGTGAAGAAAAGTCACTCATATTTGGAAGTCCCTAAATCCAAATTAAAAAAAGGAATGACACTCCTAGAGAAATTTATTAATCAAAATTGAGTTTTTGAAGATAATAAAATAAAGTAAGGAATGTATAGGCAATGTACAGACTCGAACTTGTGAAAAGAAACGTTCAGGAAATTGTAACAGAAGAAGAACTTGAAAAACTTCTTAACAAAAAAGAAGCTCCATGTGCCTATGTAGGATATGAGCCAAGCGGGAAAATTCATCTGGGACATGTTCTTACAGTAAATAAGCTAATTGATTTGCAAAAAGCTGGATTCAAGGTCACTGTCCTGCTTGCAGATGTACATGCTTATCTGAATAGAAAAGGCACACTTGAAGAAGTCCGAAAAATTGCAGACTATAACAGACGCTGCTTTGTTGCTCTCGGACTTGATGCAAAGAAAACTGATTTTGTATATGGTTCAGACTATCAGTTTGGGGCCGAGTACATGTTAAATGTTCTCAAGCTTTCAAGGGCAGTAACCCTTAATAGAGCACGCAGGAGCATGGATGAAGTTGGGCGTACTATGGATGACCCAACGGTCTCCCAGATGGTATACCCCCTGATGCAGGCTGTTGACATTGCAATGCTCGAAGTTGACGTAGCTGTTGGTGGTATTGATCAGAGGAAAATCCATATGCTTGCCCGCGAAAACTTAAAAAATATTGGATTCAAAACACCTGTCTGCATTCACACTCCTATTCTCATAGGATTAGATGGAACAAAGATGTCTTCTTCAAAGGATAATTTCATTTCAGTGGACGATACTGGAGAAGAGATTTACAGAAAGTTTAAGAAAGCCTACTGTAAAATAGGAGACTTGGAAAACAACCCGACTCTTGCTATGTTACGCTATCATATTTTTCCCAGATGTGAGACAGTTGTCATAGAGAGACCTGAAAAGTTTGGTGGGAGCCTGATATACACCAGTTACTATGAAATGGAGAAGGATTTTGTGGCAGAAAACGTACATCCTATGGACTTGAAAAATACAGCTGCAAAATACATAGATCAGATCCTGGAATCTGTTAGAAACGTTCTACTATGAATAGGTATACTTGGCTGAGAAGTTCTTGGCCATATGATGAAGGTAAGGATTAAAAAATTTGAGAATTTCGATTATTCAACTAATTATTTTATACGTGTCTCAACCGAGAATATCTCAGTTTCATCGATTTTCCATTTTTTAATTTATCTCTTATAATGCCCATTTTCATCTTTGTACATTTTGTCATTTGTAGTCAGATGCCATATAATTTGAGCAATTTCCCTTGCTAGAGCATTATTGTCTTTGCGTATCCAATTGATTTCTTTTTCCGGTTAAAAAAGTTTTTAATTTGCTATTTTTTTTGCTGCTGCCTAGCAATTTGCGTTAGAATCTACATTTTTACCTTGATCCTCTTTTTGTAATTCTCCAGTTGAGAACTTATCAGCAGACTTGTAAACATTCGGAACAACAACAAGCTATGAAGCAAGTTTATCCACTTGATAAAAATCCTTGAAATTGCTTGTTGCAGTAATTAGAGTTAATGAATCAATTTTTCCAATCCTAAGACATACATTAAAATTTCGATCTCACTTTTATGCTTTCCCTAAGAATAATTGAAAATTTATTTATCCAAAGTTTCAATTTTATCGCCAAGGCATTTTGTAAAATTCAGATATTTATGAAGCTGACTACAACGCTATGAGATATTTCTATGTCCAGAATTTATCAAAATAAGGATACTTTTATATGAATATTTGTAGAATTTTTTAGTATTTGATCAATGATCTCATCTGAAGAAATCAAAAACATACTTTTTTTGCCATGTTTATAATAAACATCTATATAATATGTCATTTTAATCAAAGATTTTAGTTTCAAGAATCAAATATGTTTATTTTTAGTAGCTTTCTTCTTTGTAATGTCTGGAATTCCGAATTTATGAATGAAATTTTTTGATATTTTGGGAAAACTTTTGATGGCTGGATCATACTATTAAGCGCAAATTGTTCAATGAACTTTAAATCACTTTTTCTATCTTTTCATGCATAAAAACCTTCATATTTCGTGCATTTCCAACTGTAACTTTTAGATGCTTTATCAATGAATTGGTAGTGTACCAAAATTTCTGTAAAATATAACAGGGTGCAGAGCTAATAGTTTTATTGACAAATAGTATGTTTCTTTGTTCTCATGGATACATATGTTTTATAGTAAACATATGTATATCCTTCAAATCAACTTTCGATTACAATTCTTTGCACTATTACCCACTTACAAGCTTAAGAGCATAGAGAAACGCAAATCAATTTGATATTAAGCAAACTCGTTTTTTTAGAACAATTACAGTTTTGTATTCGGTTGATATTTTTAAGGTTAAGTTTCCAGACTAACGAATGCTTGCGTTTTAATATATTGAAACATATCTTTTCCCACTTCACATAAATGCGGAACAAAAAAGCTGAGAAAGGGATTAAGAATATTCTGGAAACAACAACCCACTAGCATAGAAGGACAATTGTATCTCATCGAATTTTATTGGATATAAGTTCTTATTTATATTTCTTATATTTTTATATTCTTTGGATGGTAGTAGACAGCTGATACAATTTGAAATCACTTTTCATTGGCATATCCTGTGAAAATACATTTTATTGATAATTTAAGACCATACATAATTGGGTTTTTATCCCATTTATTTGGAATTTAACTATGTAAGTCTCTACCTTGTTAAAAATAATCAATCTGGAAAAAACATGGGTATACTCACATAATAAACAATTATCTGGTAAAATAAAAGCAAGTCAGATTTTATTTTGTCATTTTTCTTTGTATTATGATTGACAGTTGGGTCATCTAGCACCGAATTATATGATCCCAATAACGCCATGAACACGATCACTATCGTGATACTAGCCTGACTGTGAGTGTGTATGGGATACTTACTACAGTGATTGGTGTGGCGATGTTAGTGGTAATAATGGCAAAACTGCAAAAATTAAAAAATGTAACTAAAATGTATATATTGGACTTTAAAAGTTATGATGTATTCTACAAACAATAATAACATCAACATTATTTAGATAAATTACTAAATATAATATTTAAGTAGAAATGTTTAATTTATAGAATGAAGTATTAAGCCATGTGTATTTGTTTAGTTATTTCTCATTACCAATATATAAATAAATATCAAGAGACTGAAAATGAAAAAAGCAATATATGATAAAGCAAATCAAAGGCGTACAATCATAATGGCTTTAGAAATCACTGTGCTTGAGTTTTTAATCCTAGTGGGTATCGTAAGCGCGGGAGAATCTTCAAATGCTTTGCAATCTTCAAATGATTGGGTCCATAAAGGAGACGAGCTACTGTGCTCAGCCAAGTTCATTGAAGCACTAGCAGCTTATGACAAAGCAATTGAAATTAACCCGAAAAATGAAAAGGCTTGGTTTCATAAAGCAGCCCATCTACTGAGCTCAGAAAAGTACAATGAAGCACTAGAAGCATATGACAAAGTAATTTAAATTAACTCGCAATTCAGAAGCTTGGCACAATAAAAGTACTTTATCTAAATAAAATAAATCTGATGATAGATGCATGGTACAATAAAGGAACCCTATTTAAATAGATTAAATAAATCCTAT
>CAWKGG010000006.1:0-9697 GCA_963848985.1 uncultured Methanosarcinaceae archaeon
AGATTTGTCGAGGAAAATCTTGTTAATGCTGTTAAAAAATAAAGGAACCAAAACAAAAAATCAGAAATATCTAAATTTTTTGATAATTTTATGGTAACAAAAATTTATTGTGATGTGACAATTAGGGCAGTAGATTCTATTTCTCGAATTTAGAGAAAGTTGATAATTCTATAAGAGATAAGTTAATCTATTTTTCTGTTACTTATTTTTATGAAAGTGGATGGAAATCCAGAAATAGGAAATTGATTTCAGTAGCTTACACTAGCAAACACAAATCTTATCTTCTCCTTAGTTACCAATTTCTTAGCTATTTCACATTGAATTTTCACCAATCAAAGAATCAGTGACTTCCACTTTGCAAACAATACCTGCTGCGGTGTCTATTAGTAACTCTTTGGATATTATCACGTCGTTTGAAAGATTAACTACAATAGTATATTTACTTATTTTTGGAAAATATACACCAAGAGGCCCATAGTATCTGTTTTTTCTGCATTTTTATATTTGAACACAAGCCTAAGGATCCACTCATAATCAACGAACTACATTAAAAAGAAGTACAAACTGTAACTGGGAGATTATGATTTCCGTTATAGGATGTTTTATATGAAAAAGTTTGCTTCTTTGAATCAAGCATCCTGTCCTTTTAATCAATCCCATTTGCATAAATTGTAAGCAGGGCGTGGCCTGCCAGATTATTTATTGGTTCAGTCTAAAACCCAAGGATGTAATTGCTGTTGGAATTTGAAATTCTATTTTTGACTTTTTCTTTGACTTCATTACTCTCATTTTATGAGCTTCCTCGGAGGTCAGCTTCATGTATTGGGCTTATGCACCTTTCAAGGGTTAAGATCGCTATATTGGACTTTTTGTTTTCGTCTTATATGCATATTTACGACAGAAATGTGTCTACAATAGTTTTCCTTGAGTCATTTTTTTTCTTTCCTTATTAAGGTGAGATAATGCGCTTGCAAGCATTATGGCTTTAGTGAAATGTCCGCCTGCCCTTGAAGTATCCACAAAAACGTAATCGTCCATTAGCACAGGAGCTCCAAGTCCGTCACCTCCGCCCAGAAAAGCAACTGTCCGAAATATAAGGTTTCCTGAGATTCCGTCTGGGGCAACGATAAAGTTGGATTCTTTTATGGCATCTTCGATAAGAATGGTGTAATGCTTAGCATTCATCCCAAGTTTCATAGCTCTATTTGCAACTAATTCACCGTCTGCGAGGGTTCTATCCACCAGTATATTCCTACCAATATCTTCAATCCTACCACCTGAAAGCACACCTATTACAGGGTTGATTCCTAATCTACTGATATGCTCGGCACCCAGAGTAATCATGTGAAGCTTATCTGCAATGGTATTACCTTCATCGATTCCTACAGGGGCAAGAAAGAAAGGCTTTCCGCCAGCTGTCATAAGTAGTGCAAGTCTGCAGACGCTTTTCTTCCCAAGTGCTTCTTTGAGGTGTGCAAGGGTTCCAGATGACTCTGCAGTTCCCCTTATAGCTGCATCGATTTTTCTTGATATCAAAAGTTCCACAAGAACCTTTTCTGGATCTTCGGTATCCACCACCTCAAGCTCTGTTCCAATTTTATTGATTTCCTTTTTGCTCCCTACCAGGATAACCTGAGCATATCCTTTTTCCTGGGCTTTCCACGCACTTTCGAGAACCTTGAAATTTGGATCCCTTATTCCCATAGCAACTCTTGCTCTGTTCGTCAGGGCTCGTATCTCGATAACCTCTAGGAGAGCGTCCATAACGTTCTTCTCCATGTCTATTCTACCTGCTTTGCAAGATTCAAATTAGTTTAGCTAAGTACAAACACGATCATTAATCAATTTTATCCTTGCAGAGTTGCTGCTCTGTAGTAAGTTCCGAATTGCGCTTCATTAGCATTCTATTTTGTTTCACTCTTTCGCTCGTTCAAGTGAACTTAAATCTTAGGTTAGCATTGAATGTCATATCTATCCCATTTCACGTAGTAAAATTTCATTATTTACAATTGTTCTAGTCGTCTATTTTCAAACTAAAGTGAATTTATCGCACTTTTATATAGGGGCTAAAAGTGGCAAGGTGGTATATTCCGATACCAAAAAATATAGCATTTAATTTTTTCCAATTTTCATTTAGATTTCCTTTAATTTGGAAATTTTTCGAAATGCCATCTGGTTAGAGATTCATTTTTTAGAAAATATTTTATAAATGTATGCCGTATTGTCATGATCTTCTAGAGAGATTTGCCAAAAAAATATTTTTGCAAGTTATAATATCTTCTCCGATATTTATATTTTTCAGCAAAAATAATTGAAGTAAGTAGTTCTTCCTGGAACTTTATATAGTCACATACTGTAGAATATTTCGACAAGCTTATATGCTTTTTAGCTTTGTGGAGCTTAAATCTTTTTACATTAATTTAATATGAACTAGGTGATGAAACTGGTCCTCAAGTCATCTCTTCGCCCTCTTTTCCCCAATTGTAATTATTTTGAAAAGTATTTAAAAATATTTATCAACCGAGAATGTCTATATCTCAACAATCGTTATCTTTTAGATTTCTCACTTTTGATATCCGGTTCAATTTTCGAGTATTTCTTCATTGTAATCAGATACCATATAATTGTGGTAATTTTTATTTATGGAGTAATAATTGCTTTTTTAGATCTAATTTTGGTTCTTCTCGTGGTAGATAATTTTTTTAACATGGTATTTTTTCTTTCTTGCTGCTACCTGTGCAACCTGCTTCAGAATCACTCTGCCCCACTATTTCTTTTTTGTGATTCACTCGTTGGAATTCATCCGCAAATTAATATACATTTAGAACAACTCCATTCTATGAAGTAAGCTTATCTCATGAAGAATTTCTACTTCAGAAATCTACAATGTTCAATTTTCTAGGGGCGATTACAAAAAACGGAATTAAAAAATCTTCTGATATACCTCTCATTTTCACAAGCCATTTATATTCATTAAATAATATATGCAGAAATTAAGGGATTTATAGAAGTATTCCTGAGACTTTTGGATAAAGTTTTTTCCTGTGAACTATTGAGTAAAAATAAAAAAGAATAAGTATATTCATTGTGAACTACAGCTAATATAAACTACTGGGAGTTACTTTCCAAAAGATAGTAAATATAATCCTTTTCTGAGAATGGCCATGAACAACTGGATTAATTCGATGCTTATTCTTTTTCTCGCTCTTTTTGCAGTTTATCTGCTTCTGAAGTATATCCAGCTAAGGGGCTCAGTCGAGTCCCGTGCCAGAGATTTGTATGAATTTTGGCAGGATAGGGAAATGAATCGCCAGATCTCTGAAAAAACCGATATCCTTTTCCGAAACTGGAAACTTGATGAGGAAAAAAAAATCCGCCAGGATGCAGTAAAGAAAAGCGAAGCAGTCACTAGGGGTAAGGTCACTGAACACCTGATCCCTTATTTCCCTGATTTCGAGTACAACCCAAAGGATGCACGCTTTCTTGGTACACCAGTGGATTTCATAGTCTTTGACGGTCTTTCTGAGGGAGAAATGAATAAAGTAGTCTTTATTGAGGTCAAATCAGGAAAAACGGACACTCTCTCAAAACGGGAAAAGCTTGTGAGGGAGTGTGTAGACAGAGGAAAAGTAAGCTATGAGATCATTCACTGCAGGAATAACCGTTGATAACTGTTGTTAGATTGTGTCTTCCAGTACTGATTAATAGTTGATTTTCTTGTATCATGTCTTTATCAGTATCTTTGTGGCTGACTTATCTAGGAAAATGATAGTTTTTTTACATTTAGGGACAAGATATCTCTCTAAAATATAATACTTTATAATACATATACATATATATTTGAGAGGATTTATGCTCCTGGATTGTTAAAAATCGAGTACAAAATACTCTATTTACAATTTCCAATAAATGAAATTTTGTTTTCCGATTCTGTGAATAATTTCACATTTTCGGCAGGTCAAAATTTCATAGTTTTCAATCTTTGAGGCAAATTGTGGTACTTTATGGTATGCACTCAGAAAAACCAAGAAATTTCATGATAGAAATTCAACCAGTACATTGTTTCTCAAGTTAAAAGTCGGAAAGACTATATGTTGCTGTAAAATAAGTATTTTTAACATAATGATTACATCAGATTCAGGTCTCCCTCAGAAAATGGTTTTGTTAAAAATTGTGGACTCAGAAATTATACTAAAAGATTTCCAATCAATTAAGGAATCAATTTCATCAAGTTTGTCTGCAACTGACTACAGATATTTAGATTCTTCTTTAAGAGTAAAATAGTAATATTTTTTATTAGTATCAAAAATTTCTAAGATATTTAAAGTGTCCAATACTCAAATGCATATGAGTTTATCAAAATTCTCTTTAATATTCTTTTTGCTTATCTCTGAGATAATATTTCATTTATCGAGTATTCTAGCAGCAGCGTATGCCGGGAAAACTCTCGATATTTTTTCTCCCCAGTGTCCGGCAACTGAAATGCATTCAAAACCGAGTCTTTCTGAAGCTTCTGTTATGAGAAACTCTCCAAGGCCTGCAGCTACTATTCTCTTAAGTTCATTCTTTTTCGCAACTTCATAAATCACTTCAGTCAGGGTAGATATCTGTTTTTCATGCACTTGGCTTGCTATTTCATATATATCTTTTTCTCGAATTTCTGAAAGATCTGCGCAGACTAGCCTTGCAATCCTACGCATAGCATCAGTTTTGCTTCTTCCCGCTCCATCTGCAGTCTCACAAGTGTAAATATCTTCATTGATTTTATCAAGTAGGATATATACATCTGCGGTTGTTGCAAAGAGTTCTGAAGCGATTCTGCACAATCTCTGTTCAATTTTTACTTTTTCAAGAAGAGTAGCAATGTTTGTTCTGAGTGCGCCTGAATATATAAGTTCACTCCGCATCAGGCGTTCAAAGTCAGTTATTCCTGCTTTGTGTTCCCTGGAAATTATCGGAATAATGTCAGTTGTGGTACTGCCTACGTCCACAAAAATGCAATCTCCAAGCTCAGCTCCGACTAGCATGACTGAAGCTACCCAGTTAGCAGCACCAAGATCTGTTAGTTTGTCAGTTTCACTCTGAAATCTACCCATGCAATTTATATACGAGACTTTTGGAGATCCAAATGCAGAATCAACAGCTTTTTTTATAAAGATAATACCTTGGCCTTTATTTTCAAAACAGTCTGCAAGTTCCCCTGTCATAACAACGGCGACTTTTTCTGGTTGTAATCGATATGCTATTTCCTTCAAAAATTCCGGAAGCTTGGTATTTTTCCATAGAGGCAGATAGTGAAGTTCTACTTGAGTCCCATTTGAGGATGCCAGCTTAGTATTCGCTCCTCCAATATCGAGCCCTATAACTTTAGCATTCGTTTTCAATCCCTTTCTCTTTTTCTTCAGATTTACTAATTGCTTCTGATTTTTCTGGCTTTTCAGACTATCAGGAAAGTTCACATAGCTGATCCTGAGGTATCCTATCGATTCTTCTTTATCCCGCCTATAAAAAGAGGCGCTGAGAGCACAAGAAGAATATCTAATCCAATATTTTGATTAATTTTTTTACAATACTCAAATGGTATATTAAACTATATGGGTAATTATCGCATAAACTAACTGAAAATAGATAGATATAGAATAAATAATTATTTAAAAATAAAAGTTATTTTTTTTATATTATATGTGTGATTTTATTGAGAAATGTATGCTACTTAAGCCTTAACTGTTTGAAATATATACTTTAAACTACAGTTTTTATTGCTCTTGATTGTGAACTCAAAATCATAAATCATATAAAAGTAAGAAAAGGAATTTTAGGGGGTGCATAATGATCTTTGAAAAACATCATCTAGCTTGTAAATGAAAGATGATCTGTGGTATATATCAATATTAAGGGATTGGAAGGTATCGTATCAAGGGGTTGGAAGTTGTTCTCGAAGTTTACCCTGGATCGTCTTTTTTGAAAAGGTATTCTATAGCCTAATTGAAGCTCACGATACACTACTTTTTGCTAGTCTGGTGGCAACCAAAATCAAGTGATTGTGTAAAACTAAAAAATCACTAGATTTTAGACCTTAGTAACTTTTAAAAATTTTATATCTTAACAGAATACCAATAATTTTTGAGGAATATATTTCGGTTAAGTAACAATTAAAAATGTGACTGTTCAACAGCAGTATAGGTTGCATCAAACTCAAAACAGTAATAAACTTTTTCATAAGGCATATGATATTTCATTTTATAAGCACAGTGATTTGCATTCATAGTTCCATTTTATGGTACAGGCTAGCTTAAAGTATAGACTTCGGTAGTTGACACTAGTTCTCTGAGATATTTCTATCCAGAAGCAAGCTATGAGGGATTCGACTGAAATTAATTGTAACATCTGCAAGAATGAGTTAATTCAACAATGTCAAGTTATGCGAATCTAGTAATCACCCATTTAGAAAGCACTATAAAATCAAGGTATATAGGGATATTTGTTTGGTTAACTAAATCACCTCAATACGCGGACAGACTATTCACGGATACTTCAGCTCAGTCTGTTTCATTCTTCAGGTAAGTAAAAAAATGTCATTTGTTCTTGATCCAATGAAAATTAGATTATTGTATTATTAGGAGCCCGCTTGGTTTTGTCAGAATGACATCTCTTGATAATGAAATATTCTTATAAGCTACCAAATTGAACCAGGAATTTTAAGAACTACTTCGTGTTCTGAGATAAATTCGCCAGTGTTTCGAATAAGCTTCATATTCATTTTTTTAATCCAATTCAGCGTTTTTTAGAATAGAATTACATGGGAATTATTTGTAAAAAGAAATGTATCGAACTTCTATATAATTTTCTATGGCATTCGGGCGATAAATTAATAATATAGTTGGTTTTGAGAGTACCATCTCACCCAGGTAACAGTCCTAAAAAAAATTAGAATAGAAAAAATTCAATCAAATAAAAAATAAAAAAAGAAGTTAATTTATGGTGACGCATGAGCGTCTATTCAAGAGCATCTATTAACATTTGTTTCTGGTGTCGAGATAGGTATCCTTAATGGTGACGTCCACCACGGTGTCCGCCCCAGCCGCCGCCCCAGCCGCCGCCCCAGCCGCCAAGACCGTATCCAAGGTAGGGGTATCCAAGGTAGGGATATGCTCCAAGACCGTATCCAAGGTAGGGATATGCTCCTAAGCCGTATCCTGTGTAGGGATAGCCATAAATCCACGGGTAGCCCCAGCCGCCCCAGCCGCCGCCCCAGCCGCCGCCCCAGCCGCCGCCCCAGCCGCCGCGTCCACCATGACCGCCGCCTCCATGTGCACTGACTGCTACTGCTGTTCCGGATACTACAAAAAGGCATGCCAGCAGAACTGTAAGTACCTTTTTCATTTCAAGTTTCAACATTTGTTTACACTCCTTCATTGTTAAAATTATTATAGTTGTTTTTGTTAGCTATTCGGAAATCAGTTGGTTAATTTCTTCTCTATCAATACCAACAATTTCTATTTTTTTTCTGTCTAGTTTTTGTTTTATCTGTTCACTTTAGAGGATTTCTATAAACTTCTCCTTTCCGCGAGTCTCATCGGCAGCTTGCGAAATTTCGGTGTTTATTGAGATCCTCTTTAAACTACAATACTCCAGCGAACTAAATGTTTCATTAACAATCGAATACTTCATGAACTACAATAAGTAAAATAGTTTCTTAGTTATTTTAAATTAATTATAAAAAAAATAGTTTCTGAACAAAACTTTTGCCTACATAAAATATTTTAATATCAAACAATAATTTGATATTAAATATGTTATATAATAAATTATGAATAAAGCTGATTTCAGCATTCAGCATGGGATATTTAGGAAATATAACCATAATTATATATTTATTATGTTGATCTAATGGTTTTGAAATTAAAATTATTTCTGCATGAGTCATTTAAATTTGAACAGCAATTTAATATCAATTAAGTTTTATAGAATTTTTTAAATAATATCGCAAAATTATCACTAAATACCATCTAATTACTAAGACAACAGCCTTTTTAATAAAATATTTATATTTTTCATATTTTACATTTGACCTTGATAGATTTCTTTACCTTCAAAAGATAAAAAGCTAATTTTGGTCTAATGCACTTTGCTCCAAAAGTATTAGTTACAAAGCTTAACTAAATGCAGAGAACCAATAACTACATAACGCAGAAAATAGGGTGCAGAGGGCAATTATATGACTTTTCGAAATAAAAATCAACTCATTATTAATTAGCTCTAATTTTTTTAAAAATGATGCTTTAACCCGAATTTGACAGAATTATAACTGATAATGCATAAATGATCTTTATGCTTTTATTTTTCTTCCTACTCACTTTTAGATGTACACAAGAATGAATCTATTTTTTAAAGATGAAGTAGCATAAAAATTAATCTAATTTTCAATGAATAATGCTCAAATAATTTCGGGTTATTAATTTAGAGTTGAATATGGCGTTATTGCGGAATATAGTGGATTTAGCAACCATTCAAATCCCTTAAAAATTTTATTGATATTTTGGTGCCTTATTTACATTTAGATGACGTTATGTATTGACGTTAAAAATTAACATATAAGAGGCTTTCTTAAAATTCAAAAAATTTCTGCAGTCTGAAATAAGCAACGTTAATGTTAAATTCAGATCGTAAATTTTTCCGAAATTCAGGTACACATCGAACTTAAGGATAGTACTTTATCTAAAGAGCTTATACACTCAAGGTATAAAATCAAGTACAATAAAGATCATGGTTTAAATTTACTAAATATTTAACGGTTTAATGATACTTTTTTCAGTTTAAATACATAAGTTCAATCTTAATTGCTGAATAAAATTTAATTTTAAGACAGGCTTTAGAAAATTGATTTACACCAAAAGATTTGACAGCTCCGCCAAGTCACAAATATTAAGTACAAGTTATTCAAATAAAAATTGGGATTATTGGAATTGGTTTTGTTTATACTTTCCTTGTTTTTCTGCTGGTGGCATTCGCAGCTATTCACAGTCTTATGGCAAGCCTGTTTTTCAAACGCTGTGCCACTAGAATCTTGGGTTCCAGGGCAGAATTGTTGTATATGCCAGTATTCAGCCTCATCGCACTGCTAACTATATCGCCGCTCGCATACCTCCTATACAAAAATCCAGGACCATTTCTCTACATAATACCTTCGCCCTGCTGCTGGCTGATGATCGGGGGACAATTTATTGCTGCAGCCGTTGCTCCTAGAGCTTTGCTGGATGCACCCAATAGATTCAAGAGACGCTCACAACTATCTGCCCCAATACTCCTGAAGAAAGTTCCCTAAATATTCGAGGCATTTACCGATGGGTAAGAGATCCCTTCCTGCTATCAGGACTGATAATAATTTGGTTATTCCCTTCATGACCATAATCTGCTTGTCATATACCTTTTAGCTACTATATACCTCTATCTGGGGTCACTGCACTGGGAAAGGAGGCTTGTATCCCAGTTTGGTGACGAATACCGGGAGTACCAAAAACGGGTTAATAGGATAATTCCCCAATTTTGGGGTCATCGTTAGGAAAACAGAGTATACAGTTATTTTCTAGATTGAATGTATGGTATGATTAATAGGATGATATAAATGACAATTTAGAGTTTAGGGACAACCCAGGCATATGAATACATATCCTTTATACTCAGGCAAACAGAACAC
>CAWKGG010000007.1:0-60232 GCA_963848985.1 uncultured Methanosarcinaceae archaeon
CATGCATTGCTCCTATACACGGGAGCTTATATTATCCGTTACCCAATTGTTCCCATCTAGCGACCTACTTTTGATTTTAAGTGGTAATCATGTTTTTTTTGATCTGCAAAGAGAGGGTCTGCATAGATATCAGTAGTTGAGCTTGCGTTTATGTAATTACCGCCAGTATTGTTATAAAGGCAGTTATTTTCCAGAATAATGGTATGAGTTTCAGGAAGATAATTGATAACTGCATATCCTGTTCCGCTAGGGTTTTTTGTCCGCTTCTGAGTGTCTACGATTATGTTATTACGTACAATGGTCCTGTATCCTTCTTTAGGCGAATAATCAAATGAGTAATCATTGGGATTCACGAGGACAATGGCTGCATTGTATACACCATCAAATACATTGTTTTCGATAAGTGTGTCATGGAATTCACTTCCTACAATGCCCCCAACCCATGTAATTATAGGATGAGGATTAGTTCCTGTGTTGTAGAAGACATTGTGATGAATATGGATATTCTTCCCCTGATCTCTGGTAGTAGGAGATGTATCATAATTAAAAAACCAGATTCCAGGTCCATATGTATTGTGGATAGTATTTTCGTAGACTTCGATATTATCCATAATTCCAGAACTCTTTTCGATCTGAATACCCGGTCCACCTGCACTCCAATGATAGAAGGAATCTATTATGTTATTATGCAATTTTACTTCATTAGAGTTCCATATTCTAAGAGCGCTATTTGTCCTGCAGGTTATTTTGTTGTTCCAGGCTTCCATGTTCTCACAATCAATAGCAAACATGCCATCATGCCCGAGCTTATATATAGTGTTGTTATAGAACTGAACGTTTTTGCACTGATTTATTCTCAGCCCATCCCCCATTCCATCATGCATATACATATTGTATACTTTTATATTTGTAGAATGTTTGAAGTAAATTACACTATAGTATCCACTACCTAATTTGATTTCACTATTACCAGCATAATTTCCATTAACTTCAAAGCCCCTTATTATAATGTTATTGTTTCCTGAATAGTTCATCTGCTGAATCAGGGGTTTCATTGTATCCCATCCTGCATGATCGGCCAGTTTAATCACAGCATTAGAATCTCCTTCAAGAATTGTATTACTGCCGATCAGAAGAGTATCATCTATGGTATATGTGAACGGTCCTTTAAGGTGGACAGTTGTGTATTCGGGATTTTCTGCCACAAACTTTAGGGCTTTGTTTATCTGTACATTGTCATCTTTTCCATTGCAACTAAAATCTCCACTACCATCTCCTGCAATATAAATTACTGGCACGGAACTTCTGCATAAAGCAGTATGGACGCTTGCAAGGACAAGGCAACTTACTAGAGAAAGAAGCACTAATTCTCGTCTTAAAACCGATATTATATGACGTCTATCAAAATAAAATTTATTAGTTTTTTGATTAGGTAAAAACTTATTTACTGCCATTTTTATACCCCCCTAAAACTAAGTAATATCTGCCAATAATTTTGGTTGCATTCTTGAGTCTTGATCAAATCTGAAAAGTGAATATATCTCAAATTTGTGGAAAACGTAGAGAAAATCTTTGTTTAAGATTTTCAAAACTCCTGAAAATTGAGTGCGACCAAAATTTTGAGTAATTGATTATTGTGTTCCGAAATGTTTGGCAGGATTCCGCAAGCCTTATTAGCAATAATGCTCTCAGATATGGATAAAATTGTGTTATCAGCAGAATTTTACTTTTCATTTTTCATCCCCCATTTAGTACACTTTGTCTTTCAAAGCGAATGTGCTATGGATAAAATCATTTCTGCTAACCTAGAAATCTCCTTCAATAGAGCTTTGTTCTCTCATATCAAGGAACATTTTGATGGACGTTGAAACTGATGGACTTTGAGACCATGTTTAGAAAATATTTAGGTGATTGGACTATCATAACTTTCGGACAGTTTTTGCCCAATCTAAAATATCCTTGCTATAATGTCTGAAATTCAGGTGAACAAAAAGTTTTTTAATGGTCAAGATAGGAGAATTTCCTCTCTGGAACTAACAATTCTAATTTTCATTTTTCCCCCACTGTAAAGTTTTTTACGTTTTTACCATAATAGAACTACATTATACTAAATATAAATATTTATCTTAATGGACGAATATTATTTCAATAGTAATTCATTTTTTTATTTTCGATTATGCCGATAAAATAACTCTAAAAACCAAAAAAAGGAAAAATATTCATTTTATACAATTTTATTTTTCATTTTTACCTATGTTTTATTGTTTTAATTACTATATTTTTTCATATATACTGATTTAATTATTATCTTTGAACTCCTTTGATTTGAGATTTCATGAAACATTCCAATTCTTACAAATTAAAAAAAATTGTTTTAGAGGTAAGTTGCTGAAAATAGTGAGTTTAATGCTCAGTCTTAAATTTATAAGGTAAATCAAAGGTTAGTTCAAATCAAAAAGTTTTTAGGAGGCATTGTAAAAAACCATGTGAATTACTCAGTGGATCAAAATTTAGTTAGATATGAAACCATTCTACAAATCAGAATAAAATTAAAGTTGGAGATTCACTAAATTCTTTTCAGCTGGGTGAGTCATCAAACTTTGATTACGAATATTTGGAGAAAGGTTCTCTATTATTTACAGATTGTCTCAACTAAAGAAGCTCATAATAATTGATGCATCTTTTTTTTGTACAAATTTATGGAGAAGACGAACATACGACCAAATTTGTTATGGTCTTTTGGGAAAAATCTTGATTGCTGAATCATGTTATTAAATGGAAGTTGTGAAATGAATTCTGAATCTACTTTGTCTATTTTTTATGCGCAAATACCTTCACGTTTCGTATATTTTTAACTATTAAAGTAGATACTTATCAATGAATCATGAATAGAAACCCAAAAGTCACTAGTGATTTGCATGCAACTACATCACATTTTTCTGGTATACCCATTTTTTTCAGAGCTAAAATTTCATTATTACTTTTATCAAAAAGTATATTTGTTTTTTACAATATATCCAGTGTATGGAAGCAAGAAAAAAAGGTTTTGAGTGTCTAATTCACAAGATTTGGCTACTATTTTTGATAATTAAGTTTACTAAATTTATTTAGGTAGTGAAATTACCTCGAATGCGATTTCAGTACTTCACTAATTTTTACTTCTCTCTTTAAGGTACAATTATATACGGTGGGAAATCTTCTTCATGTATTTTTTATCCATTAAATTTGATATGTTCCTAAATTTGGATTAAATTCAAAAATGTATATTGCTGTTGCTTTATTGATCTCTAAAGCCCGTGTAGAATTTTGACAATATTCTGATCTTCATGAAGCATTTATACCCAATATATGTGTAATTGACAAAATATTGAGGTTTATCAAAATTCTAGTTAACTTCGAGTAATTATATAAGCCAATATCTTTCTGGATAAAAAGCATATGAGTATGCTTTTAGAAAAAACATTTTGCTATTGTCAAACGATAACCTAAGTTTTTTAATTAGGAAAAATTCAGATTAGATCTATTTGTGTTCTAATCGATGGCTTGTTGGAACGAAAGTTAAGGATTAAGCAGTTTTAGAATTTTTGAGGTAACATATTGGTAAAGATTGGAGAAGAAATTTTAGCGAATTACTGAATTTAGCATTCGCAATCAAAGTAGCATTTGAGCTTTCCATGGGAATTCGATTATCAGTTTTATAACAGTTTTTAGAATCAAATCTAATATAGCCTTATTGAAGTTACATTGGAAATGTGGCGATTATAAAACTGCCTATCCAATTTAAAAGATTTTCAAAATAGGGAAAACCAGGAAGAAAATGAAAAATATAAGCAAATTAAAAAAATTTAGTTTGAATAATTTACTTAATATTCAGAGCAGTTGTGCGAACAAACCGAATTGTTTTAAGTGAAATCGACCTGTAAATCTGATTTGTGTCTGTTATTCGAAGATTTTAATGTTTTTTTATTATCGTTGCTTCCGCTGTATTTATATTACCTCGGTGCTCTTTGTTACTCCTGTAACAAATTCTCAACCTATCATTTTTTACTAGTTTCTTTCAAAAATAACTTTTTGGTACAGAATTTTTAAGGTTGAAGAAAAGAAATTTTTTACTCTTAAATAAAATGATTGATTGTCGATCGCTCAAAGTTATATGAATTTTATGCTGAAAAAACAATTTTTTTATATTATTAAGGTTGAAAGCATCATCTTATTGTTAAAGGTATTTTATCTGATCACCTTGGTTTGATCAATAGTGAGTTTATTTTACCATTCGCTTATCATATATTTAATACAGATGACAGAAATCAAACCAAAGGTGATCATTCCCCCTAATATGCTTGATAAAGACAAATAACTTGATTTTAAGCTGGAATTCATAATTTTTTATGTGTAGTGTGAAGCGTAAAGAACCTCAAAGCTATCATTCGATATTCTACATATGTGCATAGATGCATATTTGTTTCCCTGTTAGGCTACTATTTTTCATTGAAAATCAGATTAATTTTTTAGGTACTTTTTAATTGAAAAATGAGATGGCACTGTTGTATACCGCGGCAGAAAATCTAAAAGTGTGTGGATTTGTGAGATTATTGAATAGGATAGTTCCAATAAGTGAGGAATGTAATACTGAGTCGCAAATGTGCTGGGTAAAGATAAATCCATGAGGGAGGAACGAGCTGATAAGTCATGGATAATTTAAGAATATCATTGGTAATGAAACATATCTGGTTCTTAAAAGTATTAGTCAACGAAAAAAAAGTAAGGAGAACAAATGTAATATTCACATTGATAGCTTTTCAAAAGCTGAAATTACAAAGAATCAGAAATGAAATTTTTGGCTTGAAAGTAAAAAATTCATACAACAAGAGCAATGGTTTATATAAATAAATTAAAATAAAATTTAACTTTATTGTAATATTAAAAAAATCTGAGGGACTAAATTAAAAAAATTTAACATTGTGTGAGCCCTACTTATTTGAAAGATAAATTTGAAATTGGCGAGATTTGGAACTACTTGTTATAACTTGAATTTTTATATAACAATGATATAGTTATATAGAAAGGGGAACGATAATGAGTTAGGATCTTTGTTACCGACAAAAAGATATGCTTTAAGTTATTTTTAAAGCAAAGGTTTATCACAAAGATTTTTTATAGTTAACCGTGGGGGAGGAGTCAGTATTAAAAGAAGGAGCAGGACTGATATTGCAGTAGATATTTTAAGAGTAGCTATGAATGGAGCAAAGAAAACTCATATTGTATATGAGGTAAATCTAAATTTTAATATCGCCCAGAAATATCTGGAAATGCTAAGAGAAAAAGAACTTATCAGGAACGAAAATGGGCTTTTCATCACTACTGATAAAGGAAAGGTTTTCCAGGAGATGGCTAAGGAACTCAAACTTTAATAGGACTTACTCTATCTAACTGAGAAATCTATATAATTCAACTCTCAATTATCAAAAGCACAAACATACTCACAAACATTGAGCTTTTGATTTTTTGCTTAAGTGCATGAAGCCTATATAAATTCGAACATTTTATTTATTTTCAGTATTTAGGGATAATTCTTTTACTATTCCTTTTTTCTGGTTAGCTGTTTTCATTATGCGCTCTTAGTCCATTTTCTCTTGTTTTTCTTTAATTTGCTGCATCTTCCTGTTTCAATGATTCAAAACATTATTTTTGATGACATCTGAAACTGTAACATTACCCACAGTTCCTATGTACATTCATCACTCCACAATTAACCATTCCAAAGCTTATTGGGAATTTCAGAGTATTCTTTATCATTGAAACCAGGAAGAAAAAGAAGCATATAAGCAAATGAAGATATTTTATTTTGAATGATTTCTCTATATTCAGAGCATGAACACGAACATTTAAAGTTGCTTGCAGCGGGTTGAGATACAGAAATTTGAGTTTATCACACCACATTACTAATTTTCATAGAATTCATACTATCCATTTTGCCTAACCTGACTATATTTTGGAATCAAATTCATTTTTCTAAATTTGATTGCTAAGTTTGTTCCTGATATCTATTATTTGTTCCTATAAATGATTTATATATATACTTTTAAATTATGTTAACCAATGAGATTAAATATCATAA
The DNA here is from genome assembly GCA_963848985.1 of uncultured Methanosarcinaceae archaeon. GTDB lineage: Archaea > Halobacteriota > Methanosarcinia > Methanosarcinales > Methanosarcinaceae > Methanosarcina. Next base: position 6,119 of record CAWKGG010000007.1, read on the forward strand.
TTAATATGGGTAATACATATGCAGCTTCCAACACCCGAATATCTTAAAAAAAGAAGAAATGAACTCGGGTTTACCCAAAGGGATCTGGCTAAAAAGGTAGGATTAAAGCAGTCTATTATTGTTCGTATAGAGTCTGAGATGTGGATGCTAGACTTTCTACTGTCTAAAAATACTTGACGCTTTTAAGAAAGCTGAAGAGGAACTGCTGGTTCAAGAGATCTCATTTATATCCCTGTCCGCCACATTTCTCCAGTCGACTCTATAGAAGGAGCAGTAAACTTGAAGTATATCAATGGTTTTTTACAAGTTCATGTACTTGAAAAGGGAGTTCCTGTTGTAAGTATTTATAAGGATATGATAGTAAGAATGATTGAAGAAAGTAAGAAAAAGTCAATTTTCCAGTTGGGATCTCAGGATTAAGTGGAGGAGTTTTTCCCCAAAGTACCTACTGGTATCTTTCTCTCAGTAGTTTCGAATATATTAGAAGGAAATTTTGCTGTGCTGGTTATAAAAAAAGTAGTCGGCGTAGTAACAAAAAAAGATTTAACGAAGATTATTAAGGACTAAATAAACGGAACTTTTTCCTAAAGTAGTGGTAAGTGTTGAGACTGAAAACTAAAAACACATCAGATTGATGCCATAGTTAAATTTAAAACTAAATCCTGAATTTGATTCAGTACCGGAAATGTCCAAAGTGATTAAAATATTTTTATTTCCTGTTGAATAGTTTTAGAGCATCAGATGCTCAGGAACTTTTCGTATGCATACACCCACAAGGATATAACTCTTAATTGTTTCATATGTTTAGGATTTTAAAATGGCCGAATTTGAATAAATTTATTAAACAATTAGATAAACAAAAATCAATTAAATATTAAAGAATGTGGAGTAAAATACATATGGATCTGGAAGATAATCTTCTCATGATGCCTGGTCCCGTACCTGTTGCGCCCAGAGTCCTTAGAGCAATGTCAAAACCGATGATCAATCATCGTAGTACGGAATTTGCAGGTATCTATACTGATTGCAGGACAATACTTTCCAGCATTTTTCAGACAAATAATGACATTTTTGTACTTAGCGGTTCGGGAACTGCGGGTATGGAAGCTGCTGTTGGGTCTGTGACTCAGAGTGGCGATAAGGTGATAGCGATCGAAAATGGGAAGTTTGGAGAACGTTTCAAAGATCTTGCAGCTCTCTATGCGGAAGTTGAGCCTCTAGTTTTCGAATGGGGTCATCCTGTTGACATTGAAATGGTCAAAGAAAAACTCGATAACGGGGCAAAAGCTGTTACTCTCGTTCACAATGAAACTTCCACAGGCATTCTTAACCCAGCTGCAGAAATCGGCAAACTTACTAGAAAATATGAAGCAATTTTTATTATGGACGGCGTTACATCCATTGGAGGGGATGACGTCAAAGTCGATGAATGGGGAGTTGACATTGCTGTCGTAGGTTCACAGAAATGTCTTGCAGCACCTCCTGGACTTGCAGCAGTGTCAGTAAGTGAAAAAGCCTTTGAAGCTATGAAAGGGATAGCAAAGAGACCATATTATAATGACCTTCTAGCATATAAAAAGAGTGCAAACAAACCCAAGCCAGAAACACCATATACCCCTGCGATTCCTCTCTTCTATGCACTTCAGGAAGCCCTACATATCGTAAAAGAAGAAGGAATTGAGGCAAGGATTATAAGGCATAGGATTCTTACAAAAGCCATACGTGCGGCAGTTGCCGTGATGAACATCGAGATGTTCCCACAGCTTAATGAATACAGCCTTTACTCCAACACTATATCTGCTATGAAGGCACCGGTGGGAATTGATGGGGAGGATATAAAAAATGATATGAAGAAGCAAGGTATAATCATCGCTGGTGGCCAGGAACATCTGAAGGGTAAAATTTTCAGGATCGGATGCATGGGAATTGTCACAGCAAGAGATGTGCTCTCAACAATCCAGCAGTTGGAGATCGTGCTGAATAAACGAGGTTACATTGACAGCGTGGGGGCAGGGACAGAAGCTGCAATACAGGTTATTGACAAGTTATGAATTAAAAAAATTGCAAAAGCATCAAACTTTTTCAGGAAAACCCAGAAAAAAGTTGTAATCTTATAATTTAGATCGGATTCACATGCCTACAATAGGAATTGCAGATACTACTTTCGCACGTTATAATATGGGGAGTGCAGCAATTGATGAGATACAGAAAAATGTATCTTTAAAGATTAAAAGAGTTACTGTGCCCGGGATAAAGGATCTTCCAGTCGCAGCTAAAAAACTTATTGAGGAAGAAGGCTGCGATATCGTAATGGCCCTTGGAATGCCTGGAGCAAAGGAAAAGGATAAGATGTGCGCACATGAAGCTTCTCAGGGTCTTATCACTGCTCAACTTATGACCAATATCCATATTATTGAGGTTTTTGTCCATGAGGATGAAGGAAAAGATGAAAAGGAACTCGCTTTTCTTATGGACAGAAGGACTCGAGAACACGCTTTAAATGTAATAAAATTGCTACTTAAGCCTGAAAATCTGATTCGAGAGGCTGGTACTGGACAGAGGCAGGGATTTGGAGATTCAGGCCCTTTGCGAATATGAAGTAATCTTAAGTAAAAGAGAAGACTGGAGATTTTATTAAATGACCATCAGCTTGGGATTTGTCGTAGCTGAATTTAACAGGGATCTAACCTATCAGATGGAACTGCTGGGAAGAGAACATGCAGAATTCCTGGGGACAACAGTTAAGGAGACTATTCTCGTTCCAGGGGTTTTTGATATGCCTCTTGCAATCAAGAAACTTTGCCAGAGAGATGATATCGATGCCGTGGTTACCATAGGGTCAGTAATCGAAGGTGAGACAGATCATGATCAGGTGGTTATGCAGCATGCTGCAAGGAAGATTATGGATCTCTCCCTTGAGTTCAATAAACCTGTTACTCTCGGGATTCCTGGCCCAGGCATGACTAGGATGGCGGCTCATGAACGTGTGGACTATGCAAAAAGAGCAGTTGAAGCTGCAGTAAAGCTGGTGCAACGGCTGTGAAATTCGAGAACATCTTTCATAAACTAGCAAAATGTGACAAGTCAGGACCATCCTTATGACATCCGAAAGGCTCAAGCGTGTAGAAGAATCCGCAACAATCAGGATTTCCAACATTGCTACCAGAATGATTAAAGAGGGTATAGACGTTATCAATTTCAGCCTTGGTGAACCTGATTTCAGTACCCCTCAAAATATCTGCGATGCTGCCGTAAAAGCTATGTATGAGGGCAAAACTCACTATGCACCTTCTGGAGGCATTCCTGAGTTAAGAACAGCTATTGCCGAAAAATTGAAACTAGAAAACAAAATCGATGTGGTAGATGCGAGCGTTCTCGTGACTCCCGGAGCTAAACAGGGAATTTTTGAGATAATGTTGGGAGTCCTTGATGATCGAGACCAGGCTCTTCTTTTTGATCCAGCCTGGGTGACTTATGACGCATGTATCCGTTTTGCAGGAGCAGAATCCGTATGGATTCCAACAGTCCCTGAAAAAGGTTTTCTTCCGGACAACGTTGTGGAGTACATAAATGATAAAACCAAATTGATTGTAGTAAACAGTCCGGGAAACCCAACAGGCGGAGTATTTGGGAAAAAGATTTTACAGTGTATTGCTGATCTTGCAATTGACCATGATCTTTTAGTAGTCTCGGATGAAATCTATGAGAAAATCATCTACGATAAGGAGCATATCAGCATTGGTAGTTTTGAAGGGATGCAGGAAAGAACCATAACAGTAAATGGTTTTTCCAAAGCCTATGCAATGACAGGCTGGAGACTTGGATACCTGACTGCGCCTCCAGAGATTTTCAAGCTTCTGCTGAAGATCCAGTCCCATTCTGTAAGTAGCGCGACAACATTTGTTCAGTACGGAGGGCTTGAAGCTCTTCAGGGACCACAGGACGGAGTTAAAGCAATGGTTGACCGATTTAAAGTGCGACGTGATGTCCTTATTGAAGGTCTGAGCAAAATAGGTTTTGAATGCAAAAAACCAGATGGAGCCTTTTATTCCTTTGCTGATGTCAGTGATTATGGAGATGGGACAACAGTCGCAGAAAGACTCTTGAAAGAAGCTCATGTGGCAGTTACCCCAGGGATTGCTTTTGGTGCTTCAGGTGAAGATTTTATTAGAATTTCCTATGCAACATCTATTGATAGGATCAGAGAAGCTCTTGAAAGGCTCGAAAAAATATTTTGATAAGACAACATGTAGTAAATGATCTTTTTAGATAGGAATCAGTAAAGTTTTTTGTGCTTGAATATGCAAACAGTAGAAGATATGTTCATCCATACCGTTTAAGGATCTCTTTTATGATTGCACCAGTACTGCATAGTGGGCATTCCTTTGAAAACGGAATTCTAACAACTTTTGCAAAAATGCCTCTTTTGGTAATTTCCGTTTCCAGATTATTTGTGTCAAAGTACTGGTCGTAACCTAAAGTAATAATATCCGGCCTGATCTTGCTTAAGAGGCTCGAAAATATCTTTTTCGCTGCCAAGAAGAGCTTTGTTGACCATTTCCAGGGCATCTATCATTTCCAGTCTCTGCACCTCGGGTACAATGGGTTTTTGCTTGTGCCTTACGTTTGAATCTCTGGCAACAATGACGAAAAGTTCGTCGCCCATAGCCCTTGCTTGGGTTAGGAAATAGACATGCCCTGGGTGTAGAAGGTCAAAAGTTCCGGTAGCAAGTACACGTGTCAAAAGATCACCTGTCTCGGTAATACCTTGCATGAATAAGAAACTTACTGAAAAAAACTCACATTCCGACTTATAGGAATTTGATGTAGTTCAAGATTATACATTGTAAGCTGTTACTTATTTATTATGCGGACTAATGTTGGATGGAGAGTACTCAATTACCATAAGTAGTATATATGGTACACAAAAATAACTATTTTATTAAACTAAGGATGTTAATTTATCAGTTTGAAGCTAGATAAGAAACTGGAAAAGTCTTCTTCCACTTATGCAAAAGGAATTACCTTAGTTATTATCAATGTAATATATATACCTGCTAAATGCTGCTACTACCCGCATTTATAATAAGAGGAAACACACATGGTGAGAAAATCAATTCATGAGATAAATAGTAAAATAGAAGATGGCGACGTTAATGTGGTCACAGCTGAGGAAATGGTCGGACTAGTGGAAGACCTTGGCGTAGAAGGTGCTGCAAAAGAAGTCGATGTAGTCACTACAGGCACATTCGGAGCCATGTGTTCATCTGGCCTAATGCTTAATCTTGGTCACTCCGAGTCACCTATTAAAATTCAGAAGGTATGGTTCAATAATGTAGAAGCATATAGTGGAATTGCAGCTGTTGACGTTTACCTCGGAGCTGCTCAGATTTCGGATACAAGGGGAATTCAGTACGGTGGAGCTCATGTTATTGAAGATCTCTTAAGGGGGAAAGAAATAAATGTTCATGCAACTTCATATGGAACTGATTGCTATCCCAGAAAAGTTATAGATACGACGATTACCCTTGAAGATTTGAATGAAGCAGTCCTTCTAAACCCCAGGAATGCATACCAGAATTATGCAGCTGCAACCAACAGTTCCAAAAGGATTTTAAATACTTATATGGGTGAACTTCTTCCCAATTTCGGAAACGTAACTTACTCTGGAGCAGGAGTATTATCTCCCCTCTCAAACGATCCGGATTATGAAACCATTGGTATAGGGACGAGGATTTTCATAGGAGGAGCACAAGGTTATGTGATAGGGAATGGAACTCAGCATTCTCCGTCTACTGGTTTCGGTACCCTGATGGTCAAAGGAAACTTGAAAGAGATGAATCCTGATTATTTAAGGGCTGCTTCATTTATCGGTTATGGGACTACTCTTTATATGGGGATCGGAATCCCTATCCCAATTCTCAATGAAAAACTTGCTGCTGCAACTGCAGTACAAGATGAGGATATAACAACTAAAATTTTGGATTATGCTGTAGGTAGCCGAGATAAACCATCTATCAGACAGGTAAACTATGGAGAACTCAGGTCAGGCCTGGTGCAAATTGATGGTAAGGATGTACCCACTTCTTCTCTATCCAGTTTCAAGAACGCAAGAAAAATCGCTGGTGAGCTAAAGGATTGGTTGAAACGTGGGAAATTCTTCGTCACCATGCCGGTTGAGAGATTACAAGGTGAAGGTTTGGTCAAGCCTATGAAACAGACACAGGCTGTGCCTCTAGTAAAGGACGTAATGTCTAACTTTATTGTAACCATTAAAAAATATCAGACCGTTCAGGATGCTGCAAAGAAAATATGGGAAAACTCTTTTAATCATCTGGCTGTGGTCTCTGATTCCGGCGAACTGGTTGGTATACTAACTGCCTGGGATATATCCAAAGCCGTTGCAGAGAATTGTTTTGATTCGGTAGAAAGTGTTATGACGAAAAAGGTGCTGACCTGTTCTCCTAACGAGCCAGTTGATATTGCAGCTCGTAGACTGGATCGTTATGGTGTATCTGCCATGCCAGTAATCGATACGCAAAGATGCGTTCTCGGAATAATAACTAGCGATAATATCAGTAAGCTCTTTGCAAGGAGATACTGAAGATGAAAATAAAAATTAGCATTCCTACAGAGAGGATTCATGACCCGATAATTTCCGAATCTATAATCGAAACCGGTATATCGATTAATATAATGGTTGCAAATATTGATTCCACTTATGGGGAATTGATTGCAGAGGTAAACGATTTTCGGTTCGATAGGATAAAAAATGCTCTGGAATCCAGGGGAGCAATAGTTTCCATTCTAGATCGTCCTATTCATAGAGATGATGAAGAATGTGTGGAATGCGGAGCCTGTATTTCGGTATGCCCTATGAATGTTTATTGTTTTGACGCAGACTGGAATGTACAACTAGATGAAAAGAAATGTATTCAATGCGGTATGTGTATTAAGATGTGTCCACATGGGGCTTTGAAGCTGGGCGAATAAAAAAAAGAGGGCGGAATAAGCATTTAATTTTTAAATGCGTAAAAATTAAATATTTTTTAATATCTTTTGGTGCTGTAAAAATTTCCCATAAGTTCAACTGGCTTCTGACTTCAATACAACAAAAGAACCAGAAAATAATTGGAACTATTCATTCTACCTACAATATGTTGGCTTACATCTATTTTGATTCAAGAGATACTTCTGATCAGCAACTTATAAAAAGATACGAAATATGATCAATAGTCGACAGTTGAATAAGATCAGCCCATCAAAATTTGATCATCAAATCTGAGTAATGATGGTAATTGATACGTTTTTATCCTGGCTGAATAGTTCCAAATAATCATAAGTTTAAAAAATTAGAGAATTGAATACTTCATCAACTGGCTCAGATACTCAGTAAAATTTCATCTATTTTTTAAAGATTCACAAACAAAAATAATGTTGAATACTGATTCAAGTCGGAATCCGAGTTTGTTGTGAGGATGAAAACTTTATCGATAACCATTATAACTAATTTGTTTCTAGTTACGCTATCTTTGCGCTATAAAAATGGAACTACAGTATTCAAATCATCATGCCAAAAATCAGGTTTCATATGTTTTTTTTGTATGCAGTATCGAGAAAAGTTTCTTTTGTACAATGCAAAATTTAATTATTCAAACTTATATGCTTTGAAATTACTAAAAGGTACTTTTTTGAGTTTTATGCAATTTGTAATAATGATCATATACATCTTCTGTGGTACTGAACAAAAAGATTCTCTTTCAAGAGTGATACAGATTATAAGAAATATCACACAAAGAAAAATCTTTAAAGAATACTCTTAGATTTTAAAACCAGTTATTGGATTTAGAACTGTGAAGTGATGGAGGTTATATTGGAACTGGGGGCGAGATTACAACTTCCGAAGTAGTTAAAAAAGATGTTGAATTCGTGAAAATCAGGGAGAAAGGTAAGCAATAGGCAACTGAAAATAGTTGATTTTGAACAAATCCTTTATTTCCAGAGCAGGGGTGCGAATCTACTTATTGAGCGCAGTATAATGCATACACACAACGGAAACTTTGGTTCTCTTGATTTTCGATTGATTGCAGTCGATTGCGGAGGGTTTTATTGTAAATTTTTTGGACACCTAAAGATATTGATAGTCTCATAACTTGGTGATGCGACCTGAATTTTGGATTTGAGTAATTCTCAAATTTACTCAGGTGCTAAATGAAATCCAAGCTTCAGAAAATGGGCAACAAAGAATAAGTCACTAAAAATGACAGCGAATTAAAAATTATTCTTTCTAAGCTGAAAGGCAGGCAGAGTAATCTTAAATAATCTATTCAGGAAAATCATTTTTTTATGGCTGACACAAGTTCAGCCACTTTCGCAGTGACGTCATTTACTTCTTCAACAATTGTACCTGTAACGATCATATCTGCACCAGCAGTAGCACAGAGCTTTGCAGTTTTTGCATCTCGTATCCCACCACCGACGATAAGTTTGTTCGCCCCAACTACATTCTTAACAGTCTCTATCATATCAGGATTGACAGGTTTATCAACGCCAGATCCAGCTTCAAGGTATGTATAATGCATGCCCAAATATTTACCTGCAAGTGCGTAAGCTGCAGCAATTTCAGGTTTCTTCCTGGGAATTAACTTTGCGTCTCCTATCCAACCCACAGTCCCTCCTGGTTCGACCACAAGGTATGCCATGGAAATCGGCTCAATCTGACTTTTGTGTACAAGCGGAGCTCCAAGAACTTGGTTGGTGATCACATACCCCAAATCTCTGGAGTTCAGAAGACTCATGAAAAACACAGCATCTGCATACCTACTTAGCCCAGCTGAATTTCCAGGGAAAAGGATGGTGGGGAGATCTACTTTCTCCTTTATCTTTAGGACTGTTTCATCAAGCAGGATTCCAAATGAGCTTGTTGAGCCACCTATCATAATGGCATCTGTGCCTCCCTCATCGGCAGCAAAGGCGATTTCTGCAGCTCTTTCAGGCTTTTGGGACGCCGGGTCGATGAGGGTAAGATGAACCTTCCCTTCGTGTGCAATAATTTTATTAAGTAGTGCTTCCACCTGCAAACTAGATCATGCTCCCTTGGACTCCTTGGATTTTATTCGAAGGGTACTATAGCCGCATTTTCTACAGCGTGTTGCTCTTATTGCATTTCTGGCATTGCACTTCATGCAGATTTTTTTGTTTAATAATCTTTCTTCTGCCTCTGGAAAACGACCCATTTTTTGTCACCTGCTATTAATTTTTATTATTGGTCAAGTACATAGCGCGCTTAATGGATTTTAAGGCATATAACTTTTTTCATCAAAACAGTAGTTTTGAATCTCTTCAGTTCCGAAACAATTTTTACAAATCAAAAGAATATCAAAAAAATTATTTAAGGTAATGAAGTCGTTGATTATGGCGAAGAGATATGCCAATTACTTATATAGGCGCAGCAGGTTTACTGTCTGTATCTTTCTTGCAGAGGTGGTGACAGCGAAACTTAGTTTAAATATAAATAAAAAAAATGGTTTTCAGATATTACTTCTTTACCCAAAATCCTCCATAATTGTTGAGGATTCCGATGGATATCTGGTTTTATGAATCAATTATATAATATTCATGAGCATATGACCAAATTTAGAGATTTATCTAAATCCACTGTTATTTATCATATGGATAAACAGATACTTAGTAGTTATAAGCCTCACGAAGCTTTACAACTAGCGCTTCAACCTGTTCAACAGCTGTCCCTATGTATCTTTCAGGATTTATTAAATTCTCTATGTCCCCATCATTTAGATATCTTGAAATAGCAGGAGTTTCAAGGAGTACATTTTTAAAATGTTGTCCGGTTTCATGAGCTTTCATTGCTGCAGTTCTTACAAGTTCATGAGCTTCCTGCCTACCCAAACCCCTTTTTGCAAGTTCTATCATTATAGCTTCTCCCATGTTAAGGCCCTTGAGCAATTCCAGATTCTTCAAGATGTTTTCAGGATGGAATTTAAGATTTGAAAGCACATTGATCCCAAGCTTGAGGATATGGTCAGTCAATATACAAGCTTCAGGGAAAACCACTCGTTCGCTGGAGGAGTTTGTTAAGTCTCTTTCGTCCCATAGGGTGTTATTAAGAAGTTCAGGCTCTACCATAGCTCTTACTATCTTTGCAAGTCCACATATCTGCTCTGACTTTATAGGGTTGCGTTTATGAGGCATTGTGGATGAGCCTACCTGTTTTTCTTCGAAGCTCTCCTCAAGTTCGGCGATCTCGCTGCGCTGGAGAGTTCTGATTTCGATACCAATTTTATCCAGGGTTGTGACCACATTTGCCATCCACATTACAAATTCTGCATGTCTGTCCCTCTGGATTATTTGGTTGGATACATCCACAGATCCGATTCCAAGGTGTTGCATAGTGAGTTTTTGAACAAGAATTCCAGATTTGCCAAATGCAGCTTGGGTTCCTACAGCTCCAGTCATTTTGCCTACAATCACTCTTGGAGCAAGTTGATTCAGTCTATCCAAATGCCTTGATACCTCCGACGCCCAGATCGCAAAACGGAGTCCATAGGTCGTAGGAATCCCGATCTGCCCATGAGTTCTCCCGCAGCAGACAGTATGTTTATGGATTTCAGCCTGATCGACCAAATTTCTTAATAGGACTTTAAGCTTATCTTCGAAAATCTCTATGGCATCTCTTATCTGTAGAGCTGTTGCAGTATCTAGAATATCATTTGAAGTAGCGCCGAAATGTACCCATTTACCGGCATTATCTCGGCAATTTTCAGAAATAGCAACAACCACAGCCATCATATCGTGGTGTATCTCGGCTTCGATTTCTTCAACCCTCTCAGCTTTTACGGAATTAATGCTTTCAGATATGATTTCAGCCGCATCGGCAGGGATCAGCCCCATATCCGCTTCAGCCAAGGCAAGGGCTGCCTCGATATTCAAGAGCTTGGCAAGTCTGTTTTCTTGACTCCATACATGCTTCATTTCCACAGTACCATACCGATAATCTATAGGATGAATTGTCATATTAATCACCATTAATTGATTAAGAAATCAGGTAATCCAAGGTCACTTTGACCCTTAAGCGATTTTAACATTAAATGATTTTTAGCCTTATGTAATTTCGATCGTATCTTTAGAGGATTCTGATTTACCTCTAATCTTTTTCATTAATATTTGTGTTTGACTTGATTTCTCATATACGTGACCTGAAAGTCCTAGACGAGGCCAATGCAAACTTTTGAAAAATGGCGAAAAAGCATATGTAATTATTCCTGATGAGTTTTGGAAAATCCAAGTATTTCTAATTTTCGCAAAGAGTTTCCTGAAATTCTCTACACCCTGTTTTCACTAGGTAAAAAGCCACTAGACTTCTATATTGTGTATGTGCTAAATATCTAATCGATACTTGAAAAATTGCATAAATATTGAATCAGGATAGTCATCTGATGCTGAAGTCACGAGTAAACAGATGAGATGTTCATAATAATTTGCTAATAAAAGAACTGAAATCTCATTCTGTTTAATGGTAAGTACATATAAAATATGGGTAAAAAATCTTACAGTGAACCAATGAATTATTAAGCTAAGAAGAAAATTGGAGTGAATAAAATAAAGATTGTAAGATTAAAATTATAAAAATAGTCTATGATATAGTGAGAATAAGTTGTAATACACTCAAAACTTCGTTAATTTAACAATGTAAATCTTAATTAAGGTATCCTTTTCTTTCAAGCCACTCAACCTGTGGTCTTGTATATTTCCATGTAATGTCGGCTTTTGAGTCCTGAATTTCCCAGGGGTTTGCTATGACAATATCACCTTCACGAACCCACATTTTTTTATGCTTGGAACCTGGAATCCTACCCATTCGGACTACTCCGTCCATACATTGCAATGTTACTCTTTTTGATCCAAGTAAACTTGCTACAGTTGCCAATACTTCATTTTTGTCCTTACGGGGGGTTCGTACCCTTGTTACTTCATTGGCATCTTCTGAGCTTACTGGATTGGATCCTGCTTTTCTTTTCCTAATAGTGCTTCTATAATTAGCCAAATTAAGTCATCCTTTGCTTTTTTTCTCACTAGATTTAAAAATTGATGAACTTTCTGATCTCTCATTCACAACTGCAGCTGTTTTATTGTTATCATTATTATTGTTTATACTTATACAACCAAATACTTTTGATATTATTTGAGTATTTTCAATTATTTTGTTTAGATTGATGGATCAAATGCAGGAACAAAAGACCAAAAGCAAAGATGAGAAGAGACAAAAAGTGTAAATAAATCAAATGTTAATCTAAACAAATTAATAGAGAGTATTTCGATAAATCTATGAGTTTTACGAGTCATTTGTATACCGGTTATATTTATATACCTAAGTGTAATGCTTTCTCAAAATTCGATGAAATTCACATTCATTAGAAATTCACATTCATTAAGTACTAATTAGAACTACCTGTTGTTAGAAAGACATTTATTCAGTAAACGCATCTCCCTTCTGTTGGTTTTAAAGGAACTTCGGTCTCAACGCCACATTAAAGAACGATCACTTTAGTAATTTATCTAGATCCATGGCTGCTACCTCTGAAACCACCTAGTATGCCATCCCTATTGCCAACCCTATACTAATTCCCTCTTTATTAAAACCATTTTGTTTCACCTAAGCTTTAGAGGGTAATAACAGAATAAAAATAAGACTGTATAAAATTATTATTTAAAAACAAAAATGAGTTTTCAATAACAGTTATACGTCTCTTTATTATAAACGATACCTAAATTGTATTTTTAAATATATAAAATTTTCTCTAAAAAACAATATTTTTGATCTGCAGTATTCAGGATGACTATTACGTATTCATTTCCAATTTTCCTCAATGATTCACAAGGAAAAAAACTTCGGCATAAACATCTGATTTCATTTTTTGTAATTGCCTTTAGAAATTAATGTTTTAAATTTTAAAGTTAAAATTATGGATATTCTTCAATAAAATATTTTATAATTTTGTGAGGATTATATTCTTGAGTTTATAATATCTATTTAATCGAGCTTTAAGTACTAAATTTCTGTCTCCATTAAATTTCTTTAAGCACTTAAACAGGAATTTTATTGGATTATTGTATAATAGCTCAATTCTAGACAGTATTGAGAATTTACTTTTGATTCAAAGTTGAATTTTTTTAGACTTTCGGTGATTATATTCTTCCGAGGTTTAATCTTCTTTCTCATGACTTGTTGAGGTTTACGACTTTGCAGCAAAATAGACACATTGCCCAATTCCTTAGCTACTATTCAAATAATGTCCAAAATAATCACTGATTCCATTTGAATATGCTGCAATTTCAAGAACTAGCATAAAATAGAAACCTTGAAAAGTACTATTTGGAATGATTTTGTATTTTATGATCCTTTTTATGCAATATCCAGTTGTATATATTTATCTTGTTTTTATTCATAAGATATAATGCGAAAAATATGTCTAGTTTGGTTATTTAATCCACTGTTTTATTTTTTATTCATCTAGTATTTCAGTTAATAGTAGTGTGCGACGTTTTTATACTAGCCTTTTACGGATAATTCACATCTACTCCGATGATATCCTTCTTTCCGCCAAAAACATCCCTTGCTATCTCAGCACAGCCTATGGCAGCATGCCACCTCCCGAAAAACCGGCATTTCTGCCCCAGGTGTTCACTTATCTTCTTTCGTACATATTCTACCTCTGCCACATAGCCTGCAAGAAAGATTTCACCGATTGTTCCATAATCCTTGAGGAAGAGTTGCATTGAAGCTATTTCCATAGCTGCGAACAGGGAGACAGTATCTAAAGCGAGAAGGGCCAAACTTTCTCTTTTTTGGCTGCATTGAGTAATTCTTCCCGATCTTTAAAAGGGGTCATCTTCAGAGCACCTGCCTTCAATAAAAGCTTGGTTTGCCGTCAGGAACCCGTTGTCTACATCCCTTATAGCTTGCATGTCAAGGGGGCCTTGATAAATTCCGGGAGCAAATATGCAGGCATCGATTGCACCAATCACTTTTCCTTCTGCAACGGCAACTGTAACAGTATTTGAGCTAATATCAGAAACCACGAAATTCTTATACCCAAGACATCGAATATGATAGGCAATCCCAAGTTTTTCCGGGCTTGTAAGGTGGGAAAAAATTTTCATCCGAGGATCCACTTTACTCGCAGTATGGAGGCCAGGAATTGCTACCGCAGGAATGTTCGAGTAACGGATAGCATCAAAAACTTTTGTACCTCCCCCTATCTTTTTCCCAGCTCCTTCTATACTCTTGACTCCTCTCTCCTTTAAGTTCCTGATGTCAACAATTGTGGAAAAATCATCTCCCATTGAGTAGGTCAACGCTACTAGGTCAATAAATGTGCGCTGAATTTCGAATTTATCTTCGATATATTTTAGTATCTCATTTTCGGACATATCAGCTGCTCTAGCTCTTTCAAGCTCAAAGGTCATAACTCTGTCTTCTTCTATCAGAGCAAAACGTATAGCTGTTGTTCCATGATCAATTCCTATAAACGTCAATTAACGATCTCTCCTTTAGCTTCTTAGAGGGAAGTCCTTAAGATCTCATTTAATTCTTTCATGATTCTGTCTCCCTCTTCAGCGGTTCCAACTGTTGTTACAATCCGTACTTTCTGGTAACTTCTGCCTTCAGAGATCAATAGTCTCAGATTACCTCTAGCATCCGAACGCAATATCTTTCCCGTAAGACTTCCTCCTGGGATACCTTTTACGGAAATTACGGCCGGAATTATCTTTTTTATCTCACGATGCTGGCCCACTATTTTCACTAGTTTTTTCCCAACTCTTCCGCCGATAATAGTTGTATGGACTCCACCAAGTTTATATTTTGGAGATTTTTGTGCCTGTTCTCGCAAACAGCTTTTATTTTTAGTCATTTAAGCCAAACCAAGTATATTGTCAGTTAATTTACCCAGTTATTTATCTCTTTTTATATTTATTCTGTATACCTATCATGTGATGCCAGATTTTCTAAAAATGAGACATCTTATCATTTTCTGGCTTTTAGATTTATTGCAGTTGCAGAATGCTTTAAATTAATAATGAATTTTTGCGATACAATAAAATATTAAAAAGTCTCCAAAAAATGTTTTCCTGGCTATAGGGGATTCTATTTACCTCTTTTTTTCGCATGAATCCTGTCCAAATCTTTCTCATTAATCTTCGGTATTGACCAGATTTTTAAGCAATTCTCTTATTTTTTATATATTCTTTCTTCCCATAATATGTTCTTTTATTGCTCTTTTCATTGTTGCATAATAAGCTTTTGATTTTGCTCCAAAGAATCCTTTGTCTCTGTAAACGACTTCATTTTTTTCTAATAAATTTACCTTGGAATCATGAAGTTACACAGTTGTTGTTTTTAATCTTCCGATCAGTTCATAAACCCTATTTATAATTATATAAAATTTATATCCAAAGTGTGACTCAGCACATTTTTGCCCAAGTTCCTTCTTTAAGTCTCTTTGTTTTTGCTTATTTTCTCTAGGTTTTTATGCCTCTACATGTCCAGGATCTGAATAGACAAAAGTAGATCTTGAATAAGTAATTTTTATTTTCAAAACCAAAGCATTTAAGTTGGCTTTTTAACTATCTTAATATTTATTCCCTTGCAGTTTCAATAATTCTTTTTCTGAATAACCAGACTGTGGACCTGTCTGGTATGTACTTCGGAAAACCAAGAAATTTCTTAAAAAAATCGATCAATACATTCTTTCTCAAGTTCAATGTCGGAAAAACCAAAATTGCTATAAAATAACTATTTTAATATAATGACTACATTAGCTTTAGATCTCAAAAAACTGTTTTGTTTAGATATATGGACTCAAAAATGGTAATAAATTTACTATCGACTAAAAAATTAATTTCATTAAGTTCGTCTTCACCTGACTGAGAGAGTTGTATTCTTCTTTAAGAGCAAAATAAGTAAGAATTTTTATGAGTATAAATTATTGTTAAGACATTTAAAATATCCAATAATCAAATAATTAGGAGCTTATCAAAATCTTCTAAAATTAATGATCGTTCCATATTAGTTATTCGACGTTATTTCAAGAATACTCTTAAAATACCATTTTTCAGCCTTTTTTGGTCCGTGTTTCAGTGAGGTGGTAGCGACATGTTTCAATGAATAAAAACCCAAGGTTTCGTCAAATTGGAACCTAAATCTTGAAAGCATCAATCAAATTAATCGAGTATGACAAATTAGCTTTATGTTATAAAAATAGGTTTTTCAGATATCGGAAGAACAGAAACATTAAAATCCCTTCAGGTTTATTGAGGACTCAGGTGAAAACTATATGACTGCAGAACTACCTCCACAAATTCAGAACCAGATAGCGCAACTACAGCAGCTACAGCAACAAATCCAGGGTCTAGCTATGCAAAAATCCAAAATTGAAGCCATACAAAATGAGTCAAAAATGGCTCTCGAAGAGTTGGCAAAGTTAACTGAAGATGCTATAGTATATCATAATGTAGGAGAGCTATTAATTAAAACGAGTAAGGAAGAATCCATTTCAAAACTTAAAGAGAGGGAAGAAACCCTTTCACTAAGGCTTCAGTCAATTTCTAGGCAGGAAGAAAGGCTCACTTCTCGCTTTAAACAGCTTCAGGAGCAAATTCAGCATGCTTTGGGTCCCAGGGCACAATAATTTGAGAGGATTTCGATAACCTTGATTTGTTTGGTTGCTTAATTATAAAGCCTATATAAGCAATTTGTTAAAATCAAGGTTTGTCCAAGTTCTCTTTATTCATTACTTATATATGTAAAATATAAATAGGATATATATTTATTAGAAGTCATGCCGAAACCCGGAGGGTATTGGACCGAAGATATCGAAGCCCATAACACGACAGCTAGAGTGGACAATGCAAGTAAATGAAGAGGAGTTTTTTAATCGGCTCCTTGACTATCGAAATATCTTATATTTGTGTCACCGGAATGCAGATCCGGATGCTATTAGCAGTGCTTTTGCTCTCTCTGAAGCAATAGGGGGTACTGTAGGCCTTGTAGACGGCTGTAACCGTGTAGCATCGGTTCTGATCGAAAAACTTGGAATAGAAGTAGTAGATAAACCAAATCCTGAAAATTATGGTTTTGTTGTCGTAGTTGACACTTCGACAAAAGCACAATTAAATGATATAGAGCTTATCAGTTATTGCGTGATCGATCACCATACAACTACTGCTCTGACAGAAAATGCCGACTTCTACTTGCACAGGAACACTACATCTACTGTAGAAATAGTTTATGATATTTTAAAAGCCATGGGAGCGCCAATTAACAGACATGTGGGAATCGGGATGCTTACAGGGATAGTGACAGACACAGGACATTTCAAACATGCATCCGAAGATACATTCAGCACAGTAGCAAAAATTATAAAGGCAAGTGGCGTTGAATATGGAGAAGTATTAGACCTTATGGCTGCTACTCCACAGGATATATCTATGCGTATTGCCATCCTGAAAGCTGCAAGTCGTGTTGAACTTGATAGAGTGCATGATATGCTAATTGCATCTTCACATGTAAGTTCTTTCGGAGGCTCTGCATCTTCCATGCTTATAAACATCGGTGCTGATATTGCTTTTGTTGGCACAGCAAAAGGTGAAAGCGTCCGAATAAGTTCTAGGGCAAAACGTGAAGCTGTTAATGCTGGAGTTAATCTTGGACAGTTAATGGAAGATATCAGCAACGAATATAACGGGACCGGGGGAGGGCATTCTGGAGCTGCTGGAATCGATGTCATTGCTGATATGAGAGAAATATTGAATAAATGCAAGGAAAGAACAAAGAAGATTCTTGAAGCTTCGCTAGGGGCAAAGTCAACAGATTTATCCATTGAAGATGAACTAGAAGAAGTTGGAGATGAGTGATTTTTTTGAAACAAGTAATCTTAATTATTTTGAACCCTACATTGTCTGGGACCTCAATAAATTGCCTGATAAAGCCATAATTAAAAGGCACTAAGTACATTTACATTGTTACTTGAAATGAAAGTCAAGATGACTTAGAAGTATTTTCAGTTATTTGTAACAATTGTTATAAATATAAATATGTTATTTTAGAAATACATATATTTATTTGATCGGATAACTTTTGGCTTTTATCCGAAAAACTTTCAAGTTATCTAAAGTTTCCCTTTGGACCTAACGACTCATTATTTAGATGTGAATTTAGCTTATCTTCATAGCACATTTGCCGAAAATCTAGACCAGCAAAAAATGTTTTTATTCCGAGATGAGCATCGTTCAAAAGAGAGTAAATATCAAATGAGTAATACGGGTAAGTAATTGATTCAATATGAAAAATGAGCATTCACCCATTTTTTGGGAAGAATGTAAAGATATTTTTGAGGTTATCGTTTGGTAACTCAGCACAAAGCTCACAATATGAGACATTCAGAGTGTGAAAAAAATGCCAAAATACTGGGATCCTGAAATCGAGACGATGCCTGCAGAAAATTTGAAAAAACTACAGGAAAGGAAGTTAAAAGAACTAGTACATTATGTGTATGGACACTCTCATTTCTACAGGAAAAGGTTTGATGAACATGGCATTAGGCCGGAAGACATCCAAACCCTTGAAGATGTCAGAAAGTTACCTTTTACATTTAAGAATGATCTAAGAGATAACTATCCCACAGGCATGTTTTGCGTCCCTAACTCTAAACTTGTCCGCTTCCACGTTTCTTCTGGCACAACAGGGAAACCGACAGTAGTAGGGTATACACAAAAGGATATTGAAGAATGGTCTGTGTCTCTTGCACGAGGATTTACCTCCGTTGGAGTGGAAAAAGATGATATCTTTCAAGTAAGTTACGGATATGGACTTTTTACAGGTGGACTCGGTGCTCACTACGGAAGCGAAAAAATAGGCGCAACAGTACTCCCCACAAGCTCTGGAAGTACTGAACGCCAGATTGAGTTGATGAGAGACCTTGGCACAACTATCATAGCCTGTACACCTTCTTACTTTTTATATATGATCGAAACCGCAAAGAAGTTAGGCATCAGTGTTAGGAATGATACTAAATTAAAGATGGGATTTTTCGGAGCCGAACCCTGGTCTGAGGAGCTCAAGAAACGGATAGAATATGAATCCGGAATTAAAGCTTATGATATTTATGGGACTTCAGAAATGAGTGGCCCGCTTTTTACTGAATGTTCGGAGCAATGTGGAATCCATATATGGGCGGATAAATTCTTGGTGGAGATCCTGAACCCTGACACAGAAGAGCCTGTACCTGATGGGGAGACCGGAGAACTCGTAATAACAACTCTTACTAAAGAAGCCCTTCCCCTTATTCGCTACAGGATAAAGGACCTTACTCGAAAGCTTTCAGAATCCTGCAGGTGCGGAAGAACCCATCCAAGGATTACACGCATAAGCGGGCGCTCGGATGACATGATTATTGTCCGTGGAATCAATGTATTCCCCGGACAGGTCGAATCTGCCCTTATGGAAATACCTGAAGTTGGAAACCATTTCATGATAATTGTAGACAGGATTGGACCTCTTGATTCCATCAAAGTTCAAATAGAGATGCATGAGTCTGCCTTTAGTGACCGCATGTCAGACATGATAAAACTTAAAAAGAAAATCGGAGAGGCGTTGAAAAGTGCACTGAATCTTGCAGTCGAGGTGGAATTAATCGAACACTGTTCCTTGTCTCGTTCCGAAGGAAAATCAAAAAAAGTCATCGATAAGCGGAAGATTTGAATTTCGTGAACACGTATGATATATACATAAAACTTTCTGGATGCCACATTCATTCAGAATTTCCTTTTTTTGAATTAGATCTCCTTTAGATTTCTCTTCGAATAAAGAGACCGAAACAAAGTTAAGCCATAAATTATACAAACCAATAACCACATAGGTACGCAAGAATGCCATTTATTTTCGCAATATGGCAGTAGCTTAAAAATTAATCTAACTTTCAATAAATAATGTTGGGTAAATAGGCGAACGAATTATAAATATTCGTTCATCTGCAGAGTGTAGGATGTAAGCTTAAAGTATACAAAAGCTGATATTATATTCTCAGAATAAAGATTTAAAGGGATGAAAAAGAGCAGAAAAAAAATAGGGGGTGCAAGGACGGATATTAGCACAAAACATAAAATAATAAAGCAGATTTCACTTTTTGCAGAAAACAAACCTGGTAGACTTGCAAGCGTAGCAAATAAGTTAAAAAGCGCTGGGATAAATATAAAAGCATTTACTATTGCTGAATCAGGTGACTTTGGGATAATCCGTATGGTCGTGGACAAGTCTGAATATGCTTATAATGTTCTTCATGCTTCTGGATTCACAGTTTCCGAAACAAATGTGCTGGGGATTGAAATGAGAGATCTACCTGGCAGCATGTCTCATATTGCAGAGGTATTTGGTGATGCTAAAATAAATCTTGAATATGCTTATGCTTTTGTAACTAGGGATCAAAAAGCCCTACTTATAGTCAGAGTTAACGATATTGAAGCAGCGATAAAAACACTTGAAAAAGAAAATATCAAGCTCATAGATGTGAAGGAACTTGAAAAAATCTAATTTTTGATGATAAACCGGATTTTTCTGGGAAAAGTTGCTTGAAGAAAGAAGCAAGGAGTAATACCAAATTCATGTACTGTATTTTGATAAGCTCCTAATTATTTGATTATTGGATATTTTAAATGTCTTAACAATAATTTATACTCATAAAAATTCTTACTTATTTTGCTCTTAAAGAAGAATACAACTCTCTCAGTCAGGTGAAGACGAACTTAATGAAATTAATTTTTTAGTCGATAGTAAATTTATTACCATTTTTGAGTCCATATATCTAAACAAAACAGTTTTTTGAGATCTAAAGCTAATGTAGTCATTATATTAAAATAGTTATTTTATAGCAATTTTGGTTTTTCCGACATTGAACTTGAGAAAGAATGTATTGATCGATTTTTTTAAGAAATTTCTTGGTTTTCCGAAGTACATACCAGACAGGTCCACAGTCTGGTTATTCAGAAAAAGAATTATTGAAACTGCAAGGGAATAAATATTAAGATAGTTAAAAAGCCAACTTAAATGCTTTGGTTTTGAAAATAAAAATTACTTATTCAAGATCTACTTTTGTCTATTCAGATCCTGGACATGTAGAGGCATAAAAACCTAGAGAAAATAAGCAAAAACAAAGAGACTTAAAGAAGGAACTTGGGCAAAAATGTGCTGAGTCACACTTTGGATATAAATTTTATATAATTATAAATAGGGTTTATGAACTGATCGGAAGATTAAAAACAACAACTGTGTAACTTCATGATTCCAAGGTAAATTTATTAGAAAAAAATGAAGTCGTTTACAGAGACAAAGGATTCTTTGGAGCAAAATCAAAAGCTTATTATGCAACAATGAAAAGAGCAATAAAAGAACATATTATGGGAAGAAAGAATATATAAAAAATAAGAGAATTGCTTAAAAAAAGTTTCGAAGAGCAAGCATATTCAGTAACTAAAAAGATATTCAAATGAGGAAAAGTTTTTGTTATTACTATTCAAAGAGTGAATCTAAAGATGTTGTGTACAGGTTTTTGTTATATTTTTTATCATTTGATGACATTGAAAATTAAAGGAGTATTTTAAGGATAGTGGAAGCTATCTTTAAAATCAAGGAATAATGAATCAGAAAAGAAAAAATTGGGTCAAATACAAAAATTTGTAGAGAAGATGTGAATTGAATCCCATCGAAGAGCAAAATCAAAGGTAAACAGGAATCCTATTTAGTAGTTCTGCCAACGAAATTAAACAATAAGTGAAATTATTCAGCCTGACCAAAAAATGTCAAACCCATCTTTATTAAGATTCAATGTACAAATTTCAGCGAGCTGATTTTATTTAGCTGTCAGCTAAAGATTATGTTTTTCAGTCTTCCATCAGTTGGTAATCAGAAGTATATGTTGCTTCAAAATATATTTCAGTAAGCTGATTTTTTGTAGGACGATAAGTAATCAATAAGCTAATATTAATTTACAGCACAATTATTATTAATATTTTAATGGGGTTACTTAAATTGGAATACTCGTAGCATAAAAGTTAACACTTTATCATATGAGAAAAATGATTTTATAGTCACTTAACAAAATTTACAAACTAATCCTAAAATTAGAGATGAAACATGGAAAGTACGGAAAAAAAGCTGGAAAAAAGTATTAAGAGAAAAGCTTTTCAGTTGCTTTCAGAGCTTTCCTTCGTTCAACTTTAAATTCTAAAAGCATTAGGACGATGTGTTCACTTCATGATTAATTAATTTCTCCAAGATCTTGAAGTTTTACTTTTTATTTGAGGACTACAAGCTTAAACAAGAAAATCTAGGAAATCTTGTAATAATTAATAATTATAGATACTAACTTAAAAATATATATTGAGATCTATTTGAATCACAAACTAATATGTTGGAGATGGACGAAGATGGAAAAAAGCGGAAATCTTAAAGAAATCAGATATCTTCTAAAAAAATTCACAAACGCTCATGGGATTTCAGGCTCTGAAGATGATATCCGTGATCTTCTTGAAATGGAAATAGAGCCATATGTTGACACTATTCGGAGAGATATCATGGGGAATCTTATAGCTACCAAAAAAGGAGACAGACCTTATGTAATGCTGGCTGCTCACATGGACGAAATTGGGCTCATGATCAAATATATTGATGACAACGGATTTCTCCGTTTTGTAGAGATCGGAGGATGGTTTGACCAGACACTCCTCAGCCAGAGAGTTATAGTTCATGGCAAGAAAGGTTCAATTCCAGGTGTAATTGGTTCCAAGCCTCCCCATTTAATGAAAGAAGATGACAGGAAAAAGCCTGTAAAATTGGAAGATATGTTTATTGATATCGGAGCGAAGGACCGGGAAGATGCTGAAAACATCGGAATAGAGATCGGTACGTCAGTTAGTATTGACCGCGAATTTAGGTCTCTAGCAAACGGTATGGTTACTTCCAAAGCTTTTGATGATCGTGTTGGGATTGTAATCCTAATAGAGGTTATGAAACAGCTTTCTAAGCATAAAATTGAAGCAAATATCTATGCTGTAGGTACGGTTCAGGAGGAAGTAGGACTGAAGGGAGCAAAAACCTCTACTTTTGGGCTTGTACCTAAAGTGGCTCTTGCTCTTGACACCACTGTTCCTGGCGATTATCCAGGCATCAGCAAAATAGATTCTTCCCTTGAAGTCGGGAAAGGGCCTGTAATTAACGTATCCGACGCATCTGGAAGAGGCCTTATAGCCCATCCTCAGGTTCTTAAGTGGCTGAGGGAGACTGCAGCCGATAATAAAATTTCGTATCAGTTGAACGTTGGTTCTGGTGGAACTACTGATGCTACATCGATACACCTCACCAAAGAAGGTATTCCTACAGGCACTGTTAGTATAGCCACCAGGTATGTTCATTCCCCAGTTGAGGTTCTGGATATATCAGACGTTGAAGCAAGCATCTTGTTGATTGTAAAAGCAATAGAAAATGTTAGCAGATATTTCTGATCCACTTTCCGCAGATTTACCAAGAATGCCATCTACTTTCTTGAGATGATACCCAAAAATTAATCTGATTTTCAATGAATAATTGTTGGTAAATAGGCAAACCAATTGTACATATGTGTATATCTGCGGAATAGCGAGTAATGTTATTGAAAACAAATTATAAAATAATTCCGCATCCACTTTGGTTTTTGTTATGCGTAGATGCTTTCGTTTCTCGTGTATTGTTGTTGCTTTTCGTAAGTTATACAAAGTTTGTAAGCAAGGGAAAAAACTTTTATGGTTGTCTAAACCACCAAATTTGTGCATTATTTCTGCCAATTTAAATTACCAATTCATAGGGTAGCAAAATAGCCTAAAATGTTAATTTAACATGCGTGATCAAAGTCACATTTGAGTCTCATATTTTTGTATTTTCAAGGAGAAAGCATTCATTGGAGAACTTATTCACCGCTTTCTATATAGAGCTGGCGAGATGGTTTCATTTTCCTCTGGAAACCAAGCGACTTGCGTCTTCATCCGAATTTAATTTATTAGAGTAAACTCATTAACTGCCACAATTTACTGATCGTGGTGATAGCCTGACTCTCAAAACTTCAGTCCATTTTATATGTAGGAAATTTCCCAAGTTATCTTGGAGAAGATCGGAGGCAAAAGAGGAGCTTCACTTATAGTTGATGACCATTTTGAGTCTTCCCACCTTGTGCATTCATCTACAGAAATATGGCACATATGTGGGGGTATATAATGTTTCTCGAACTCAAAGCAAACAAGCACGACGAAGAATTCGCAACTTAATAATTAAAACAATTATTTGTCATATTTTAAGAGTAAGTTTCGGAGTGAAAAAGCTGGAATGTTGATCAACTTTGATACTCATCAGGAGATTATTTAAATACTAACTGTGATACTTCAACTCTGTTAATGTAATTCAGTTACAGCTGAAAGTATTTTCTGATGGCAGTATTAAAATAATTGCAGCAAATAAGTGGTGAAGTTTATGAAAAGAAGGGCCTGGAAATTCGGAGACAATGTGGATACAGATGCGATAATACCAGGGAGATATCTGGTTTTCAATACCCCGGAAGATCTTTCAAAGTATACATTTGAAGGGGTACGCTCAGAGTTTGCAAAAAATGTTCAAGAGGATGATATCGTGGTCGCTGGAAGTAATTTTGGATGCGGGTCCTCCCGAGAGCATGCGCCCCTAGCCTTTAAAGGGTTAAAGATAAACTGTGTAATTGCAAAGTCTTTTGCAAGAATTTTTTTCAGGAATTCGATAAATATCGGAGTTCCTGTTCTTGAATGCTCGGATACTGACCGGATCGATGATGGAGATGAGCTTGAGGTAAACCTTTCAACTGGAGTTATTGAAAACAAAACAAAAGGGGAAACCTACCAGGCAACCCCACTCCCTGATTTTGTTCGAGAGATCGTTGATGTGGGAGGGCTTGTGGAATATGCTAGAAAACTTGTTTCTAAGCGCTAACGAAAAGAAATCTATACCGAGCCATACTTCTCAAAAATAGTAATATAATTTTGAAAATATCGATCTTGATCCAAGATTTTTATATATCACTGATTGCTTAGAAAATAAAAACATGATATTTAGTCTAAAGTTAAATTAAATAATTCCACATAAATCCACTTTGTGAATCTTAGTAAATATATTATTGATTGTTTTTTAACCCAGGCTGTAAAGTCATTAAGAGATAATATTCTACTTATTTGACAGTTCGCAATAAGATAAGCAAGTTTGCCTGTAAATTCGAAAGGAGCATAAATATGACGCAGTATAAGATTCCGGTTATCCCAGGTGACGGAATAGGACCAGAAGTCATCTTCGAAGGCAGAAAAGTCATAGATGCAGCCGGCGAAAGATTTGGTTTTGATATAGAATGGATTGAATACCCGCATGGGGCAGATCATTATCTAGAAACAGGAGAATTGATTTCGGAAGGGACATTAAAAGAATTATCCGACTATCCTGCCATTTACCTCGGTTCCATTGGAGACCCGAGGATTGCCCCAGGGATTCTTGAGAAGGGAATCTTATTAACCGCACGCTTTTATTTTGATCAGTATGTCAATCTTCGTCCGATAAAGCTCCTCGACGGCGTCTGGACCCCGCTCAAAGACAAAACATCAAAAGATATCGACTTCGTGGTGGTCAGGGAAAACACAGAAGATTTCTACGTTGGAATAGGTGGCAGGGCAAAAAAAGGCGCGAGCAAAGATATTCTCGAAGTTAAAAGGACGCTATACTCTGCTAAATTCGGCCTTGATATTGAGACTGACAGTGAAGAAATAGGGTATCAGATAGGCTTGATTTCCAAAGAAGGCACAAAAAGAGTTATAGAGTATGCCTTTTCCATTGCCGAAAATCGAAAAAAACATGTCTCATCCGTGGACAAAGCAAATGTACTTTCCGATATTTACGGCTTATGGAGAGAAGAATTCAACACGATCTCTGCAAAACATCCGTCCGTTAAAACTGACTTCAATTTCGTTGACGCCATTACCATGTGGTTTGTGAAAAATCCAGAATGGTTTGATGTTGTCGTAACTCCGAACATG
Source organism: uncultured Methanosarcinaceae archaeon (assembly GCA_963848985.1). Taxonomy (GTDB): domain Archaea; phylum Halobacteriota; class Methanosarcinia; order Methanosarcinales; family Methanosarcinaceae; genus Methanosarcina. The sequence goes on from CAWKGG010000007.1 coordinate 32,267, forward strand.
TTCGGAGATATAATCACCGATCTCGGAGCAATTATTCAGGGCGGTCTCGGCCTCGCTCCCGGAGGGAACATTAACCCGAAAGGCACAAGTATGTTCGAGCCTATTCATGGCTCCGCCCCGAAATATAAGAATCAGAATAAAGTCAATCCGATTGCAACAATCTGGGCAGGTGCTATGCTCATCGAACAACTAGGAGAGAAGGAAGCTTCAGCCACAATAGTGAATGCAATCCAGAAAAATATTCTTGCCAGCATAGTCAAAACTTATGATATGGGTGGTAAGAGCAGTACCTCAGATGTAGGAAGCGACATTGCAAGAAGAGTTATGGATAGTTAATTAAAATCGTTCTCTCTTTACTTTTATCTTTTTATTGGTTTTATTTTTTCAGTCCATTCTTTTTTTCTTTTTCTCCTTCTTTAGATTGTTTTTACTCTCTTTTACATGCAAATTCTTGAAAATATTTCGATGGCTTCTATGGAAATATTTATAGCTTTGCGGTTTGTTTATGGATTTAGAGGATTTCGATAAAATCCTGAATTTCATCATATGCCTATAAATGGTATATCAGTGATTCGTGAAAATAAGATGTTTGTCTGAATCCTGTATAGATCTTAATTATGCCAAAATTCGGGAGAAAAAGTGTGCAGTGTGCGTTATGTAGGAATAAGGATTGCCTTAAAGGCAAAAACTGTTCTGTTATTAAATCGGGGCTTAAATTTAGTGGTGATGACCTTAAAGCAGTAAGGATTTCCTCCTGGCTAGCTTCCAGTCATGTGAAAAGGACAAAGCTGGAAGAAATTACGATTTATGCAAAAAGGTTGGGGTACAGAAAAATAGGAATTGCTTTTTGTATAGAATATGAAAGAGAAGCACGGCTAGTCTATGATATTTTGTCAAGGTATTTTGAAGTGTTTTCAATTTGCTGTAAAGTTTGTGGCATAGATAAAGCCGAGTTAGGAATCCGTGAATCTGTTGATTCGGAATTTGAAGTTGCCTGCAATCCTGTAGGACAAGCTATTCTTCTGAACGGCGACTTTACTGATCTGAATATTCTTCTCGGGCTTAAAACAGGGTATGAGATTATTTTTGCAAAATATTCTGCAGCTCCTTCGATAACCCTTCCTCCCCAGGAATTACCTCAGTTCTGGGATTCCGGAATCGATATTATTGAATGAACGACACTAGATTATTTCTTTTTTGAGTCAAAGTTCGGGAAAATACATGATTGAAAAATCTAAGCTTGCATCTTCGATCTCATTTTTATACAAGCTCTGAATGCTTGAAAATCATAGCTCAAATTTTGGTTATATTCAGGGTTTATGTGTTAGAGGGTACAGTCCGACTTTTGTGGTCAATATGAAGACAGTGATTCAGATAATCAAGGCTTTTCCTGCGAGGTTTTCAGGTTTGCGGCGGAATAAGATGATATCTATATTTCCTGTTCTAGCAAGAGGGAATGCTCGATTCCTAAATCAGTCTTCTCTCAAATTATCAGGAATAGGAATCTTGTTGTTATGAGTAAAGTAAAAATTCAATAAATTACTATTGATAAATGCAGAATAATCTTCCAGTTTAATGAATTTTAAAATAAATAGTTCTTACGATGTTGTCAATATCTACAAAACCTTTAAATGAAAATATGAGTTATATGGTGTATACAGACTTAAAGACAAAATCTAGAGGATTTCACAAATTCCTAAATTTTGTCCATGCTTAGAAATGCTAAGTAAATGATTCGTGAAAGTTAGAGGTATAGGAATCTTCTATAATTCAACATGAAAGTACTTACTAAATTGGCTCCCAAAGTACTTTCTTGATCCTTTTTTCTATAATTAAATTATTTCACTAATTAGTTTTATAGCTTATAATTGCGGATAATCAGTCTCAACAATTTTCTTTATTTGAATTTCTTCCTTTTGAGACCTTGTCTATATTATTATATTTCGTCATTTGCAATCGTATGCTATATAATTGTGGTAATTTTCCTTTTCATAGAAATAATATCTTCACATGTCCAAATGATCTCTTCTTAAGGCTAAAAAACACTTTTACTTTCTGATTTCTCTTTCTTGTTGCTTCCTAAAAATTTGCGTTTGAATTCACTTAACTATCTCTAATTTTTTTCTGTGATTCTCCAGTTTAGATTTTGTCCGTAAGTTGGTATAATCTCACAGCGGATCCAAGTTATGAAGCAAGCTTATGTGCTGAAGAAAAATCCTTAAAATTACCTATTTAAGCAATTAGAATTTCTGCATCAATTTATTCAATACTCGGAACGCGAATTAAAATTTACATATCATTTTTATGCTTTCAACAAATATAATTACAATTATTACTCTTCAAAGCTTTTAATTTAAAAATCGAGATATTTTCTAAGATTCAGACTAATCTGAAATATAATATAAAGCGCTTGGAGATATTCTATGTCCAAATACTCACTTCTCTGAATTTTTTTAAGAATATTGGTTAAAGGCTTTCTATAATCTAATCAATACTCTCACCGAAGAGATTCCTGGTAAGATAATTCTGTCATTCTTACCAAAAAGATATTTACAACACATAATTTAGATTAACCGTTTTAGTTATGAAAATGGAGATGAACTTCATTTTTTTACATTCATATTTTTTTGTGCACATTGATGGCAAAGCCTAACATAAGACCGAAAATAGTTATGATCTGGTTGGGAATTTTGATTCTGAAGCGAGTTATTAAGCACAATTTGTGCAATGAATTCTGAATCTATCTTATCTGTCTTTATACGCTTAAATGCCTCAAATTTCTTGTATCTTTAGCTATAATAGGTAGATGTTTTATCAATGAGTCCTAAATAGGAATCCAAAAGTCACTTGTTGATTCACCTGCAGCAACTCACATTTTTCCTGATATAACCCAAACTCTTAAGAGCTGAAATTCGATCATAAGCTCTACCGAGACTTTGCTTCTGTTTTTCACTTGAAATATGAGGATAAGTAGCAATGAAAAAATTTAACTATTCAGTCTATCCAAAATCAGGTGGATAATATTTTTTTTGATGCAAAAGAGACTTTTGATTACTAGGTAAGGTAAAAATAAAAAACAGGTTCAATATTAATAGTCAAGTAAATAAGCTCACCGAAATTTTCTCAGTGAATCGTAGCAAGATGCTTGTTTATATTGTTTTGCTCAGGCTAATAGTTAATTAAAAATGCTTGTTAATGCCTAAACCACAAGAATGATCTAGTATTTCTAAGAATTCGAAGCATCAGTCTATTTAGCAGCTGACTTGACTAAATAACCAATTTAACATCTGCAATCAAAATCACATTTAAGCCATCGATGGCAATTAATTGATTAGTTTTTCGATGGTTTTAAAAACCAAAATTACGACAAATATCCTGCCCAAAATAAAGATAGAGTCGATGTTTAAAAAAGGTTATGTTGAAAAATACTTTTATTTGTTTGTACCTGCTATTCGAAGAATTTCTAATTTTTTTGAGTTTAGGGACAATGAATTGAAAGTTATCTTTGTTTTACTTATTTTAATTCCTAAACCTCTTACTTCAAAACCTTTTGCCTTACACCGTAGTAATTTCATTGATTTTTGCAATAAATTCAGTGTTCTGAACTGCATTTTGCAATATACCCAGTTCTTCTGGAGAAAAGCCGAGTGCAAGTCCAAGAAGCTGAGAATAGTGAAGTACAGGTATCGAGTAATTTGTTCCGAATTTTTCATTGACTGCAAGCTGTCCCCTGTCAAATTGGAGATGGCAGAAGGGACATGCATTGACAATACAATCCACCTCTGCTTTCTGAATGCAGGCAAGTTTACGCTCAAGTATTCCCATAGATTCGGTAGCGTGTCCTGAACGGACTCCACCTCCTGCCCCGCAGCAGATCATTTTGTCTTTGTAGTCCACGCTTTTTGGACCTATGGCTTCAACAAGCTCATCAAAGAAAACTGGATATTCCGTTTCTCCAAGCTTTCGGTCTTTTGAGGGCTTTATCAGGTGACATCCATAGTGAAGGGCCACTTTTAAGTTAAGGGGCCTTGTAACATAGTCCTTTAGTTTATCAGTCCCAAACTCCTTGTATAGAAACTCTATTATGTGCCTTACTTCTATAGTTCCCTTAAATTCCATGCCAATTCCTTTCAAGCAGTTGTTTGTATAGGCTCTCATTTCGGGATCCTTTTTAAGTTCTATGTTAGCATCTGCTAGGGAGCCATAACAGCCATTACAGATTGTCAGGATATCCCTTCCCAGTTTTTCCGATAAAACTATGTTTCGGCTTGCTAACGCAAGCCATGTTGCTTTGTCAAAGGACTTGAACACCCCAGGTGCAGGGCAACAAGAGGCCCCTGGCAAGTCGCAAACATCGACCTCGAGCTTCTGCAGGCAGAGTTTCGTTGCTTTCTCAATTCCTGGGTAACGGTTGGGTACGATGCAGCCAAGAAAAAGCGATAGTTTTGCCATAAATTCTACTCCTTATTTTTCAGCCATCGACTTTCAAATTTACAAACTATAAAAAAAGTTTTCAGTTCTTCGGAGATTTCCATATACTTCTTATAGTCTCAGATATGGATTCAAGTCCTATATCTTCCATTTTTTTTGTATTCTTCGTCTAAATGAACTGCTGTGCGTACTGCATCATCATCTATATTTAGATGTTATATAATTGTGCAATTTTTCTTGCTAGAGCATTAATTGCTTTTGAGCATCCAATTGATTTCTTATTTCGGCAATTTTTTTTAGCTTGCTATTTTTCTTTCTTGCCACTGCCTGAGCAATCTGAATTCGAATCCACACTGCTACTTTAGATCATCTCGTTATATTTATGCAGTTGTAAAATTTATCAGCATACTGGCATACATTAGGAACAACCTAAAACCATTATGCAAGCTTATATTCTGAAGAAAAATCCGTGGAATTGCAAATTTCAGTAATCAGAGTTGATGCATCAATCTTCCTAATACTCGAAAATGATATTAAAATTTCCATCTCGATTTTGTGTTTTCTTAAGCATCATTGAAAATTTATGTATCTAAAGCTTCGATTTCGTAGTTAAGTTGTTTTATAAGATCCATAAATGGCTGAAATCTCAATTTTGCGCTATGAGATCTATCTGTGTCCAGGATCTCTCTTATATAGACACTTTTTCTACGAAAATTTGTCGAACGGATTTTTATCAACTAAGCAATGCTTTTACCTGAAGAGATTTGTGAATAATTTAGTTGTCATTCTTGTCATAAATTTCTGTCAGCTATCATTTAGGTCAAATATTTCAGGTATGAAATGGAATGAGCTTAATTTCAGATATCTGGTCTTTCTTTATAACTATTTACCTCACCAAAAATTAGTTAGCTGATTTCTATTTTGACACAATATAAACTTTTGATTCGGAAATGATATAAATATACAAAAATGATCAATATCTTAGAGCTAAAGGAAATAAGATTAACAAAATGATTCACTGAGCAATAGTGAAAATGGTATCTGTTTCTTCTTCCCAGTTTTAATAGTTTCCCTTTTTGTACAAATTTATGGAGGATCTTGAGATGAGAACTAAATTCCATGATATTTTTGAAAAATATTATATCAGACTCATTTTATTAAGGCAATTGCGCAGTCAATTTTGAATTTACCTTATTTGTATTTTCATGCGTAAAAGCTTTCATATCTGTGCGTTTCAAACTAAATAACTCTAGATGCTTTATCGACCATAACGAAGATCCTTATTTGGATCAATAACTAGATTTTCTTGACACAAGCATGTTTTCTTTCAGAGAATACCTTTGATCACATTATAATGCATTTATTACTTCTTTTAAAAGCTTTTCTCAGAATATATTTAAGTTCTTTGCGCATAGGTCGCTCCTTAAGATATGAATCATAGATATACTTCAGCACAACTCCTGCAATCAAACCCACACCTATCCCAGCTACTATTCCCATTAATGTTCCCATTAAAAGACTACCAGATATATATTTCTCCGTCAGTTCTATGCCCCTCTAAATATTCCATTTATTTTTATTTATTCAATCTTAGTCTTAAATACATTAAAGGAATTATTTGTTTGATTTAAAGTAGTTTTTGGTAGCGTACTGGAAATATAAGCGCTGCTATGACTTCAAAGGTTTTCGAGATATCTTCCTAGCTTAACCTTCTCAATTAATTTATTTGTTTTATCTTTGAGATTATCTGTGCGGTATCGATAAATCTTTTTCCTATAATTTCTTCCGATGAATAACCATAAATCTGCTCTGCACCTGATTCCAGCTAGAAATAATACCACCAAGAGATGTAGTAATAATGGCATCATTTGATGATTTCACAATATTTGCTAAGCTCTGAATTTTCTCTTCGGCTTTTTTACGTTCAGTAATATCCTGAACTATTCCCTTCAATCTAATAGGGATCTTTTTTTCATCAAAAATAGCTTCGGATTGTAAATGGACTTCGCGTTCTTCCCCATTAGCTACGATAATTCTAGGATCAATACTGCAGAGTTCTCCATTTATAGCTTTATTAAAGTCATTATCCACATGAGCTTGATCTTTGGGGTGCGCATAACTTAAATATTCATTGTAAGCTGAGACTAATTCTCGTGAAGTGTATTTAAAAATACGATACAATTCGTCAGACAAATATATTTTATCAGTTATAAGATCCAATTCCTAATTCCCAATATAAAACATTTTTTGAGCTTCAGCAAGCCTTTTTTCACTTTCGTTTAGCTAGTTACAAGCTTTTTCAAGCTGATTTGTTCTTTCTTTAACGAATTTATCTAAATTATCATATTCTTTTTTAAAGTTTCCTCTGCTTCTCTTCGCTCGTTAATATTATGGCCAACATGAATGCACCCAGTGAGTTTTCCTTCTGAATCATGCAGTTGCGAGACGCTTACTATAAAATAACCACCAAGAGATCCCTTACAAATTTCTACAGTATGCTCAAGCCCATCACTAAGCAACTGCCTTTCCGGGCAACAAAAGGGAGGTACATCCGTTCCATGGACAACACGGTAGCAAGTCAATCCAATACACTCTTTTGATATCACCCCCAAACTTGCTACCACGAAGTTTTTGCACGAACAATTCGAAATTCAGTATCTAATATGGCAATCAGGTCTGGCACTGCATCAAGGTATGTTCCTATCCTTTTATTTCAAAAAACTATTTCTTCAGCTTTCTTTCGCCCGAAATTTCTCCGGTTTTCATTCATTCAACTACCCTTCAAGTTTGAGAAGTTTGTTAAAATATAGCGCATAACGAAATTTGGGAGTTTATCAAAATTTTGTATATATATGATATAAAAATTTATAAGATCTTTTGCATATTCTTTTTTGAAGTATGTATACAATTGCAACTTTGAACTTGAATAGACAGCTACTGAAAATAGTTAGAGTAGGGATAAGTAAATGGAAAATTAACAGAGCTGAAAAAAATATTATGTTTGCGAATGATAAAAATAAATGAAAATTAAATAACTATTCAATCTACAAATCAGATTTATTTTATCTGTTTAGATAGAGTTTCTTTGCTTTTCAAAGCATCTGGATCCTGCAGGTTAATTTCAATTGCTGTGTCATAAGTGTTATTACTTCATCAAATTTATTCAATATACCTAGAGCGGCGCTTTTACCTTCCCAAGCTTTTGAATCTGCGAATTGACTTAAATTGATCATGGCTTCAAAGTTGAGATGGACGAATTATGGGATTGAAAAAAGTTTAATTTTTAATAACCGATAAGCCTACTACAGTCTTAATAGTTTCATATAAAGAAGGATTTTAAAACTCTACTTTGGAGAAAATTATCTTTTGTTATCTTGATATTTCAATATGATAACTCAGATAAACCCTTATTTTGGCATATTTTTATAAATAAATGTAATCGACTCTTTAAAGTCATAGGTTATCAAAAATCTTTAGAATCTTAAAAATATATCTATTTTTAAATGTAAATTTTTGATTTAATCATCTGTTATTTTATAAGTACTTAAAAAGAAGATGAAGTAATAGATTTCCCTCACTTTTTATTTTTCTTTGATTCCCATTCTTCGACTTTAGATTCATGATTTTTTTAGAGATTTAGGTAGTTGATGATAAATACATTTTTCCAAGTTTTTGATGTTATTAATTTTTGCGAGAGGAATATAATATTAATAATTTTTATATTTAGCTTAATATAGATAAGAATTAATATTTCTACGTATATTATATTCTTGCAATAATAATAGTCTGACGATACAAATGAAATCACCTTCCTTGACATCTAAGTCGATGATCGAATTTACAATCGTAGTCTATAGGGCTTAATATGGATGCGAAATTGGTGAATATCGCTTATGGGATGCCTCTGACGGGAAGCTGGTTAAAAAACAAACAGATTTAGGATTGTATTAAATTGAGCAAAAATAAGGAGAGTGTAAATAATGGGGAAACAAATTTTTGGAAGAATAATAACTACATTGACCATTTTGATGGCAATATCTTTCATAATGCAAATGACAGTTATATCAGTAAGTGCTGATCAAAGTGATGCATTTGGAGATGGAAATGGAACCTGCGGCCCTGAAAACATTGGACCTGGATACTATGGACCTGGAATCTGTGGCCCTGGAAACATTGGACCTGGATACTTTGGACCTGGAACCTGTGGCCCTGGAACCTGTGGCCCTGGAAACATTGGACCTGGAAACATTGGAGCCGGAAATATTGGACCTGGAAACATTGGATATGAAAACATTGGAATCGTGAACATTGGGGCTGGAAATATTGGAGCTGGGAATATTGGAGATGGAAACTTAGGGAATGGAAACTATGGAAATGGAAACTATGGAAATGGAAACTATGGAAATGGAAATGTAGGAGCTGGAAATGTAGGAGCTGGAAACATCGGAGCTGGGAATATTGGATATGGAAACGTTGGAGCTGGAAACATCGGAGCTTTTAACATTGGAGCGAGGAATATAGGAGCTGGAAGATTTGGAGATGGAAGCTTTGAACAAGGATGTTACAGCTGCAATGAAAATTTTATACATGAGAGCCACAGGCATTCAACATCCAAGGGTCACAACCACAAATCAAAAGTTAGCAGCCACAAATCAAAAGCAAGTGGGCATAAAACAAAAGGTCACGGTAAAGACAGACATTAAGGAGATTGTGAAATAGGCGAGATTGATTCACAAAGTTGCATTTTAAGGATCCTTTAAAATATCGAGCTTATCACAATAGTCATTTTGCTCTAGTCCCATTCATCAAGCCCACTTTCCGCAGATGTGCACAAGAATGAAAGTGATTTTCCAATAAGCCAGTAGGTTGAAAATTAATCCAGTTTTCAATGAATAACAGTGCACAAATGGAAATAAATTCTACGTCCGTGTACATCTGTAGAATGTCTTTTTAAGCATAATTTAATTATTATTTTGGATTATAGATTTTGAAAATAACTTTTTTCAATTTAAACCACGACATTATTTTTTTTCAAGACAATCAGATTAAAATTTTTTAGACTTATATCTGCCACATAATCTGGTAATAAAAACGGAAATATAGCAAAAAAACACATAAATAACATTATTTTATTTGTAGTGTATAGGTTTTCCACTAAAACAGATAAGGATTCTTATGTCTCGATTTGACCCATTCCTCATATCAAAGGCACTCTGGCAGATTAAAGTCAAAAAACGCCCTTTTGTCCTTTCACACGCTTTAAATGCCCAATGTAATATGAGCTGTAGTTTTTGTGAGCACTGGAAAAAAGTAGGGGATGAGCCTACAAAGGAAGAGGTTTTTAGGCTCTTAGATAATGCAAAAGAATTTGGGATAGGGGTTTATAATGCCTGGACAGTAGAGCCTCTTCTCCGAAAAGATCTGCCAAAGATTATGGCTCACGTCAAAGAGCTTGGAATGATAACTTCAATGATCACAAACGGAAAGCTGCTCTACGAAAGAGCTGAAGAACTTGGAGATGTGGATTATCTTTCTGTTTCCGTGGATGGAATAAAGAGCTATAAAGAAATCCGGCAGACAGATTTCGAAACATTGCTAAAGGGGATAAAAAAAGCCATTAAGTTTAGGAAACTCCAGAATCAGAAAAATCCTATTCTAATGAATTGCGTACTCATGGAGAAAAATCTTGAAGACATTGAAACTCTTATTTTTCTTGCAAAAGAGCTGGAACTAAAAGTTTCTTTTGAGCCTATCCACAAGTTCCCAGGCATCAGTGATGAAGTCTGGGATGAAATCGGAATTCGTGATATTAAAAAGTTTCGCAGAACAGTTGACCGTATAATAGAGCTTAAAGGGCAAGATTATCCTATCATTAATTCCAAAACCTACCTTCGAATGGTCAGAGAAGGGAAAATGGACTACAAATGCAGAGCAAGTGGTTTTATTATGAATGTGACTCATGACTGCACTCTTGAGATATGCCGTGTGCAAAATGAGCCTCTTGGGAATTTAATGTTGGATGGTTTTGAAAGTGTATGGAAAAACTCGAACGAGCGTAGAAACAAGATTGTGGAAAATTGCAAAGGTTGCCTTTTTTTTGGATACGTGGAAAATAGCTTGATTCAGAGTCTTAATCCCGAAGTTTTGATGAATTATGAATGGATTTGAGGGATGGATCTTAGCGTAAATAGTTTCGCCAGCGGATCTGCGGTTCAGTAGCACGAATTGTTTTTTGTGAGTATACAGTCAATTTGATTTGATTTGCTCATTCAAGCGAGCTCAAAATCGACTTGAGTTCAAGTTGTAAACAAAAAAAAACCAAAAACTGAAGTTTTTCATGATTGCATCTTAAAATCTTTTTCATGTCTATAATTCCAGTAACTAACCAACGATGGGACAACCTTTTTTCGAAAGATTCTAAAAATCATTTTTCTAATAAATTTAAGAATTAAAGTGCATGACTAAATCGGTCCCTCCTGTAATCTTTCAGTCTTATGCGATCATAATTTCAATTATTTCATTAATTATTTTTATACATTATCAACCGAGAATGTCTCTGTCTCAACAATCTTCCTCTTATGAATTTCTCCGACTTTACACCTGATTCCAATTCCATGACCCCAAAAATGCTAAAATGGAACAAAAACTTCATATTAAAACCTCATTTTTAGGCTTTTTGGTTAAAAACTGACAAATTCGAGACAGGCTATATGAAATTTTTGAATTCCGTCAAATCATTTTTGACGAAAAGATAAAGTTTCATTCCTATTGAAGAGAGTTTCTCAGGGCCACCCTCTCAGTTTATTGAAACGTAAAAATCATCGATTCTTGTTGATCACATTTCTTTAATCTAAATGATTTAGACTCTGCTTCAGCTTCCACTAAGGTTCCTGAAAATAGTATTTAATTGCATCATCTGTTATACTCCAACTGGCTACAATAATATTTTTGATAGTACCAAACAAATACTGTTTTTCAAGATGTTATTATACATATATTAATCTCTACAGAGCTTATATTGCACCAAATGCATTATATCATTCAAAAGTAATATAGTGAGATTTCTTCAAAACTCGTGAAAAATTGTGGAACTTTACTGAGTATCAGCGATACTTGATGAAATTCTGAAACCCTATGAAATATCATTTCTGTTAAAATTGAGTATCTTGTTCTACTTTAATGACCCAATTAAATTGTTAAAGAAAATCCTTTGTTCAATAGGGCACTTATTATACATTCAATAAATATATTTTGCTCAATACATATAAATGACTAATTTGAGAATTAGAAGTAACCCTTGAATAACAAAAAAAATAATTTAAAATTAGTCTTTGTATGGCTCAATGAATTGAAGAAAACTTGAGCAAATTTAAGAAAATTTTGATTAAATCTTTGACTTCAATGAATTGCTAATATATTCCATATAATTAACAGACCAAAAATGAGTTTTTTTGGGATCTCTTTTAAAAATTTCTTTTAAAAATTTGCATTTAACTTCCATTCTAAAAAATTTAACTTTTCAATTAAAAAGATCCAAACCACACAAATATTTGTCACAAATCATTTTTTTCCATCATTCTTGCGTGGGAATAACTTTTTTCATTTAAAGGCTCTATTTCTAACAAGTCACTTTTTACCACCATTCTGACCAGTTCTTCGAAACTAACCTTTGTTTTCCATCCAAGTTTTGTTCTAGCCCCTTTACTTTGCTACAAAAAATAAGGAGAATTTCGATAAACTCCATGCTCTTGAGCATGGTTGACTTTAAATTTGTCAATATTTATGTATATTCATGAAAACTCTTACTGATTTTGCTCTTAAAGAAGAGTATAAACGTCTTGAATCTGTTGGAGATAAGCTTGCTGAAATTGATTCCTTAATTGATTGGAAAACGTTTTCGTATTATTCTTGAGTCTATGTATATTAACAAAACCGTTTCAGGAGGGAGACCTGAAACTGATGTCATTGTGATGTTCAAAATGCTTGTTTTACAACAATGGCATGGGCTCTCTGATTTTGAACTTGAGAAACAGTGTATAGATCGAATTTCTTTTAGGAAATTCCTTGGATTTCCGGAATACATACCTGACAGTACTACTGTATGGCTATTTAGGGAGAGAATTATCGAGAATTTCAAAGAAAATATGGGGAAAGTTGCAAAGCCAACTTGATGCTCTGGGTTTACAGATAAAGCAGGGAATGATTCAGGATGCTACTTTTATCCATTCAGATCCAGGACATGCAAAAGCAGAGAAACCTCGAGGAAATGAAACAAAGAAGAAAAGCAGAGACGGAACATGGACAAAGAAGGGAGGTAAGTCTCACTTTGGATATAAGCTTCATAATATAATAGACAGAGATTATGAGCTGATCAGAAGATTCAAAACAACAACTGCGTCAGTACATGATTCGTATGTAGATTTGACAGAGGAAAATGAAGTGGTTTATAGGGACAGAGGATACTTTGGAGCAAAAACGAAAGGGTATAATGCAACAATGAAAAGAGCAGTCAAAGGACATACGCTGGGAATAAAGGATATATTAAGAAATAAGAGAATTAGCTCAAAAAGAGTTCCAGGGGAAAGAGTTTATTCAGTAACGAAAGAAATTTTCAAAGCAGGAAGAGTTTTTGTTACTACTGTTAAAAGAGTAAATCTAAAAATGTTGTGTACGGCTTTTTGTTATAATCTCCATCAATTGAGGACATTGAAAATAAAAAAAGTATATTGAAGATAGCGGAAGCTATCTTTAAAATCAAAGAATTGAGAATAAGTAAAGCCAAAAAGAGGAATTAAATAGAGAAATTGAGGGGAAGATATGAGAAATTACTGCTAAGAAATAAAATCCGAAGTTTATCGAAATCCTCATTATTTTATTATTCCTATGAAAGGGAAAAAAGAATCATACTGTGTTATACATTTTTTATAATAAAGGTACAAACTCCCATTGATCCCAGAAGATAACATTGACTCAAAATAATTTAATATAGATTAGTCTAAAAATATGAGTGAGTGCTAATAAGAGTGGAGCTAAAAAAAATTAAATCTATATTCTTCTTAATGTAAAAAATATTGAAGTAATGGGTAGTATAATTTTTCATTTATGATTAATTTGGTTTCATTTAGTATTTCAAATTGTTCAACACCATCTCGAGATAATCTATCTGATTTTACTTTGAAACGTTTGTCGCTGGTTCCAAGCTGAAATAAATTCATTTTTTAATCTCCATCTAAATGTTTATGCTTATTTTATACAGGTGTATTTTTTTGTTTTATGAATGAAATATTGTGGTGTTGGTCTAGTTGTAGAGCGACTTTAGTAGTTTGTTTTTTTGTTGGTGGGTGTTCTGTTGAAGTAAGGAGTATTTGCTTCAATAATATGCCATGACGATATTTTCATACTTTCCACCATTACTTTCTTGCTCCAGGCACTTCAACAGATTTTGGATTTATTGAAGTCTTTAAATATAACCTTTGTATAGGCAAAAGTGCATCTTTTTTTTATAAATGACCTTCTCAGCTCTCTATTCTCTCCGACAAACTCATTGCAAAGTTGTCATTCGATTTATCAGAGCATTCCTTAGTTGTTAGATGTTGATAGTATGATTTCGATATCTGATTTATCGAAATTATTTATGTTGAGGTTTCTGTCCAAAACCATTTTTTTGTGATTTAAGAGAATTGATGAATTCACAATAATCCGAAGCTACATCTACAACATTACAATCTTAGGGACGTATTTTTGGAAAAAAATTTAACATAAAGGTTTCTACATTTTTGCCCTAAAATCAAATTCTTCTTGAGAAAATCGGTTATGATATATTTTTTTAAGCTTTTCAAGTTGATTCAGCTTTATCACTATGTTATCTGAGTACCCACAGCTAAACAGCATCTGCATTTAGTTAGACCATGTTTATCCAGTTTATAAGCAAGTTCATTGATTTAATCCAAAAATAATTATTTGTTAATAGTGTCTCAGAAATTAAATTATTGATCACCTCGATAAGCTCTGAATCCTTTTATGCTGATTAGAAATTACTTAAATACTATGTCCAATAATTAAATTGCTGCAACACTAAGTAATTTCGTAACGGGCCCTAAGTTCTATTTTTGAGATTCAGCCAAAATTAATTATTCATTAGTTTCTTCAGTTTTTAGATTCAACCCAGAGAAATACTCCCTTGAATTTAGACTGATGTGGATCGCTGAAACACTTCCAACAACATATGTAACCAAACCCCGTGCAAAGTGATCTACTAGCGCGATTGAGGTTCCGAAACTCGTGTTGATCCCAAAATACATGAGTACACCTGCAATAGTTCCCTCATGCACACCAATCCCTGCAGGCGTACTAGGTAACGATTGTGCAACAAATGCTGAGATTCCAGCCAAAGTTGCCAGTGTAAAACCCAGTTTAAAATGTATAGCTCTTGCAGAATAAAATATACTTGAAATTTCAAAAAACCATACGGGTATAGACAGCATAAAGCAAAGTAAAATAGCTTGAGGATTCTTATACAAATTGTTCATTCCCTCTTTTAATATTGGAAGAGTTTCTTTTAAAAAATGAAAGCGAGTTTCAAACTTCTGTAAGATTATATAATCATATTTTGACACCAAAAGAAGTAAAATAATTAAACTTACCCCGATCAAGAAAGCACTAAAACCTATTGAAAACAAAGGGCTATCTCTAGCAAAGAAGTAAAGAGTTACACCTAACATCATCGCAAGAGTTATAAGATCCATGGCTCTTTCGACCAAAATGGTTGGAAGACTAACGCTAAGTGGAGTTTTTTCTGTAGTTTTAAGCGCCATTCCCCTTGCAAAATCTCCTATTCTTGCAGGCAGGATGTAATTTACTAACCAGCTAAACATTATGCACTTAAAAATAGTATCTATGGGTATAGCGTAACCAGTCGTTCGAAGAAGTACACTCCAACGCCATGTGCGGAACAAAAATGTTATTAAAACCATAAAACATGCAACTCCAAAGTATCCAAAAGATACGTTGGAGAGAATTTTATAAATATTTGAAAAACCTGAAAGTGAAAATATTACAGCAAATAAAAAGAGCCCTATAAAGGTTGCAATAAGAAAGTTTTGTTGAGAACCTTTTGTTATTGAACCAAATAAATCTCGAAGCCCGACTATATTTCCTAAAAAAAACATATTTAGCAGTCTTGACCCGTATCTATGGCCGTTTTCTGACAACTTCAGTTTAGCTTCTCCTCTTTTTCTTCCATGCCATGTCACAGGTACTTCAGCACTTTTAAATCCTAAAATATGGGCCTTTAATGGGATTTCTACAGTTAAATCAAAGCCATTTGCTTCTATATTCTCAATACCGATAGCATTCAGCACTTCTTTTCGATATGCTTTAAAAGCATTTGTTACATCCTTATGCCGAATTCCAAACATAATGCACACTAAATTGTTAAAGGCCCTATTTGCGAGCATCTTCATTCTAGGATAACCTTCAGTTGAACCTCCTTTGCAAAATCTTGAGCCATAAGCAATGTCATACCCTTCATTAATTTTGCCGACGAGTTTTAGAACGTCATGTGGATCATCTGAAAGGTCAGCCATCATAGGGATTATAATGTCGCCTGAAGCATTCTCAAATCCAGTTTTTATCGCGTTGCCAAAGCCAGGGGCAGTTGTTCTATGTACAGGCTTGATCCTCGGATCTTTTTTTGAGAAAGTTTCAATAACTTCTCCTGTATGATCCTTGCTGTTGTCGTTTACAACCACAAGCTCAAAATTACTGGTTTCGGAGTACTGTTCCAGAGCGGGAATAAGTTTTTCAAATAAATAAGGGAGATTATCTTCTTCGTTGTAAGCTGGGATTACGATTGATAGTTTATTTTTTTTGCTGGACATGCTCATGCATTCCTTCTTATTGGATAGCTTAAAACTTGTTCAATAGTGTTACTCTGATAAATCTCAATCAGAATGTCCCTCAAGTCATATTTATAGTCCCATTTTGGATAATCAGCCTTGAACTTACTAGTATCACTAATCCACCAGACATGATCACCTATTCTATTATCATCGGTATAGAAATAGTTCATTTTTTTTCCTGTAATTTCTTCGCACATTTCGATTGCTTCAAGCATGGAGCAGTTAGAATGGCGACTTCCCCCAATGTTATAAACTTCTCCTTTTTTTGGTTTTTGGTAAAAATTCCAGAAAGCATTAACAAGATCATAACTGTGAATATTATCTCGCACCTGTTTGCCTTTGTATCCAAATATCGTGTAATCTCTTCCAGTAACTGCACACTTCATCAAGTACGCCAAAAATCCGTGGAGTTGAGTAGAGGAATGACCCGGACCAGTAAGACAGCCACCTCTAAAACAAACCGTTTTCATGTCAAAATACCTGCCATATTCCTGGACAAGTACATCAGCTGAAAGCTTTGATACACCAAAAAGACTGTGCTTTGTCTGATCTATACTCATTGACTCGTCTATTCCATTTTTATAATATGGATGTGACTCATCTAGCTCCCATCTAGTTTCAAGTTCCACTAATGGTAGGCCGTTTGGAGTGTCTCCATAAACCTTATTAGTAGACGTAAAAATGAATGCGGCTTCAGGGCAATATTTTCTGGTAGTATCGAGGAGTGTTAGGGTTCCGTTTGCGTTTACCGTGAAGTCTGTAAACGGATCTTTTGCGGCCCAGTCATGGGAAGGTTGGGCTGCGGTATGAATGATGATTTTAATGTCGTCTGAATATGTTTCGAAAACATTCTCAACATCAGTTTTATTTCTTATATCTACGTTGTAATGTTTATAATTATCAATTTCAGCCTCAAGTTTCACCTTGCTCCATTCTGTGGAAGCTTCCTCTCCAAAAAATTGCATTCTCATGTTGTTATCAATTCCAACAATATCAAAACCTTTCTTACTAAAAAATCGGACCGTTTCAGACCCTATTAACCCTGCAGAACCTGTAACTAAAGCAACACTCATTTTTAAACCTCCTTATATTATGAAAGTATTGGTTGAAGTTTTTCGGAGTTATCTCTTATCCAATCTGCGATTTCTTCTATGATTTCATTGGTAGTAATTCTAGGCTTCCAGCCAGTTTTTTTTGTAATCTTACTGTTGTCAGTTATATATATTCGAATATCTCCCATCCTATTTTCTGGAATACTTTTTATTGAAATTTTGTTTCCTACATATTTTTGGCATAGATTTGTTAATTCCAGCAAAGAGATACTCTGTTCCATTCCTCCCCCAACATTATATATTTCGCCATTATGCATGTCAATATCTCTAATTTGGATATCCAATAAGCAATACAGATCTCTCACATGAAGTATATCTCTTACTTGTTTTCCTTCCCCACCAAATCCTATGTAGCTTAAAGGTTGACGGAAGTAGTGTTTGGCTACCCACAAGACTATAACCCCCTGATCAACCTTGCCCATCTGCCAGGATCCTGTAAGTACTCCACAGCGATTGATGACCGTTCGAACCCCATACATTTCACTATATTCTTGTATTATTAATTCTGAAGCCAGCTTAGTAGCACCATATAATGTGCGAGAGCCATCTAGTGGAAGTTTTTCAGTAAATCCCTTCTGAAGAAGCACCAGGACTGCTTTGCATGACTGAGAGATTAAAACGAGTAGGTGCTTCTTCGAAATTTAAATTATTTATTATTTTAAGCGGATATACTCTACTTGTAGACAGATATACAAAATCAGCTTTATATTGCCTCGCGTATTCTAGACAATTTATTGTGCCCACTAAATTTGTATTAAGAAGATAATTCGGCGACGAATTAAAACCAGCAAGAACCGATGGTTCTGCTGAACATTCTATTAAAACGTCTATTCTTCCCAGATCTTCGAGATCTTCCTTATTTCTAATATCCCCATGAACAAATTCAACACCATTATTTACAAGTCTTTGGATATTAAGTTCAGACCCTCTCCTGCGAAGATTATCTAAAGAAATAACCCGAATATTAGAGTTATTGTTTTTAAATTCAATGGCGAGATTCGAACCTACAAAACCAGCTCCACCCGTTATTAGATAAGTTTTCATGTTTTAACTCCCTACTTCTTTAGCGAAGTATTCGATCGTTTTCTTCAACCCTTCTCTTAATCCAATTTTTGGATGCCATCTCAAAATTTCCTTAGCTCTTGTAATATCGGGTCTTCTAATTTTTGGATCATCTAGAGGTAAAGCCTGATGAATTATCTGAGAATTGCTGCCAGTAAGCTCGATAACTATTTTTGCAAATTCCAACACGCTCAACTCTTCTGGGTTACCGAGATTCAAAGGCTCGATAAAGTCAGACATCATCAACCCGTAAATCCCTTCTATTAAGTCTAACACGTAACAAAAAGAGCGGGTCTGCGATCCATCTCCGTATACTGTAATGTCTTTTCCGTTAAGCGCCTGGTTAATGAAGTTCGGAACTACACGTCCATCTTTTGCACGCATCCGTGGACCGTATGTATTAAATATCCGAACAATCCGCGTATCGATCTCATGATAGCGATAATATGCCATTGTAATCGCTTCTGCATACCGTTTTGCTTCATCATAAACACCTCTCGGTCCAACAGAATTTACATTGCCCCAGTAAGTTTCAGGCTGTGGATTTACAAGTGGGTCACCATAAATTTCAGAAGTCGAAGCCAACAAAAAACGTGCTCTTTGCTCTTTAGCAAGCCCTAGCATATTATAAGTCCCTAGAGCTCCGACCTTCAAGGTATGGATTGGCAATTCAAGATAATCAATCGGAGAAGCCGGACTTGCAAAATGGAAGATATAATCAATTTTATCACCGAAGTATATTGGCTTTGTGACGTCATGTCGGATATAAGTAAACCTATCCGAGTTTATGTGCTCAATATTTTTTGTAGTTCCTGTGATAAGGTTATCAATACAGATTACTTCATGACCTTTTTCGAGTAAATAATCGCAAAGGTATGAGCCCAAAAAACCTGCACCACCTGTAATAATTGATTTCATAGTACCCTTCCTTAAAACTCTATTGACGAGTAATCGCCTATATTTAGAGAATTGTGTTTACCGACAAGGTTTGCATCGTCACCTATAATCGAGGATTCAAGATTTAAATTCGATATGTTGGTTCTAGAACCAATGACGCTATTTGAAATAATTGAATTTTTGATAACTGTATCATCGGCTATGGAAGTGTATGGGCCAATTACAGAATTTATAATTTTAACGTTTTTCCAGATTTCCACAGGCTGAATAATCACAGAATCGTATACATAGCTAGAAACAGAACCAGGATTATTCTCCTCCAGTAATACCCTATTGGTTTCGATTAAAGACCTGGCGTGCCCACAGTCATACCAGCTTGACACTTCAAAAGCCTTAAACTTGCTCCCTCTCCGTATCATTTCTTGAAGGGCATCCGTCAGCTGATACTCATCTCTATTTGTAATTTTGTTTCGCATCATCCAATCTAGAACCTCAAAAAGCAGAGGAGTGTCCTTCACAAAATAAACACCTGCAATCCCCAAATTTGAACTTGGCTTCTCAGGCTTTTCTTCAAATCTTCGAATATAGGAAGAAGATGGTTCCAGTTCAACAATTCCATATTTTTGTGGTTCTTCGACTTCTCGAACTCCAATTGAACCTGAACACTTCCCATTTTCAGCATGACATTTGTAAAATTCCAAGTACCCAGACTTGAAAATCATGTCCCCAAGAGTAATCAGGATTTCCGAGCCGAAAACAAGATCCTTTGTGACATAAACAGAATGACCGAGCCCGAGTATCTCTTGCTGATCTACGTAGCGGATCTTAAACTTGTCTTTATAATATCTATCAATGTATGAAATTAACTGTTCTTTGTAATACCCAACTACAATTAGAAGTTCTTCAGGTTTGAGCTCGATCATTCTATCGAGAATATGACCAATAATTGGTTTTCCGGCAATGTAAACCATTGGCTTTGGCTTAGTATGGGTATGCGGAAACAAACGTTTTCCGGCTCCTGCGGCGGGAATTACTACTTTCATATTACTTCCTACATGGGATCATCAAATTCGACAATATCAGCTTAGGCCCCAATTAATCTTTCAAGGATTAGACAAACGACGTTTTTCTCCGGCCATCTACTTTTAAATTAATTTAATACTTTGATATGCGAATAAATTATATATATTTATCCACACATACTGTAATTTTTGGATAAATTCGGAGGATTACTTCTTCTATTTCTCAGAAGTCTGATCAGACACAATGGTTACATACTTTCTCTCTACAACGAACGAATTCTGGAAATTTTTCTGGCATTATAGATTAAATAATAATTCTGTTGATTGAATTTATTATCTGTTCGGAAGATCGAATTTTTGTTTTTGATTAAGGTAACAGCTTAAAGAATAATAACAGAAAAGCGTTTTACATTTTAAGGAAAATGTGTTTTAGCTTGTATAACTTCAATCTAAAGAAAATAACTTTATTGTAAAGATATAAATTTAAAAAATTTAGTTAGTGTACGATGTGCTGATATTTCTGTTAAATTATAAATCTGAATAAATTATTGACAAGAAATTTCTGGATCATAAGACTAAATTATACACAATGCACAAAAATTAGACTTTAAATTTACAGAAAATTTGGCACGTTACTAAATAATTTCTCAAATTAGTTTAAATTTAAATTCGATAAGAAGCTAATTTATTGAATTTTACTATTCTTTTTTAATACTTTTTTGCATTTACTAGCATTAATCGGTGAAAACTTGTACATTCTGTATATTATAAAATAATCAACTCATCAAAAAAATATGCAATGCTCATCGATATAAATGTGAAATTGATCACAGTAAACAAGTATATAGTGATGAGCCATTAATCAGAAAAGAAGACTAAAGGGTAGAGAACAGATTTTACAGAACTTTCTGTTTTATAATGAGTGATTTTCTAAAATACAATCTCTGGATACGAGTTTATCATATATTTCAAAACCATAAACGAAAGCTTTCAGCTCTCCTTTTCTGGGAGAAAAAAATAGTCTCACTCAAAAATAATTACTGGAATTTTGATAAACTTCTATGCATTTGAGCATTGAAGAAGCTAACTCTCCTAACAATTATTTCTACTCATGAAAACTCTCACTGATTTTGCTATTAAAGAAGAACGCAAACGTCTTCAGTCAGTTGAGAAAAACTTTTTGAAATTAATTACTTATTTGATTAGAAATCTTTTCTTATATTTTTGAGCCAATGCTTTTTAACAAAAAGTTTCTAAAGCTAGACGTGAAGCTGAAGTAATCTTTAGGTTAAAAATGTTTGTTTTACAGCAACAGCATGATCTTTCTGACTTTTAAATTGAAAACAATGATTGATCGAATTTCTTTCAGGAAATTCCTTGGTTTTTCTGAATACAAACAAGAAAGCACCGCAGTCTGATCATTCCAAAAAGGAATTATTGATAACTGCAAAGAAGAAGAAAAATAGCAACAGTTACAGAGCCAACTTAATTGCCTTAGTTTGATAATAGAAAAGAGAATGTTTCAAAAAGCTACTTTTACTCATTCAGGTCCTGGGCATAGAAAAAAGGATAAACTTCGAGAAAATAACGCAAAGACAAGGAGAATCGGGGACTGAATCTGGATAAAAATGAGTGGGAAGTTATACTTTGGATATCGGCTTCATAGCATTAATAAACAGAAATTATTAGCTGATCAGAAAATTTAAAACGACCACTGTAACACTTTATGAGTATAGGGTAGATTTAATCAGGAAAAAACGAAGTAATTTGCATAGACAGAGGATCCTTTATGCAAAATCAAAAGGTTGTAATGCAACAATACAGAAACGGTAAAAATATCATCTGGGATTATGTATTAAGAAACAAGAGGATCAGTGCAAAAATATCAGGGGACTGAGTTTATGCATTAACTCAAAAATATTCAAAGCAAGAAAAATTGTTGTCATTAATATTCAAAGAGTGGATCTAAATATGTTGTATGCGGCTTTTTGTTATAATCGTTATTATTTGAGGACATCGAAAATAAAGGAATAATGATCCAGAAAAGAGAAAATCAGTTCAAATAAAGGAATCTGCAGGAAAGATTTGGACCTACTTCCAGCAAAAAAAATTCAAGGTAAATTAGAATCCTCTATAATTAAAAATAGAATATTCAGGAGGAATTTTTATTTTGGGCACATTTTACTTTCGATCGTTGGTTGCATATTCAGGAGAATTATCAGAAGATGTTGAAAAATGAAAAAAATTATCACCTTTTTGATAGCGATAGCTTGCTTCATCAGATAAGGTTATTATATCAACGATACTGCATAATTCCAAAAAAGTAGACAGTAAACCAGCTGGGTATATACCAGAAGTGGAGTCCTTTTTTGTTATACTAATCAATGACTTAATTACTTTAACTAATTTTCTTGATATTTTCCTCATTTGTAGAAATGATTTTCGGAACTGAAGAGATTTGAAAACACTGATATTCTTCAGATTTATAAAAATAATTTTAGAATTAACTAAATTCTTATATGCTGTAATTGCAGGAAACACTTGGAAAATCAAAGGATATCCTGAAAAGTCCACTAAAAAAGAAAAATGGAAATATAAGGTATGATTACAGAAAAAAATATTGGATAAAGGCGTATTTGCCCTCTAAGGATCAACTTGAACTTCAGGTTGATGGATCCAAATTCTCTGAACTTCAAGCACAATCTCCAAACAAATGAGTTTTAGAATAGAGTCAACCTTAATTATTTTTCCTTCATTTGGCGCTGCGAGCAAAAAACCGTATGTATAAAAATATTATAACTTTTAGATCCAGGCAAACAACATCAATAGACCTTTTTACTAAAATTTGATGAGCAAATATTTATCATTTGGTTTTTTTAAATTGATAACTTAGATAATGTTTTATTTTTTTTCGTTGATTAGTTATCAAATACATCTTCATACCTAAACTAATATCAATTAACTTTTTAGTAGGCTGAATAATTACAAAATTTCCCAAAATAAATAGACTTCACTCTTTCAATGTGAAGTGCTATTACTTGAATGGTTTCCCAAAAGAAAATATCTCATGCGAAAAGATTTGAAGCTAGAGACTTTTGTTCTATGATCACTAAATGAGCTCCTAATATCGAGCTCACTCTAACCAGATCCTTCTACTTACCAGCAAAGCCCTTCATAATCAATACTTTTTGCTTTAACTACCCTTCTTCCATCAATAACAATTCTGTTTTTCATTACTTCAAACTCTGAATCTAGTTCCTTGAATTCTTCCCACTCCGTTACAACAAGGCAGGCATCTACACCTCCTAAAGCCTCTTTTGCGCTGTCATGGTAGCTAATTGTGGGAAAGACTCTACTCATGTTTTCAGTAGCCTGTGGGTCATATGCAGATACTTTAGCTCCGAGCCTCAGGAGTTCGGTGATCAATGAAATAGCCCTTGATTCCCGGATATCATCGGTATCATTCTTAAAAGCAAGGCCCAAAACTGCGATTTTTTTGTCTTCAAGTTTTCCGACCCTCTTTTGAAGAAGTTCAACCATCAAAAGAGGCTGCTTTTCGTTAACTGAAAGCACAGATTCAAGAATAGTCGGTGAACACCCTATTTGTTTTGCTTTTATTATTAGAGCTCGAACATCTTTTGGGAAGCAAGAACCTCCGAATCCGGCACCCGAATTCAAAAATCGAGGAGAAATACGGCTGTCTTTACCCACAGCTTTCATTATATCGTAGGTATCAATTCCCATTTTTTTGCAGATATTTCCAATTTCGTTTGAAAAAGAAATTTTGGTTGCCAGAAATGAATTATTTACATATTTGATCATTTCCGCAGTCCTGGGATTGGTACGGGTTATTTCACATTCAAAATCCAGGTATAGTTCCGAAACAAGATCTCCAGAACTTGCATCAATCGATCCAACTACGATTTTGTCCGGGTGCATAAAATCATAGATAGCTTTTCCTTCCCGCAAGAACTCAGGATTCATAGCGATCCCAAAATCTTTGCCTGCAACTTTTCCTGATTTCTCTTCCAGAATAGGCAGAACAAACTTTTCGGTGGTCTCGGGAATCACCGTACTTTTAACTACTACCACATGGTAACCATTCTTTTTTGCAAGGGCAGATCCAATGCTTTCGGCCGCTGACCTGACTATCGAGAGGTTTATACTTCCATCTTCCTCAGAAGGGGTTCCGACGCAAATGAAAGAGATATCTGTATTAAAAACTGCGTATTCATTGTCAGTGGTTGCAATTAATCCTTTTCCAGCATATTTCTTAAGCAATTCTTCCAGACCTTCCTCACAGATCGGGGGAATTCCAGTATTGATCTGCTGCACTTTTTTTTCATCTATATCCACACAGATAACTTCATGCCCAACATCAGCAAAACATGCAGCAGTAACCGTTCCAACATATCCAGAGCCTATAATAGAAATTTTCATTTCGACACCTTTTTTGACGGAGATACCAAGTATATTTATAAACTACAATCGGCAGATGCACATAAGTTTAGATACGCTTAATAATATCTATAATTTGATAAAAGTATTCGGAATTGCGCACTTGAAGTACAAAATAAATGGATAAACATCGTTAATAAATGAGGTTTTCCTAAATAACTGTTCCCAAATATCACTTTTGTGTCGCATTTAGAAAGTAATTTTAAATTATTCACCCGAAATAGCAAAGAGCCTTATATTTTTTAATCCGAAACTCAAAATCACTTTCATCTTACGTGACTAAATTAGATGATTCACTCGATGATTAGTTTCCTCTTTTGGCTCACAATAATCCGAAGAAATTTTTAATAGAACTTTTCCCCACTATTGCTGAAAATATCTATGGCCCTTTGGGAAAACTCTTATGCTTGAATCATGTTATTCAATGCAATTTTTCAATGACGTCTGAATTTATCTTATCTATTTTTTTTGTATGCAAATACCTTCAGATCCAGTGCACTTCCAACTATGAAAGTTAGATGCTTTATCAATTAATCATAAATAGGAACTCATAAATTACCTATTGATTCATATGCAGCGACATCATTTATCTGATAGAACCCAACTTTTAAGAGCTAAAATTACATCATCATCTTTAGTTAAATGTTACTGCTGTTTCTCAAAATGGACCCCAAATTCTGAAGTTTTCAACAGTTTTTATCCAAAAAATAGTAGGTTTTAAGGCTCTGAACATTTCGATTCTAGAATGGAATTTCATTAGCATAACAGGTACTATCTTTGATTACGGAGAGAATAAAATTAAGTTGGAAAGAAAAAAGGCACTCTCAAGGATCATCACCAATAATCTCTCGTATAAGTAATTGATCGTTAATAATATAGTTATAGAATAACATTTTGGTAAATGAAAGCATGCATCATGTGCGGAGGTACAGTAACAAGGCTTAGACAACTGACTTTTAAATACCCTAAACCGAGCATACCGATCATAAATATACCTTCGTTTTACATTTGATAGAGCATCTATCGCGAGAATTTAACTCATAGTTAAAATCTCAAAGGAACTAGATATGACTTTTGAATTTGTGAACTTTGGTGGCGACATAGGAATTCCTTATCTGCCAAATAAGGATCCTATCTCCTTTGAAATTGTAGTAGAAGGTGTCTACGAATCCTATGCGCCCATAATCACTGCAAATGGACTCTCTAAATTTAAATTTTTTTTGATGTTGCCGAGTCATCACAGGCCCCGATGGCTACTTATTTCCCATGTAAGGCATCTCAAACAACTTATAAGTATTATGTTGTAATGAACTCCTGTATGGCCAAACTGATGCGACCTGGAATATACGGAGCCTATCACCATATAACCGTTCTAGGTAAAGAAAAGGAAGATGCTGTCCATAAGTATGATGTAACTGGTTGCCTATGCGGAAATGATGATAAGTTCGCAGTCTATAAGCTCCTCCCTGAGATCAAAATTGGTAATATCCTTGGAATTCACGATGCTAAAGCTCATAGGCACTCCATGGGTTTCAACTACAACGGGAAACTCCACTCTGCTGAGCTTCTTTTAAGTGGAGACGGAAGCGTTGTGTAGAACAGGAGACCCGAAATTATTGAGGATTATTTTGCAACTCTAGATTTCGAAGCCCTGAAAGATTTCAAGGTAGCTGTTTGTTAGTGAGAAATAGAAAAAAATATAGAAAAAGGTCTTATTAAATATAGTTTTATAGATATATTAAGTCTAATTACTAAAACTGGTAATAGGGATCAAAAATCCGCTAATGAACCTTAATTAATTATTCTTTTTGGCAAAATTTAGAATCAGTTAGTCCCAGTGAGCTACTGAAAAACTTTAGTAAGGGTTCTATTTTTGTTTTATTTCAGAATATCGTACATAGCTGCGATCGATTCTAAAAAAATATTTGTAAGAGAAGAGAATATCAAAGAAATAGAAACGGAACAATTTATAAGGAGTCCTCACTTAATAAGAGCCGTGTAGATTAAACGATCAAACCCTATGATAACGCCACAATTTATCGAGTTCTCCCTAAGCAAAAAAATCTGAAATCTTCAATACATAAAATATATGCAGAGAAAATCCTATTACTAGATATGCAAAAAAAAGATCTGGATTTTTTTAAGAAATGGTTTTTGGATTATGTGAATCAATTTTCTTCTTCCGACATTTTTATTCAGGATAATATCAAAAAGAAAATTGAGCACACAGAGAGAGTTTGTGAGAATATCTCTTTACTTAATCAATCTATGAAAATTCAAATAGAAGGTGACATGCTCGCTGAGACAATGGCTTTATTTCATGATATTGGTCGTTTTGAGCAGTTTGTGAGATATAAGACATTCAAAGATTCGGAATCAGAAAACCATGCTCTTTTAGGCGTGAAAATCCTGAAAAACACAGGAATTCTTTCCAGTCTTCTACCAAAAGAAAAAAATCTTATCTTAAAAACCGTTGAATATCATAATCTTATGGAAATTCCCAAATATCCAAAAAGCTCCATAGAACTGCTTTTTTATTCAAAACTGATCAGAGATGCAGATAAGCTAGATATCCTGAGAATTATGAGTGAAATTTATACTAACGGAGGAGAAAGCCACTATTCGGCTTTCGATCTTTATCTGCCAAATACATCTGGATGTTCAGAATCCATAATTATGGATATCCTCCATAACCGGATGGCAAAGAACAGAGATGTTAGAAATGTTAACGACATAAAGCTCCTTCGTTTGAGCTGGATTTTTGACATCAATTTTCCGACGACCATTGCACTTCTTAAAGAAAACAAATACCTGAATAAAATTATGTCTTCCATGTCAGCTACAGAAGAAGTCTATACCATAAAGAAACATATTGAGAATTATTTGGACTCAACTAAAAATGATACCAAAATAGAGCTCAATGAGATATAAAGGAAAAATATGAATTAGATTTAATGGAGATAGAGAATATTGAAAGGGTGTAAAACTTCTTGATTGGTTCAGCATTTTGGTGCTATGAATCAACAAAAAGTTTGATTTATAGAGATATAGCAAAAGTTATAAGCCAAAAAAAACTCATGTGGA
>CAWKGG010000008.1:0-12565 GCA_963848985.1 uncultured Methanosarcinaceae archaeon
GTTTTTCCGTAAGACACCAATATGTACCCCTTACTTTCATATTCCGTGATATCATCAAAATTACATATTGTCTCAAATTCATGAATTGCAGATTGATCTATTTTCGAAATTCCAATGAGTATCTGTGCTATGATGTAATCAGGAACCTTTCTCCCAAACCATACAGCAATTTTCCCGTAGGTACAAACTATGTTAACGTCATTCCTGCCCATTTCAAAGGAGCTTAGGGACTGAGGAGAGGATATTTTTGCTTCCATGTCTTGGGTCTTTTGGGCACGCATCGCTTCCACTTCGTTCACTTACTTATAGAGACAAGTGCGCTGATAAGGTTACTATCCTTTTGAAGAGTTTTTAGCTGGTTTGCAGGACCTATTACTGTGAGTCTCCGACTGCTTTGTTTTTTGAAAAACTTTCCTAGCAGCGAATTGTCTGAATACGCGGGGTAGCTTTGCATTTCAATGCCTGAAAAAACATCCGGCTGGATTGCTGACATTGTCATCTCTATTAGCTTTGCTTCCTCCATAGGGTTCAGGCCTTTTTCAAGCACCAGGATTTTGCCTTTCCGCACCTCATCAATTATGTATCGGACTTTCTCCATCGAAGCCATCTGAGAGATTCTGGCCTCAGATATCAGATCAAGTTGAATTCCATGCATATTGATCACCCGAACTGCTTGGCCAGAGCTTCGTAAAACGAATCCATCCCGACTCCTTCAAGTGCCGAAACTGGTACCATGGGATGCTGTGGGAAAGCTTCCTTAATGTTTGCAGGGTCAGCATCAGGAAGGTCTACTTTGTTTGCTACAATCAAAAGCGGGAGGTTCCTGGCTTCCATGTTCCCTATTACAGTTACGTTGACCTGTGTATAGGGATTTGCAGTGGAATCCATAACCAGTATGACGCCGTCTAGGTCATCGAGCCATTTGACAGCTTCAATTACCCCTTCTGTCGCTTCTTTAGATCTTTTCTTTGATTCAGAGTCACTCATTCCTTGTTCCATGAAATCGTGAAAATCTATTTTCGTGGCAATCCCAGGTGTGTCTACTATATCAAGACTAATAGTGTACCCGTTAGCTTCGATAGTGATTCCATTCTTTCTCTTTGCATGCCTGGTTTCATGGGCGATATGAGAAACAGAGCCCATAGTTTCTTCTGTCCCGACCCAGTCCTTAAGGATCCGATTGCTAAGAGTTGTCTTACCGGCATTAGGTGGCCCGTAAATTCCTATGCATGCTCCTTTTCTCTTGAACAGTTTATTGAACATTTTTGAAAAGCTTGCCTTAAATCGTTTTAACATATTCATGGCTTCCCTCCATTGGGAAAGCATAACACCTAAGGATTTCTCGGATTGCTTTCCTGTGTGGGTTGATGTTTAAAGTGACTTTCTTGTTTAATTAATCCAAGCATAAAATTATTTCCATTTGTTACTTTGAAGGAGATCAGAGAACTTTGAATACTTTCTTCTACTTTCTGGGACACCAGAACATAAATCGTAAACTTCATGCCCTTTCTATAATAAAATAAAAAGTTCTCCGTGAAAATACCACTAAAATGTATAAGATTACTTTTGATCGTCTGATTCCCTTACCATATTTAATAGAAATGTTTGATCATATTTAATAGAAGGTTTTTTTATAATATCTCTTTTCAGCTCTTCACTAAATCCGTTCATTTGTTTTAAATTTTTTATATTCTGATGTTCTGTACTTTCCTTTATATTCTTTCCTATTTTGATACAATCCGATAGATATAGCGTAGCATATCGATTTTTCCATCTTACATACAAAAAAAGATAACTAGATGTGTTTCAGGGTAATTTCACCTGGAGTTTTTATTCTACTTTATAACTTAAGACAAATACTGTGAAATAAAAAAATAATATTCAACCTTATTCTTCTGTAAAACTCATGAAAACTGAGTGAAATTTTAGTGGGTATCTGAGCCAGTTGGTAAAGTGCTGAATTTGGTTGATGTTATTTCTTAATGCGCTTATATCATTTTCCGGACTTTTATGTTCAAACCTTTAGTGAGGTTAGCTGAACAGATATGCTTCAGTATGCGAAGATACAAAGTTTCATTACAGTGGAAACTTAATTATAAAAACATCAACCACTTAATGACGATAAGACCGACGAAGGAAAAGGAATAAAATTAAAAATGTTAGAGCTGCACATAATGTGCAACTTCACCTAAGTCTTCCTCTATTCTAAGTAGCTGATTATATTTTGCAGTTCTTTCACCACGAGCAGGAGCCCCGGTTTTTATCATTTCTGCCCCAATGGCAACTGCAAGATCCGAAATGGTTGTGTCTTCGGTTTCAGCGGAACGATGGCTCACGATTACTGTATAGCCGTTTCTGGAGGCCATGCTTGCAGCATCAAAAGACTCAGAAAGTGTTCCGATCTGGTTAATTTTCAAAAGAAGTGCATTTGCTGCTCCCATGTCCACACCTTTGGAGAGTCTCTCGATGTTCGTAACAAAGAGATCGTCACCAACAATGATCGTATCCCACAGTTCATTGGTCAGGGCTCCAAAGTCCTCGAAAGCTTCCTCAAAAAACGGATCTTCGATAGAAAGGATTGGATAAGAGTTAACAAGTTCAACATAGTAATCTAGCAATTCTTGAGCAGTAAGTTTCTTTCCATCGATGGTATAAAATCCACCTTCATAGAATTCGGATGCTGCTGCATCAATCCCTATGGTGACTTCAGATTCGGTATAGCCTGCTTCCTCAATAGCCTGCACAAGAGAATCTAGGGCTTCCGTAGATTCACTCATTTTAGGAGCATACCCACCCTCATAACCTACGTTTGTAGAAGATCTGCCGTATTTTTTACCCAATGACTTCCCAAGAACGTGGTAAATCTCTACCCCTATCTGAAGAGCTTCGTAGAAGGTCTCTGCACCTTTGGGTTGAATCATAAATTCTTGGATTGCAAGCTCGTTTCCCGCATGTTTGCCTCCATTGAGGACGTTCATTATGGGTATTGGCAGAGTAAAAGCATTCGAACCCCCTAAATAACGGTAAAGAGGTATATCAAGGGAGTCTGCAGCTGCTTTTGCGACAGCCATAGATACACCAAGAATCGAATTTGCTCCCATACTTGATTTGTTATCGGTTTCGTCCAGTTCGATCATCAACTCATCGATTTCTCGCTGATTTCGCACATCGAGCCCAAGCAATTCTTTCTGGATAATAGTGTTCACATTCTTGACTGCGGTTAGAACTCCTTTTCCTTCGTACCTATTGGGGTCTGCATCCCGCAGTTCAAGGGCTTCATTGGTACCAGTGGAAGCCCCTGAAGGGACACTGGCTCTACCAAATCCCTTCGGTGTGAATACATCAACTTCAATAGTGGGATTTCCCCTTGAATCCAGGATCTCCCGAGCATGTATCTTTTGGATTTTATATTCTCCAGAATCCTGCTGTAGACCGATATACGACATAATTTCACCCTTTCATTTCTGATTTATCATTATACATATATTTTGTTATTTGAAGCTTAATATTTGACTCAGCTTAACAATTACATGTTCGAATTGTATTTAATTCTTTATCCGGTACAAAAATAATAATTTTAATTAAGTTTTACACTTGTTTCTTAAGTAAATTTATTTTGACATCCATAGATTGCATTTGGAATCCTAATTATGAAAATACCTTTAGTTAAGGAATCCAATATTCGCACCGTACAAATTCGAAAAATATTGGGTTTTGGAGTATTTATGCATATTTCCTCATTATATAGTTCTATTTGCTGTAGTTTCGAATGTTTATTTTTATTCATTCACAATTTCTCGTAAATATCAGGAGACATTGCGAGTAACTACACAATTTTTCATCGAAATGAGAAAAAATAGAATGTAAAATGAATTTATTTTATCTATGGTGAAACATAAAGAGATTCTTGCTCTGTTTCTTCAAAACCTGAATTTATTACTTATATTGGGAGTTTTGAATCTCAAATTAAAGAACTCACTGAAGATTATCTTATATTGACCGTATTTAAATTAAAACAGTTGTAACAGTAACAAACCTCTATCGGTTGATTTTTTTATCACAGAGAAACCCAATCCTCAGAGTCGCTGTAAAAAAAGTTGCTAGATACCTAGAGATCAAGAAGATCATCCAGAACGATTTTGAAATGGTTATTTATTCTGATTGGCTTTCAATAGTAACACTCTTTGAACTAATCTGAAGAATTCGGACACACTGTTAAGAATTTTGAAGTTGGATCCTATGAGAAAAGACAATGTTTTGATATTTTACCTATAAATTCTATTGTTACAGAAAATCGAAGTCGATGGAGATCTTTCTATGTAGTGGAATATCAAAGAAAACTGCTTTTCCTGAATTAGTGAGATTCCAGATGGTCCTAATTATTCTGGTTTCAGCAACCTACTATCAAAACTACTAGTTTATCCCTCATGAGAGGATTTCTGAGTTTTTAATTATGTTGTGAGGATAGGAATCTATTATGCTATCATAATTAGAGCACAAAGAGGATGTTTCAGAAATTTAGAGAAATTTGGAAATATGATTAGTGAGATGTTAACAACTTCTCTTGTCATCTATTGTGATGAAATATGGATGATAATCAAGAAACAGGGACTCTGGACTTCATGTGCTTGCAATTACAAATCAAATGTTGTTTTTCCCATCCAAGAAGAAAATTTAAAGTCATGGGAGCTATGGGAATTTTTCCAAAGTTTAACGGAATAGCAGTTAATACTGGATTGAAAAACCTAGGGAAATTATGAATGTGCTCAAGCTCTTTGCAATGCTCATCTTCAAAGAAAACTTGATGGGATTGAAGAGAATTAGAAACAGCAATAAGATAAATATATGAATGAGTTTTTAACAGAAGATGAAAGGTGCACTTTTGAGCAAATTAACGTCTTTAAAAAGAGGTTTAATCCCGTAGTAATGAAAAGGATTAAAGAAAATCTGCCTTCTCTAAACCACCTTCTAAAAAAGAAAGCACGATGCAAATCCAAAAAAAAGTAAGGAATATACTTGATAGATGTTTATACAATACAAAAAAGACCCGTGAGATTCCTTACAGATCTGAGAGTTCCATTTGAAAATAACCAGGTAGAAAAGGATATCATAATGACTAAATTACAGCATAAATATAAGGAACTTTCAGAAACACTCCAGATTCGGCAGCTTTCTGCAGAATTAGAGCTTCTATTTCTACAATCCCACTTCCCTCAGATGTACACAAAAATGCCATTTATTTTTCAATAGGACATTAAATTAAAAATTAATCTAATTTTCAATGAATTAATTGTGGGTAAATAGGCAAACAAATTCTACATTTGTGTACATCTGCTAATGTCGGTTAGTTTATCTTGAGCATCATTTTAATTTCATTGGCTCTCCGCAACATTTTATGTCGCCGTTACAGCATGCTTTTGTAGAGCAGCTATCATCCCCGCATGCATTTACTACCTTAAGTTCGAACCCGCATCCTTCACAAGAAAGTCGCTGATCTTCTTTTAGTTCACTGCAGTTCACTTTATATCACCTCAAGATGTTTAATATAAAAATATGTAATTTAGATTCAAATCTTTTTCGAAACAATGATTCTGAAGATTGTTCAGAATTCTCATTTTTTTGTATGGGTTGGAAATGATTTTCCAGTTGAAAAGTGATCATCACTACAAAGAGATAAATTGATTAAGAGTGTGATTTTTCCACATAAGTGTTTTCAAATTTTATTTGTGTTACATTCATATTAAGAATGACTATAAATTTCCCATTTAAAAAAGAGAAGAGCCTTTTATTTTAATTCTCTTATGCTTATGCTCAGATACCACTTACGGATTTATGAAGTTGATTAACATAGGAATTTTGATATCATTTGCTTTCTCAATCACCAATTTTTATTCTTTTCACGTCATAACAGAATGTGAAATCGCAGTTGTACCTGGAAAAAGAGCTTTACAAGCTGTCTAATGTATTTGAAGAGCAAATGACCACGAGATTCTAATTATTATAAGGTCATGAGCTCTTTCCTTGTCGATACCTGTAATATGCACAAAATTACTCTAAAATCAATTACGAGTTATGTTTCGAGTTATCTCGGTTTTTTATGGTTTTAAAATTAGTTCAGTTATTGTTGACTTTTTGCAATCGAAATCTGAAGCTGTTATGATTATTCTGCAGGATCGATAAGCTTAGCTTTAAGGTAGAACAATATCCTGATGACTATTAGGTTCTCATTTATTCCGAATTTCAGGTCCTGTTTTGGATTAGAATAACATCCCAACAGTTCTGGATGGTTAGGAGTAGAATAACTTTTGGATAAGCTTCTAAATCTTTCTTTTTAGGATTTATCCGATCTTAAAATATTTTGTGGTTTACAAAATGAGGACAGGTGAAGTCACTAGATACATTTGTCAAAACATCTAAATGTCATAGCCCTTAAAGATTCATTGATAACAGAAATTCAAAGAAAAAAAATATGGTATAAAATCACCATATTAGTTCCGATTTGCTGTAGTTACGGATGACTAATCTTATTAGTTTCTAACTCTTTTTCAATAAGTAACAAGAAAAAAAACTTTATCCATATATCTTAGTTCTATTTTTGTGCAACAGTTTCTAGAAAATTTAATATTTAGTCTGACTATGAAAGTTGAGTAAAAATAAGTACTTTTTTTGATTTATTTGTTCTGGTAAGTACAAACACAAAAAAAGTACTTATTTTTACTAAAATGTCATAGTCAAGTTTTAAAGTTGCCTCATGATTAAAAATACTAATTCCAAGTTCCGAATTTCGAGATAATGAGCACAATTATAAGTTATTTAAAGAGTGAATTTCACTTTTGGGGTTTTAAAAGACTGGAAGTTCAAAACCTTACTAAAAAATTTAGAAATAATCAGGTACTCAGGATATTTTGCAAAGATTTTATACCCATTCATTTACATCCAACAAAAATAATCCCTCATTGCATCGTATAAAGAAGCATCAGGATCTTCTGATCCAGACAATTATAAAAGGGAGGTAACAATTTATCCAGGATATGCAGGAAGAATTTGATAAATCTTTTTCGTTTTCTTTTCGCATAATATGATTTTCCTTGAAATATGTATTCTCAAGCACAAGAGTTTCCGACTCACAAAATTCGGCTGCATTAGTCACAGGACTTGTTTCCTTCAAGCCGAAATCTATAGTATAGAGCAAACTCTCTCATCAATCCTGATTCCAGGTCAATTCCAGAAGTCCAGTGGATATGGCTGGCTTTGTGGAGGCAAACTCCATGTTTATTGGTTATTAAAGTCTCAAAGAAATTCTTTTTTCTGATCAGCCGAGAAAGTTGCTGAAATCTTCAGGGCCAAAAGTTGATACACCCCACATTGAGAGGGGTACGAGTTTATGGGTATCGCTCTAAAGAAAGCTGAAAAACTCTCGGTCATCGAGTTAGTATAGACTTCTGGATTATTTGTGTATATCAGATTAGGGCAAGCTCAGAAGTGGTCAAGGTTTGAGTGCCATGAATAATGTTCTCGATCTCAATAGTTTTTAGCTGTTTCAATTCCATCGTTGCAGGAAACCTGCCAGTTCCGGATCTTTTTTGCACTTATATTTATAATTTTTGCGAGCTCAAAGGCATCAGCCTTTATGAGGGCTTCTACGCTTTTTATTCCTGCTTCCTCGAGTTTCCCTACAGTAACTTTACCCACGCCTTCAATGTCCTTAATTGACTTCGGCCTGTCTTTTTTAGGCTGCATAGCCTGTTCTTCCTGCTGTGTCTTCTTCCATTCAATGAAATTACACTGTGGACAGCCAAGGTCCCAAGCACGTTTTCCTGCGTTAATTATGCGGAGATGGTGCATCTTGTGTATCTCGCAGAACTTATCTGTAACAATAATCTGCCCGCTCTTTGGAAGAGGTAGAGAGAATGTACAGTTAGGGTAGTTGCTGCAGCCTATGAAACGGCTCCCCCTCTTTGAACGGCGGATCATGAGTTCGTTTCCGCATAAGGAGCAATTACCTATAATCTTGTCTTCCCTCAAGCCTGCTTGAAGGGATTCTACGATCTTATCCCGGTTTTTATCAAGTTCAAAAAATACTTGTTTCAACATCTCCCGAGATTCTTCAATTACAGTAATTTCTTTGATCTTGCCATCTGCAATCTTATCCATATTTTCTTCGAGTAATTTCGTCATATCCGGTTTTGTAATTGTAGGGGAGTATTTTTCAAGGGTATCCACTACTGCAAAAGAGGTATTTGTGGGCTGCACGGGATTTCCGTGGATATATGCTCTTGAATAAAGTTTGCTGATTATCTCATGCCTTGTTGCCTTTGTCCCAAGTCCCAGCTCTTCCATGATGTTTATCAGCCTTCCCTGCCCGTAACGGCCAGGGGGTTGGGTTTCTTTATCTAGAATTTCTTTTTTCATTACTGTCAGGATTTCTCCTTCCTGGAGCTCTGGAAAAACCCTATCTTCTGGAACATTGTAAGGATAGTACCATCTCCAGCCAGGTTCAACTAGGCGTGCTCCATTTGCCCTGAATTCTTCCTCATTGATGTCAATTCTCAAACTCATGGTTTCCCATTCACTGGGTCCAGCAAATGTTGCAAAAAAGCGCCTTACCACCAGTTCGTAAACGTTCCATTCTTCCTCTTTTAGGTCCGCCTCTTTTGCAAGGGAAGCAGGATAAATGGGAGGGTGATCAGTAGTTTCCTTTTTCCCTTTCATAGGAATGAGTTCGACTTTCTCAAGCAGGGCATTTGCATACTTCCCAAAAAATCCATATTTGAAAATTTCGATCTGTGCCCTCAGATCAAGAGTGTCGGGATAAACCGTATTATCTGTCCTGGGATATGAAATGTAACCATTAGTATAGAGAGATTCGGCTACGCGCATAGCTTTTACAGGGCTGAGCCCAATTGAGTTTGCTGCATTGATAAAACCTGTGGTATTAAAAGGAATGGGAGTTTGGTCAGTTTTTTTCCCTTTTTCAATATGCGTCAATTTTGCTTTTTCCCCAAGTTTCTTGAACACTTTAGATGCTTCCGTTTTGTCCAGAAAGCGACGGGTGGAATGCTGGGCAGAAAAATTTCCCCCTTTTGTGCATTCAAATTCTGCATGGATTTCCCAGTAAGGAATAGGAACAAACAGATTCCTTTCTTTTTCCTTATCAACTATTAGAGACAGGGTAGGAGACTGTACTCTCCCAACTGAAAGGAACATTTTCCCAAGCCTCCCTGCAGCAAGGGATATATAACGGGTAAGTGCTGCTCCCCATACCAGATCAATAACCTGCCTGGAGTGACCAGCATCAGCGAGATTGAAATCAAGATCTGTAGGTCTTGAAAATGAATCTACTATTGCTTTAGGAGTTATCGAACTATAACGGACCCGATCAAAAGGCACATTCGGATTTACTTTTTTTATGATATTGAGGGCTTCGGCTCCGATCAGTTCTCCTTCCCTGTCGTAGTCAGTGGCAATTGTAACTCTACTTGCCTTTTTTCCTAAAGTTCTAAGAGCTGTTAAAATTTTCTGGTTAATAGGAGTTGTTATGATTTTGGCGTCTATAAGTGCGTTGGCATCGACTTTCTGCCAGTTGTTATACTCACTCGGAAAATCGATGCCAACAATATGGCCCGAAAGCCCTATAACCAGTATCTCTTGCTTTTTCTCATCATTTCCGATCTCATACCTGTATACGTCTACTCCGTTGACTCTATCCTTCGTTGTGTTTTTTGGAGCCAGAATCGCAGCTATCCTCCGTGCTGCTATATTTTTCTCCGTTACAATAAGATGCATTTAGATCTCCGTTGTAATAAGGTGCATAATAAAACTCCGATAAAAATTTTTAAATTCGATGGAGGAATACCAGTGTACTTCGAATTCCTACCAACTTAATTCTTAACCTGACTTTTATTCCTTGAAGTTTCTTTTTAAGATATAAATTTTTGGATCAAATTCTAAAATAAACTGTCATCCGTAATTAAAATTAGATCCAACTTTCTATAGTCTGTTCTTTTTCCCTCTAATAATAAAAGCCTGAGAGGGTCTCAATTAACATCCGATTTCACGAGCTATTTGCATGCCATTTATACGCATAATGACAAAATAAAGGAGTTAGTCAAAATCCTCTTTACTCAGATTTCTTTAAGTTTATTCCCTAATAGTTCAATCAACCTGGAAGCAAGTTATGTGGTTTCTTGAGGGCCTTATGCCCTATGAGCACTTTCTATTTACTACCTAATTCAAGCATGATCATAGGTTTCCCCACATTCAGGCTAGGAATATCTCCAAGGAGTCCAATAATTCCATTAACACAATTAACATACTTAGAACTGCTATAAGAGCTTCTGTGGTGTATAACCTATTCCACTAGAACACGAAAAAATTTCGATAAACTCCTATGTATTTGAGTATTGGATAATTTAAATCTCTTACTAATAATTTTTTCTCATGAAAAACCTTACTTATCTTGCTATAAAGAAGAATAAAAACATCTTCATTCAGTTGGAGAAAAATTTTCTGAGATTGATTTCTTGCCATACCTATCGCAAACATCTATTAGAGTCGTGTCTGTATCCATCCAATACCCCAATTATAG
This sequence comes from uncultured Methanosarcinaceae archaeon, assembly GCA_963848985.1. Lineage (GTDB taxonomy): Archaea > Halobacteriota > Methanosarcinia > Methanosarcinales > Methanosarcinaceae > Methanosarcina. Next base: position 10,589 of record CAWKGG010000008.1, read on the forward strand.
GTGATCAGGCTTATCTTAGATGTCGAAAAGTTGATCTTGTTAGCTGCAGTTGAGGAAATGCCTGCAGACAAAAAGAAGGTTTGCTAGAAAGCACTTGAAAACCTTTGAATTATAATTATATTTAATGTATTATATATTTTCTGTATATCTTCTAAAGTGTATTAAACTAAAACTAATTAGTACTAAAATTACGTAGTCCCGATTTTATGAATTATAACATAGTAAAGACTTTCCAAGCCATTCTGAATTGACTTAATCTCAGCCCCTATAACAAGTTGTTATGCTACTTCCTTATGATCGCAATTCAGACTCCCAAACGTATCTTATACAGCCCAACAAGCATTCTTAGTTGACTAGAGTCTATCCAAGTCGTCAACAGTGGCATTTGTACAACTTATAATTGATCCACAATGTCCGACTATCTATTTCAATTTATTGCAAAGTTATAGTGGGTTTAACATTTTCGTATAGGCTCGTAGAGTCTCCACTTTCGATTTTATGTATCAGGAAACTAAATAAAATAGCAATAATACAATTCCATTTTGTATAAATTGAATAAAGTAAATAGACGGTGTTATCATGGGTAGACTTTATAAATGGACTCCGATATAACATATAAAATTAGGGACAATATTTCTTTGGGATTTCCATATACTCTTTTGCTACCCAATTTGCTGGCATAAAATATAAGACGTTCAATGATTTGATGAACAAAGGAAAGAATTAAACTCGGAGGAATATTCTCAGATTTTTTCAAGATATTCAAAAACGCAATGCAGATACTCATAAATCTTTTTGAACTCCTAAATGCAACAGCTGAAGCTGGAAAGCTTCCAGGTTTGCATGTGGATCCTGCGATACTGACTAGGATCAAAAAAGATCCAAAAAACGTTGAGAAATAATATTTGCTTATAACTATTAAGAATAGTTCTATAGACCTATCAAATCTAGCTCTGAGCGGTAGATTTTTTTTCTCAATTAAATTTCATTAAGTAATTCAGGATTAATCTTAATGGAAAATTATGTAATTTCTCAATTCCGTCTGTTACTAGGTTAATGATGCAACTATTGATTCAAGTTTTATAGTTAGAGAAATGCATGATTATTTGTGTATCTTTCTTTAAGGACTAAATTGCCTTGATTTTTCATTTCATATTTATATCGTCTTCATTCCATCAACAAAAATTTGAGGAATCAATTTTTTTAAATAATTTTAACCTCCCTCAAATAACAATATACTTTAAAATATATCAAAAAAGATGCTTAATTAAGGATCCTACATTATTATTAAATCTCAAAAATGAAATGCTATCAAGGCATAATAGCTAGACGCTCATGCACAAAAAAACGAATGAAAAGGAGCAAGGAAACAATGAAACAAGTGAATAAGGAAATTGTTTAAATAGAATCACGATTTCAGGAAATTACTTATGACTTCTACAATTGATGGGTATATTCCTCTTTACATATATCATGCTGGGCAGTGTGACTCAAAAAAGTGCACCGGGAAAAAAATGGCTCGTTTTGGCATTGCTCAACTGTATAATCGGGTTTCAAGGATACCCAGATCAACGATTATGCTTAACCCGATTGCAGAAAAGGCTCTCTCACCTGCCGATTATCCCGGAAAAGGAATTGTCGTACTGACTGTTCTTGGGAAGAGGTGGAAAGTATTTTTCCCGAACTTGTGAAGCTGAACTTGGAGCACAGGGCTCTTCCCTATCTACTTGCGGGCAATCCTGTGAACTTTGGAAGGCCCTTCAAACTTAACTCTGCAGAGGCCTTAGCAGCGGCTCTTTATATTTTAGGATGCAAAAAGCAGGCTGAAAAAGTCATGTCCAAATTTAACTGGGGGCACAGTTTTCTAGAGCTGAATAAGGAGCCTCTTGAAGAATATGCAACTGCGAAAAACAGTACTGAAATTGTGAAAATCCAGAGCCATTACATCTAAAGATCCTCAAAACCCTTAAACACTTG
>CAWKGG010000009.1:0-48305 GCA_963848985.1 uncultured Methanosarcinaceae archaeon
TGTATTATCAAACTATATATTAAAACAGTTGAAGTTTTAATGCATTTATTTTGTACTTCAGGTGCTTCAGTCCGATAAGCCATAAAGATAAAAAAGTGTTTGAAAACGTTCTTGATTTTACTATTCAGAAATGAAAGATCGTGTCACCAATTTATTGAACATGAACACTAAATGGTAATAATTCCTTTAAACTCCATATGCGACCAATTATTTTTTTCCCGCCATTGATGGAGTTTTTTGGGATAATTTTTGGTTTCCAAATTCAATTTTTACTTTTAAAGAATTTTGATTTTATATAAAATAATATTACGCTTGGAAGAAATCAAAAGCCTTCCGAGAATCTAATGGTCTTACTGAAATTTATTATTTTTATATGAATCTTGCAAAACACTGTAAGATTTATCTTTTCTATATATGAAGTACTAATATAGTTAGGGTCATCAAAAATTGGTCAACTTTTTTAGGATTAATGAGCCTTACTTAGAATTATTCAGCTGACATGATCTAGATGAGTATCTATGTGGGGGAAATAATATCTAGATTTAACGATTTCCATGCTGACTTGTAATTCAATTGTGCTCAAGCTGAAATTGACGATATGGAAATTGTAAAACAGAATAAATAGCCAAATGTATTGAAGTTGTGGAAGTTCCATAAAAAATATATATGCAAGGACTTGGTTAGATTGCATATAACGATTATAAGCCAGGGTATCCACATTTAAAGCAGTGGGCATCCTTCATTATAATCGTGAAAAATGATGCAACGCTAGTATTAAAATTGTAAACAGAGAAACATGTTGACTGGAAAAAAAGTAGTTTGTTTAAAATAAAATGAGCCTGCATTTCTCTATATTCTTAAGCTTGTGAGTTAGATTAATATTGCAAAAAATTGTAATAAAAAGTTGAAATTAAGAATATAAATATTTTTTACTTTAAAACTGTGTATCAGTGAGAACAATAGAAACATAATATTTATCAGTAAAACTATTGGCTCTGAATCCTACTTTTTGCAATGAATTAAACGAATACAGAATCGATCAGATTTTACAGAAAATTCGGTACACTGCCAACAAACTATAAAGGTGTTTAGGAATATCTAATTCAAGCGAGAAAATAGGTGTTGTAAAAATGAATAAGTTGACAGTTTTGACGATTGAGCAGATCTACAATGATAATGTAAAGGCATACCATCCTGTCATTTTAAAAAGTGATACAGAAATGATTTTGGTGGACTGCGGTACTCCTAATTCAGTATCTAAAATCAAAGAAAATGCTCTGACCCAAGACGTGAATATAGACAATCTGACAAAAGTGGTCATTACACATCAAGATTTAGACCACATCGGTTCTTTAGCAGAATTGAAGCGTAAATATCCTGACGTACAGATTCTTGCTGACATTAAAGAAAGACCATACATTAATGGTGAAAAAGAATTTGTAAAATTACAGAAACTACGTGAAACATATGATAGTTTGTCTGAATGCCAAAAGGAAATGATAACGGCTCTACAAAAGTCATATAGTAGCTACGAACCTGTTGATATTGATGGGATTCTTCATGATCATGATATCTTTTCATGGTGTGGTGGCGTTGAAATTATTTCAACTCCAGGGCATACTGAAGGCCATATCTGCGTATATGTGTATGAGTTTAAAACATTGATTGCGGGCGATGCTTTGTTTGTTCAAGATGGTGAACTTGTGATCTCGCTACCAATGTATACTCTAGATTTTGAGCAAGCAAAACAATCTGTAAGAAAACTTCTTGATTATGATATCAAAGAAATTATCTGTTATCATGGTGGTATATACAAAGGTGACATTAAAGCAGCTCTCAACAAAATATTGATGCACTGAATTATAATCAACAATAGTTACGATTTGCTATAATTCCAAAAGACAATTTTTATTCTTTTACAGTTTTTTCACAATAACTCACAAAAATTTCTTTATTTCCCAGAGTTAGTATATTTTTGATAAACGGCACTATGCTCAATTTTGGCAACGTGGCAGTATGAGGATAGTTCTGTAAAAGATACTTGAATTTGGACCTTATTCTCCCCAATTAAAAACAGGAAATGCTCATTCTGTTAGCAGAAAGAGTTAAAGAGTAGGAAAAAATAAACTTTAAAGCCTCGGTTTGGTGATCTCACTAGCTACCTAAATAATAGTTTATAGTTGTGAACTTCATGTTGATAGAGCTATTTCCATATCTAGTTCAAAATGGTTGGTCACCTAATTTCCAGGGCAATAACGACATTCTTTGAGGTAATCGATATTTTCATACTGTTTTGAGTCTTCCGCAGCACTTATTATTATGTCTTTTGTTGAAATTAATTAGAAGCCAATTTTTATAAGACATCGTAAGTTGTCGTAAGTTCGCTTACATACTATATCCAAATGCCACGAAGGATCTTCTTGAAAACTTCAATACAAGTAGAAATAGCTAAAAGGGTAGTATTAGGATAGAAAATTAGTCAAAAAACATATCAGAAATCAAACATGCAAATACTCTATTGAGACAATCAAATAGGATAAGAAAATCTCATTGTTATGTGATGGATAAAGGATATGATTCAGAAAAAATTCATTCCTTATTTAGAGACAAAATAAGAGCAAACTCAATAATACCTGTAAACAAAAATAAAGAGAACGAAAATTTGGGGAAAATACAGAAAACAGTTGCACTCAATCTTTGACTAAATTAAATACAATCAAAGGAATATAGTGGGTACAATCATCTCTGGTGCCAAAAGGAAGTTTGGAGAAGTACTCCGAGAAAGAAAGTTCCATAATCAAGTCAAAGAAATAAAACTTAAATTGATAGTCTATGACGTAAATAAAAATATGGTAGAAATAATTTACATTAAATTAAGGATTTCTACAGAACCTAAAATATAGATCAGTTAGTTAATAACAGTTATCTGGGAAGTTCACATCCTGCAACAAGCTATGTGGTATTCAACTGGAATAATCCCTATATCATAGTGTACTGGATAACTCAAAAACACATTAGCAATACATTATGGTCATAAAAGCTGAGCAATGGAATATGATATTGGTATTACTTCCACACTATTCATCTAATCTAAATTCACTAAACTGTATTTATTAAGTTATAATGGCATAAATTTCAACATAACTCATTTAATTAGTTGGGTGATTCAGGGAGTTGGTCAGAAGTAAATATACAGAGTAGCTAAATCAAAATCATTGGCTAAGTATTTGATGAAAATATTTAATGAACAAATAACTAGTTTAATTAATTGCTGACTTGACTGTAAATGACTTCATCTGCATTATGAATTTAAGGAACTCAGAGAAATATATAATTTGCAGAGTTTTTGGTTATTGCAGCCAATTACTAGTGGAATTAATGGTAATTTTTGGAGATCCTAATAGATTTTATAAGTCTAGAAACTTATCATTTGTAAGATAACTTCTAGCCATAACCATTTTACCATCAAAATAGTTACTGGTAACACATTATCTCAGTTCAGTGTTTCATTTATAATATGTTATCTACAAAAGCCTGGTTGTTTATAGGCTGCATCTCTGACTTTCATTACATCAGAAGAGCAAATTCTATAACATTGGCTACAGAATATCAGTAGCATTCTTGAAAAATTTATCCCGGATCAAAAAAAGGAAAATACCTCCATGAAAATGAACCCACGCTGTAGCTATTGCCTACTTTCAAGAGTACACTTCCAGTCTAAGCTTTCAACGGACGACGAGGATCTCATAAACAAGACAATCCATGAATGCCTTGGAGTTATGAATAAATACTATGATCCTGAAGCAGTATCTGCATCCATAGCAACTAAAATCCATAGGAAATGCTATGAAGTTTTGGGAGACAAAGACCCTTATGCGGGAACAAAGAAACTTATCAATCGGTCTGCACTGAAAGTCGTGACAGAAGCAAAACAAAAAATTTATGAAAATTCTCCTGATGATAGGGAAATTTTCAGGCGGGCAGTGCTTTCATCCGTGATTGCAAATTATTTTGATTTCGGTATAATGGGCTTTAATGCCAGTGAAGCTGAATTTGAGACTGTTTTTCTGAAATTTTTCGAACACGGACTTGACGTGGATGATACTCCTAAAATGTTCGACCTCCTGAAGGATGTTGTTTACATTGCCGACAACTGTGGAGAGATTCTCTTTGATATGTTCGTTTTTGATGTTATAAAAAAACTCGGAGGAAAAATTAAACTTGTAGTTAGGGGAGGACCAATTCTCACAGACGTAACACTAGAAGAGGTAAAAGAATTCAAAGTGGATAAAAAAGTTGACAGTGTCCTGACTACAGGTTCTAATGCAATAGGTGTTCTGATCGAAGAAGCACCAGCTGAACTTCTCAAAGCCATGAAAGATGCGACCCTTATCATCAGCAAGGGAATGGCTAACTATGAAACCCTTTCAGAACATAATTTTGGGCCTACTGCTTATATGCTTCTTACAAAATGCGAATGTGTTGCTGAGGATCTCGGACTCGAACAGGGTCTAGTTGTCGCAAAACTAGTGAATTATCCTTGAAATGTTAACGATTATTTATTTTTCTCGGCATCTTTTTATTCTCTGTGAGAAAAAAGCAGACATGCCCCAATGCATAAAAATGCAGCATTCATTACATTGAAAACTTAATCAGGAAAATTTCAACAATTGATAATATAAGACCTCCGGTTTTTAGAAAGTACTAGAAATGTAAACAACATATTGAAAAAAAGTGTTTTCTTAAGACGTTCAATGAATGGCTCAAGAAAGGCAAGACAGAGAAATCCGGTAAATATTATCAGTTTTATCAATATATTAAAAAATGTAATGCTGATGCGGCTAGGAAGCTTTTGGAACGCCTTCAGAAAGCAGCCGACTCTGGAAACTGCCATGTCTGCATGTGGATTTTGGAAAGACGTTTCACTGAAGACTTCGGCAAACGCGAATATCGTAAAATGAATGTAGTTTCAGAGAACAAAAATGAAACTGTTGAAATAACAGTCAAGAAAAGAGATCAAATCAGAAAACAAATTTTAGAGAAGTTTGATCGGGGTTGAAAAAGTCACGAGTTATCAGTTGATTAAGATTTTTCAGCCAAAAATGATATATTTTTAACAGCAGATCCTTAACTACTCATTTTATTTTGTGGTATGATTGTAGCCATAGTTACCAAAATCACACCATGTATCTTAGCTCCCGGATATTCAACTGCTTTTTGATTTATTAGGCTTTGAACTTGAACCATGTAAATATAAAAAAAGTTTAGATAGACCTTGAAATCTAAGAATGGATCGCTCAGAAAAATGAATTATTGACAAAAATAATAGCTTATTATTTGACGGTAATTATTCATGAAATATATGAAAATGGGATTACACCGAGTTTTACACAAAAATTGGAGTAGATATCAATCTTGATTAGCAAACCCTAACAAATAAGGATATTACTCTTCCTTGTTATGATTATGATTAGGAATCAATGGGACTCTATTTCGATATGGATTGAGCTCATCTTTAACTTTAAGCATATCTTCAAATGTTTTTATAACTATATACTTCCATCCCATTAACCATTTCAGTTTTCATAATTCTCATTCTCCCTTAAAGAAATAGTTCTTTCATTTTATTTGATCTTTCTATATTTTCATTAACAATTTGTTGAATTTTATCTGCATCAAGAGCAACAATATCTTCATTGTTTTTGAGATATGTTAGCTGTAATGGCTCCCCTATCCTCCCATCGTGAGTTGCAGTTTCAATAATAACATAGGTAGCAAGAGATAAAGCATTTAGTACACTCATTTTTGGTGTGAATAAACTATGTATTCGAACAATGGCATGATCAGATATGCCTGTGAGACATATTCCTGTAATAAACATGTGGGGAGCAAGTTTTTGCAACGGAACTCATAACCCAACATATCTTTTCATGATCTAGCTCTTTTTCAATATAGATTCTATAGTACTGACAACTACCATAATGATAATTAAAATTAAAAAAGGACCAAATAAAACAATATGAAGATTTTGTACCATCCAATTTGTCATTTTATCTGCATCTAGTCCTATCTTGCTAGCTATCAACACTATCCCATAAAGTATTGAGCCATAAATTATTACAAAGATGAGCCAACTACCATATTCTTTAGTACCAGTTTCTGTCTTAGGAGAATAAGTTGGAAAGGAAACAGAGCTCGTATTTTCAATAGTCGATTGACTATTTTCACTAATGTATTTACTATACTCCTTCCTTCCTTCTAAAAATTCCTTATGTTGAGAACTCCACATTGAATTATCTTATGTTTCCACAACTTCACTATACGTCACATTATCCGCAACCAAAATCCAACTACCTGGATCTGGTGCTACTGTCATGCCGTTACTATAATTTTGTAAGTACAACGTTGCTACTGCAAATTTGGAGCCTTGCGGAGCTGTATTATAATTGTCCGATATGATCTTTCGATTCAAATTTCCAATCATAGTTAACGAAACCGTTATCATTGGCAGAAGCATGCCCTGTAAAAGTACATAAAGTAAGTACCACCAAAAAGAATTCATCACCCAGCGGATAATTCCACAAAACTCTATTTTAGTTGGTTTTTTGCTCCATTTCTATACTCCAACTAAATTTTTTTCGTTGAATATATCAAAACTAGCTTTTATATAAATAGGCAATATTTTATTTTGCTTGTTACAAAGTCAATACGTGATTTAGTCTCTCCTGCATAGATATTTCTGGAATCTTATCCAGAACTTATACGCTGAGTATTAATCAGAAAATAAACGAATTGAAGAACCCAAAAATGCTCTGCAAAGACGGGAACAAAAACGAGCAGAATAACTTGAACTTTCTTTTCCTTGGATTCAAAGCTTAAATTAATTATATTGATCTTTAAAACAGTACAAATACCCAGTTCCGTCAAAATTAATTCTCAAATACTTACTAACTTTGGCCATAAATTGACCAATACATCCAAAAATTAATTTGATATATTCATTAAAATGCCAAATAATACCGAATTAAATTGATTAATTAGCATAAAACGGCTGTAATTATCGAAAAATCATCAAATACACGATACGGCCAACGGATCCGGGGAAACTACTTTAACGACTCTAGGATCAAAATTTTAATGGATAGCATATTTTCTAACTTGTTTATATTTACGACCATGGCTATGTGTACCATATATGATACTTAGGGTATTATCAAAAAATAAACGAATCGAAGAAACAAAAAGTGCTGTGAAATGCTGAACAAAATATGGTTTGTGGTTTTGTATAGAAAATTTCATATTTCAATGAGAGGAATTATAAAAAAATTTATAAAGTAAGAGATCTATTACTGTTTTGCAGAACAGATAAATAAAATTCTTTAAGTAAGTGAGATACTGTTGGTGTGTGCATCATCAACAGTATCAAGCCTCTCCAATTCATAATAAACTTTGATTTCCATAATGGTTAACTTTTTTAAGGCTTGGACAAATACCACATAGTCCATTATATTGTAAATGAGCATGGTTGAATATCTTTTTACTATGATACTCTTTTTGTCTCAATATCCCTACATTTAACAATTTCTATATCCTGATAGCCTAGCGAGCTCTCAAATGTAGTTGAACTAGACTCATACTTAAGCCCATCAGCAATTAAATTTTAACCAATTGGATTTGTCGTTATTTTTTGATCATCATAACTAAAAAGACATAGAGCTGCAACTAAATATTCATAATCCGGTGGAGCTGCTTTTGGGCAAATTATTGGTACTCGTCCATCAACTCCCACATCCGCTCCAAATCTGCTCCAATGTCAAAGCAAAAAAGATCCAAAAACGTTGAGAAATAATATTCGCTTAGAACTATTAACAAAATTTTTATAGTGCTTTGAGTTTTCGCTAATAAGTTTGTTGGCTAGGAATTAAATCTTCATAAGTATTGAATAGAGTAAAATATGGAATGTAAGTGCTTTGAACAAAAAGTAAGATGCTTTCTAAAAAATATCTAATATATTTTGATGACCTCGTTGGAAATGTGACAGCTGGCGCAATGAAACATTAGTTTAAGGAATTTTAGAGGAAGCTGAAATCAGAGTTTAACTTTTAGCTAGATTAAGGAAAGATTGTCAAAACGAGAATACACAATTTATGAATTTTGGCAAACCGTGTAGATGGCCCGAATATACTCTATCCTTTCAGTTGATGGTAGCTTCAAGCATTTTAATTTTGAATTAAAGAGGATTCCGATAAACCTCTTATATTCAAGAGTTAGATTGTATAAGATTAAAATTATATAAATCATTTTTAGACTTATCGAAACTTCTAAAATACTTAAAAAAATATTTATACTCATACGATACTTACTTAACAAGTGAATTTTTTTAGCCAGTTGATAAATTATTTAATTTTTACTCTCAATATAATTCATACTATTTATTAATATGATATGCATCAATGAGTTTACTTGATAGCACTGGAGGGTCTCATGAACAGTAGCTTTTCGATCACAGTAGATCTTGAGGACTGGTATCATATTCCTTCAGTTTGTGGATCTCCTTTTGCTGTTTATAGAAGTGTAGATGAATTTTTTGAAAAATGGGATGATAAGTATGACTTCCTGACTGAGCCAACAAAAAAGGTACTGGATCTTCTAGATGAATTTAAAGTGACTGCTACATTCTTTGCAGTTGCGGACATTGTAGAGAACTATCCTGGACTAATCGAGTCAGTAGTGGAAAGGGGACATGAGCTCGCATGCCATGGGCTGCACCACACCTGTAAAATAGATCCTGAAACAAAAAAACAGTTAATAAGTAACGAGGAATTCGAGCAAAGGACTTTGCTTGCAAAAAGAATTTTGGAAAAAGTTGGTGGGGATAAGATAGTAGGGTATCGAGCACCAAATTCTCTTGTAGGTGGTTGGATGTTAGATTCCTTGGAAAGGATTGGATTCAAATATGACTCCTCTGTATCTGTAAATTCTCTCTATAATAAAACAGATTCTTCTCTTAGCACAGTTTCATCAACTCCATATTTTCCTATAGAAAATGGGCTTGAAGTAGGAGATAATAGAAACTTGGTTGAGTTTCCCTGGGCCTATTATCACAATTTATTAAAAATTCCGGCATCTGGGGGGCCAATACTTCGCTTTTTTGGGGCTCCACTTGTATTAAATGGACTTCTCCAGAGTCTGAGAAGAGGGCATACGGTATTTTACTTTCATCCATTAGATATTTCTTGTGCTAAATTTCCCTCAATAGGGAACAATAGACCTTTTTATTGGAGTTTAAAAGGGAAGCTTGTTGAACAGAGAATCCGTTATATTCTGAAGAAATTGGAGGACATTGATAAAATATGCTTGCGAGATTACCAAGGCTTATAAATGCATATATTGAAAACGTTTTTTGTTTTATCAAAGAACTAAGCCTCAAAATTAGAAACTTGCAGAAGGCATTGAACTAAAATCTGTACTCTTCCACTAAATCTAATCGATGGCTTCAAGAGCATATATACTTTTTTTACCTCATTAAACTGTGATGAATAAGATAATGTCTTTTCTCGATAGATGCAATAATATATATGCCTAAACAATTTTATTTGAAATTTCTACAGGGAATTGAACACAAATCACAAAATGTTAGTGTTTATATTTTGGATTGAGTGTATTGATAAAATTAAATAGCCATTAATGGTAGAACCTTGAAGAATAGCTTAGAAGTTAGCTTTGATCGAATAGGAATGTGAATATTTATAATAACTATTTAATCTACTAAAAATTTTTTTATTTAGAGATATTTTGATGCAATATTATACTTCAAATTAATAACTGATAAAAAAATAAAAAACATTATCAACAGCTAACAATAAATAAAATAAGCACATTATAATTTGCCAATTGAATTCGAGTAAACATGGCTATTGATATTTTTTTGTCTAGACTGAACAATTATTATTTTTTATAATCACTTCAAAACGCGGTCTATATATTTAACTTCATTCTAAGTACACAGAGTTGTCAAATTAAATTCATCTTTAATATGTTATGACCCGTTTTCATTCAAATGCAGACCATTTTAATAATTTTCATTTTCATTTTTTTCTACTGGATTTGCGTATTTGAATCTTCACAAGTTAAAATCTTTTGAAATATAATTGCTTACAGCCTCATTTTGATAGTTTGAATTTCATGTTGAAAGGGTATTTTTGACCGTGTGCGGATTTTTCTGAAAAATTATAAATCTCAATAAGTTATGAGAAAAAAATCACATATTGAAGGATTCAATTTCATACACTATGCAAAAATTTAACTTTAAATATACCGTAAATTCGTGACACTTTCAGATATAATATTCAAACGGAATGAAAAAATGATATTGTGGCAACAAATTTTGATCGATTTTTTAGGAGTCTATTCAACAGATGATTCTCCAGCTATCGATAATTATTTTCCAAATTGTGAGCGAATTTTTGAGATTGAATTTGGTAGATGTTATCGATAAAAGAGAATATATTTAATACTGCGAAAAAAAATATATCTCAAAATACTAAAAATAAAACGAAACCTCTTATACTTAAAAATCTTCTTTTGGCTTATGGGTTGGAAACATTAATTTTTCTAATAGATAAAAGTGCTAAGGACAAAGCCTTTACCAAAAATAATTATCTCAAAAATCAAACATACTTGAAAAGATCATCCCTTTTCATTTCGTGAAACCTGTCTCGAAGAAGGACCTTTAAGGTCTTGATATACCCTTTTTTGGCGCTTACTGGAGCAATCAAGTGCTTCCATTTCTCCCAGGGGGAGCAAGTCCAAGGAGAGCTGCAATCTCGTCAAGAAGGGGATCATACTCGTTTTCTTTGACCTTGTCCATCTTATTTGCAGCGATAAGAGTATCTATCCCAACTTCTCTGAGGAAATCAAACATCTCGACATCGATAGGAATCTGTTCCCTGGAGTCCCAACGGTAGACTATTTCTGGAAATGAAGGACCGTCTATTACCAAAATCCCAACTTTGATTCTTTTGGCATTGTCTTCTATATAGTGTACGATTTTATCCTTCACTATATCCTGCTTTCTATCCTTTACTCCACTCATGAAGCCGAAGCCAGGCATATCGGTAATAAGCAGATCTGATATCTGAGAGTGCGTTGGCCGAAGGGTAACGCCTGGACGTTTTCCTACCTTCACTTTTACCCCAAAAAGTTCCCTGATCAGAGAGGACTTCCCCACATTTGAGCGTCCTACAAAAATTGTCTCAAAATTCATGTTTCTTTCAGCTTCGATATTGCTAGTTCCCATTGTTCAATTACCTCATTTGCTTCCCAAGCTATGTATCAAAAGCCCTGAGGAATGCCTCAAAAGATTTTGAGGGGATATGTATCCCTGCTGAAAGTAAATGCACTCCGTCAATTCTTTCGAATTAAGAGGCAACCAAGTGGAGAAGAAACTGTAGGTCTACTTTTCCCTCGGAAAAAGTATTAAATTTTAGGTAACTCTCCTCTCACGGTACTCAAATCCAATTCCTACTCACTTCTTGCCGTAGGAAGCTGCAGAGATTACCGCCGTTGAAATCAAATTATTCGTATTTATAATTACGCGCTTTTTATCAAAACGGTAGTATTTTATTTGCAAATTTCTCGATTTGTCCTTTGTTAATCACAACTTCTCTAAAAATCATGGGAATATTAAGGATATTTGAAGGTATCATATATTTTAAGAGAAGGAGAATATGTATTGACCCAGCTCTTTGCATAAGACTACTGTTCGATAAATCCCCTCTAAATTCTGAATTGCAATACTTCTCTCGATTTAAATAATCTTCGAAGATTCAATAGGTCAGCTATAAAGAGAAGGTCCAATTTCATAGTAGACCACAGTCAGCTTTCCATAGTTTCCCGGGAATAGATAGCAGTAAACACATATAATAAAGGTTTCATTTTGTCACAATTCGTCAATTACCTGGTCGACTTCTTATAAGTGCCTATAGTCTGGTGCAACCTCGCAGGCAATAAGAGTATCAATAACTTCTATATAGCATATAGCCATTAAATAAAATTTTCATACTCTTTAAAATATGGTTCTATTTTAAGGATGATGTTCAAAAATTCAATTAATTCATTCGTTGACTACAGTTTAAATGAAAAAGTGAACTACTGTAAACCTCGCTATAGGATCTGAAGTGGGTTCGAATACTTAAAATATGATCCGATATCGGAGAAGCCGCTCAAAAATATACTTAATTTGTGCGTTGACTACAATTATCTAGAATTTATGCATTTGTAGGATCAAAGTGTAGTTTTCTTTCCAGATTCCTTTTAGATTACAGAGTATTTCGATAAACCTCTAAATTTAATAATCTACTTATAAATGAGATATAAAATGACTCACAAATAATCAAAGGTTTTATCAAAATACTCTTGAATAAATTTGGAAACTTCCTATGGCATTCCAATCTGCATATAATTTTTTTATCATGGAATCCTGTCCAAATCTTTCTCGCTAATTTTTGTATTTGACCAGATTTTTTCTTTTCTGGTTCATTATTCTTTGATTTTAAAGATATATTTTGCGGTTCTTAAAATTTTTCTTTATTCTCAATGTTATCAACTGATAGATTATAACAAAAAGCTTTATACGACATCTTCAGATTCACTCTTTAACCAGTAATAAAAGAACTTTTCCTGCTTTGAATATCTGTGTGGTTACTGCATAAATTCGTTCTACTTGAGCTCTTTTTGAGCTGATTCTTTTTTTCTGAATATATCACTCATTCCCAGAGGACGTTCTTTTTACTGCTCTCTTCATTGTTTCATCATAACTTCTTGATTTTGCTCCATAGTATCCTCTGTCTCTAAAAATTACTCAATTTTTTTCAAAGAAACCTACCTGAGTACAAAGTATTAAATCGCTGTTTTGAATCTTTTGATAAGCTCATAATCTCTGTACATTATGCTATGAAGTTTATATCCAAAGTGTGATTTAATACCCTTTTTGACCATTTTCCATCCCCTTTACCCTTTTTTTGCTTCACTTCTAAAGATTTATCCGCTTTTGCATGTCCTGGATCTGAATGGATAAAAGTAGCAACCTGAATCATTCCCTTTGTGATTTTCGAACCCAGCAACCAGATTGACTTTGCAACTTCCCCGATATTTCTTCTTCTGCGCAGTTATCAATAACTCTTTTTCTGAATGATCATACTATAGTACTGTTTGACATATACTCAGGAAACCAAGAAATTTCCTGAAAGGAAAACGATCAAACATTGTTTCTCAAGTTCAAAGTCTGAAAGATCATGCAATTGCTGTAAAAAAGAATTTTAAGCATAATGATGATACCAACTTTAAGTCTGCTCATTAAACTGCTTTGTTAAAAAATATGGACTCAACAATTATACGAAAAATTTTCCAATCAATTAAGAAAGCAATTTCAAAAAATTTGTCTCCAACTAACTGAAGACTTTCATCTTTCTCTTTAAGATCGAAATCAGTAAGAATTATCACAAGTGAAAATCAATTCTAAGAGACTTAAATTCCCAATATTCGAATTTATATAGGTTTATCGGAAATCCTCTGTATTATATTAATACCTGAGCATTAACACAATGTAATAGGGGATCTGACTATAAGCAATTGCTAAAGCTGTTCAATTACAATGCATATCACAGCCCTGTCAGAGGTTGGTGGCACTACCAGAAAATGATACCAAAAACAAACTCATTTTACAAAGAAGCAATGATTTAGAGAGTGGAACGAAAAAAAGAGAAAATAGGGTCCATGTCATCCCCAACATTGAAGGACTGGGTATTCGAGAACCTACGCATTCACGAAGTATAAATAAATAATTCAAGAACAAGATCTAAAAGGGATTTGCTACTATTCAATCCATATTAGCCCTTTTTATTGCTTTTCTTTATGTTTATTTACACAAATTCCGCTTTCACAGATGTGAAAACAGGGCCCCTGATATCTATTTTTTTCTGTTTACCAGTGATATAGCGTTGAGCAATAGGACCTATTTTCAAGTTTACTTCCGAAGGAACTTTGACAATTCTTACCCTCACAATATGTTCATTTTCTCCGAAAATTGCAGCTTCTTCAATTTCCCTGGCAGCCTGGGAGGCAAAAGCTTCAATGAAACTAATGCCTGCTTTTGCAGAATGATTTTCAAAGGCTTTGTGCCATTTCTTGATATTAGGGATTCCCAGGATATCTCCCTGATAAGCTACAACTTCGTTGAAAACTGCAGGACCGCAGAGTTTCGTGTTTATTTCAGGCTCTATTATGGAAATTTTTACTTTTCGACCGCATACTTCTCCTTCCCAAACAGGGAACTCACAGGGGCTTAGCTCTTCCGCATGTAATTCACACTGTGAAACGATTGCATCTACAATCGCATGCCCTTCAGTAGTTTCAGGCACTTTGTCTACAAAGATTTGTTTTGCAAGCTCATTATCCGACATATCCCACTCACTGTACTGAGGGATCTGCGGATAAGTCAGAGCACGAACATCCGGGGAATCGTGGAGGATCATTGCCAGTCTTTCCACGCCGAGACCAAGGTTCATGACAGGATATGAGATATCGTATTCTGCAAGAGCTGTTGGGGAATAAATCCCAAAAGTTGCAACTTCGATCCAGCCATCAGAATACTTTGAGTTAGAGCCTACAAGTTTCGGATGGAAGGCAAATACTTCGGTCTGGGTGTCAGGAACATAGTATTTGCTACGCTTCTCATCAGGCCTGAAAAGGAATTTTTCAAAGCCAAAATGGGTAAGAAGCCCTTCTGCAACGGCCTTTCCATGATCTACGATCACATCTTCATCCATGATTACGCAGGAAGCTGAATAATAGGTCATTAGCCTTGAAGCATCTTCCTGTTGCTCTCTCCTGAAACAACGGTCTATAGAAAATAAATTGAATGGAGGCTCTTTTCTTTCAAGAAGTGCACCAAGGGAAATGAACCACCCACTTGTCATATGGCTGCGGAGTGTCTTTGTGCTTGCCTGTGGCACAAGCTCTTTAAATTCTGGGAAAACTTTGTCAATCATATTGGCAACAATGGAGTCTGAAACTTTAAGAGCCACAGAAATTTCGGGAATAAGATCGTCTCCATCAACCTTTCCTTTTTTGTATGCATGGAGAATTTGCCTGATTTTATCTATCCCATTGTCACCAATGTTCCCGAGGATCCCAGTTACTTGTGCAATACGCTCGTCGGAAATCCCAACGTTGGGACGAGGAAGGCCTGCTAGGTAGAAACAGCGGTCAAGAACTGCTAGGGCTTCGCTTCCAAACTGTTTATGGACCTCCCTATCATCTACTATCAAAGGGTTCATCATCTCTTCAAAACCCATTCTGAGATAGGCCTCTCTCAATTTCTGGATGGTGGCGTAAACAGGATGTTCCTTGCCAAATTTAAAAGCGATTCTAGGATAGCGTTCATTCAGGGTAGGGGTCCTGATAAGTTTTTTACCTTTGTTCCAGGTAAGATCGAAGTTCTCTTTTGCATCTTTTTTTATTTTTTCTGGATCAAATCTCATGCATACCCTCTTTAGCAAATTATTGAATTCTAAATTTATCATTTTGAGATTCGGGTTTATAAGTTTTAAAAAATTCAAATATTTTTAACACTTTAGATATTAAACAGTTTAACAACTACTAGATATATTATATTAGCAAGTTGCATATGAGCAGATCGTAGCTCAAATGCATAACTTTGGCATTTGTGGCTTCAGCAATTAATTTACTGAGTTTGGGATACAGTTTATGCTTAAACCCCGATCCAGATTAAGCATTGGAGTTTTATTTTTCCCGACTACTTATAAATATTTTTGTGCCAATGTTCTACAAATTTGCCACAATAAGTCTCAGAATATCTTTGAAAATAACTGCAACCTCTTCTTGAGATTTCCCCGCTTTTTTGATACTGTTATTTGCCATCTCAAAATCCTGCCCATGCAAAGCAAATGTTGATGCCCAGTATTTCCTAAGAATTTCTCAGGAAATTTTTAATCCATCCTCTTATTGTACTCTTTTGGCCTCTAAATTTTCCTCTATCGGAGCCAAAATATATTCAAGCACTGTTTTCATACTCCTTTGATGCTTTTCCAATCTTTCATAAAATTTAGCTTTTCTACTCTAAAACTAAATAGTACATTATATTTTTTGCAGGTACTTTTAAGGAGTTATACTTTTGATCTAAGAATTCCCCTTATAGTGTAATTGTGTCTGTCAATAAAATTTTTTGGCCTATATATATGGATTTCGGATTTTTTTGTGTTTTATCATTCGAATTACCCCTTCTGCTCAGTTTAACTCCTTCATATCTGATATGCTACTTTAAAATTCTGTTTCAGGAACCCTACTTAAATTCGAGATAGCGAAAAAAGATAGAAAAAGAGGAAAACAGATTATTTTCCGTACCAATAACTCGAACTTTTAGCTACAATTCTCAAAATCGTCTCTAAATACTTGCAAAATAATAACGTTTGCTCTCTCCCAGCTAATTTTTCAGAATAAGATCAAATGTATTCTTTTATAACAGTGTATTCTAAAAAAACTTAACATAGCTTGTCTATTCCTGGCAGATGATCTATTTTTCAGCATAAGCTCTCGGAAAGATTCAATTTTTAATACCATTGAATAATTTTTTTACTATTTTACTCATTTACAGGAATTGTCTCGAGCTGACTTGAAAGATTCCATATAAGAGTTCTTGTATGTAGAGGAAGGTTAGGATCATTGCTTATATCTTCAAGGATGGAAATACTTGATGCTGCTCTAAGGAACAGAGGTTCTGATTCGTTATTCAGTATATCCATGATTTCATTCACGGAACGCCTGATATTTCGTGGAACTGAAGAGTCGCTGATTATGCTTTCGAGGACCTGGAGACATTGTCGGATAACTTCTGCTGAATCATTTGATGACATTCGAATCACCTTCGAGTCAATTATGATGTAAAATTAGAGCTAATAAATTAGTTTAACACAGACTAGTTATATAAAATAGTATCGGTAATTTTAGAAGTTTTCAGTACCTATGCCTCCTAGTTGTGATTCCGAATCCATGTTCTTTCCTGTTTCATGGAGTAGATGCAGTTTCATATATAGAAAATAACAGGAAAAATAATATCAGATAAGCTAGAAGCTGTATATAGAAGAAGGTCATGTACATGGATTCTGAAAAAGATCGAAAAGTAAAGCGAATAGCACGTTTTCTTGAATTAGGGGGCACAATGCTTGCAGAGCATTGTAATGAATGTGGGGCCCCAAGATTTCGTTATCAGGGCAAAGTAATCTGCCCTATATGCGATGTTCGTGATGAAAAGGAGGTTACTAAACCAGCCACAGAAATACAATTCTCTGAAGCCAGAAAGTATACTGAAAAAGACAAGCTTTCAATTGAGAACAAAAAAAGAGTTCAGGCGCACAAACAAAAACCAAGTTTCGAACTAAGAACTGATGAAGCTACCGAGGAAGAGGAAAAAGCTATAGAGTTTGTAAAAGAGGATTTTTCAAAAATACCTTATGATACTGGGGAAACAAAAAAAACAGCCACTATACTCCAAGGTGCATCCCCAAAAAAGGCAGAAAAACCTACATGGACATCAAAGCTGTCCGTAGTTGATGAAAACAAGGAAGTACTGAAGAGCCTTCTCTTTAAAAAAATAGTCAGCATTGCAATCTCCCTTCAGGACGAAACGGCTCCCCAGAGTATTGCTGAGGATTTCGAGCTGATTGAAAAATGCCTTGGGATAATTGAGCGCCTAAAAAAAGCATAAAGGATGAATGTAGTAAGAAAAAAGAAGCCATAAACAGTATTTTGGTAGATATAAAAGCATAAAGAAGGGAAAGTGAAGAAGAAAAGAATAAAGAATGGGGGAAAAAAATTATTTACCATTAAAGCTTAGTATTTGTCCATTTATCCTCTGTAAGGACTTTCAAGGACCTCTCTAATCTTGGCTGCTGTTTTTGGTCCAATTAGTTTTACCTTTATGAGTTCTTCGGTGTTAGCCCTCATAAAGGCCTCTACGGAGCCGAAATGTAACAGGATATTTCTTGAAGCTTTTGGTCCTATATTAGATATGGAAGAAATCAGATATTCCTGCTGCTCGGCAAGAGTACTGGCTAACTTTTTCCCATGAGGATTGATTTCACGCCTATTTTCGATTTGCTCACGCTTAGCAAGCATTTTTAACATCGCAGCTGTCTCTTCTTCATCCCTTGAGTAGAGAATTGATATTCCAAAATCAATTGCAATAGAGACCAGCGAACCGTAAATAGAATTTGGGTTGAGCTGCCTGAAAGTGAAAAGGTCTCCTCCTTCAATGATGAGAACAGGTTTATCATATACTCTTGCAAGATTCGAGAGCTGGGCAAAGAGGTTATGCTTCCCATCGATAAGAGAAGTTACAAAATCATCAGTGCGTTTTCTCTCTACAGCAATGCGGTCGCTTACAACGTAATCCCCTATCTCAAGAGCTGCAAAATTAAGTTCCATTCCTAGCCTATCAAGGACTTTTGCAACTCCACTTTTCGTTTCCCTGTAGTCTATAAATATCCTGAGGGACTCGGTTTCGGGTTCTCTTCCGAATATTTTTAGTTCATTTACGGATTTCTTTCCAGTAAGAGCTTCGAAATCTACAAGGGTTTTTTGGTTTTTGTTTCCTTTTTCTTGTTTTATACCAGTTCCTTCTTTATGGCTATCAGTATCCCTATTTTCTTCATTTATACCCCCCTTTTCTTTTAGATCTATTGTCTTTTTCTTTTCCTCTTTCTCTACCTCCTTCCCTTCTCTCTTTCCTGTCGCCTTATTTTTTTCTTTATGTTCATAGATCCCCTCTTTTTTCCCTCCTTTCTCTTCTACTTTCTTTTTCCCTTTATCTTTCTTTCCTTTATCCATCCCGTTGCAATCTGAGCCTACAGCCGTATCCCGAGCATCTATTGTTAAATCTCTATTTTTCTGCCTACTTCCTACCCCATATTCATCTTTAATTTCTGTTTCCTTTAAATCTGAAATCAATGCGTCAGATCCAAAATCAAAAGGTTTAGAACTTTTTTTAGAGCTCCTTCATGCCAAGAACGGCTTCAAGCCCTTGCATCCTGTTAAGCATCTTTTTTTCCTTGTTTTTGCTGCTCCAGTAATAGGCTTCGTCCCGTGTACCTTTTGCCATCAGCACAATTACTCTGCCCTTATGTTGCCTGCCTGTCCTGCCCTTACGCTGAATGCTGCGGATTTCCGATGGAATTGGTTCGTAAAATAGTACCAGATCCGTGGATGGAATGTCAAGCCCTTCTTCAGCAACGGAAGTGGCTACAAGTACGTTGTATTCTCCTGCCCTGAATTTCTCGAGGATTTCCACCTGTTGCTTCTGAGTAAGTCCTTTGTCCTTATGGCGAGAACCTTGTCCCACAAAACGAATGGGCACAATTCCAAGAACCTCAGAAAGAGCATTTACCACCATTTCGGCAGTGTCCCTGTAATTAGTAAACACAATTGTCCGAGAATCAGGACTTCTTTCCAGTTGCTCGAATAAGATTCTTCTCGTATGTTCGAGTTTGGGATGTTCGATATCGCATTCTTTTACCCGATAAAAAGCTTTTCGCATGTAGAAGTCATCCATCAATCTTTTTGCAGCTTTAGTCGCATTGCTAGAGGAAGCTTCTGCATCCAGCTTTTCCAAATACTTCCTAAGGGTCTCAAGACCCTGCGTTTCCACAATTTCCACAGCATGGTTCGCCTTCATCATTTCAGCGACCACAGAGATGGCAAAATAAACATTAGGATCTCCACCAATACGGATTTCACCCTGGAGTTTTTTATGGAGAAGTAGGAGATCTTTTTTGGAGATATATTTCCCCACCCCTGACGAAAAGCCCATGTCCCTTAAAACTCCAAGCCGATCATCGAGTATCTTTTCCAGATAACCCCTAATTTCGGCAATTTCAGCAGGTAGTTGGACCTGAATCCATTCTAGTTCTTTTTCCTGAACATAAGGGCGAACATCCCTATCATTCTCAGTTTTCACAGCTACTTTTTCGACATGTAAGGCTTGACAAACTTCAGAAATTTTCTCGTCTGAGCTTCCTGGACTTGCAGTAATTCCAAGTATATGAGGATCTTTAGCGCTTTCAAAGTACTTTTTTGCAATAAAGGAATAAGCATAATTTCCAACTGCTCTATGGGCCTCATCGAAAGTGATGTGGCTTACATCTTCAAGACTTATGCGTTTCGTAAGAAGATCGTTTTCAATTACCTGCGGGGTGGATACTATCAATTTCCCCTGTGTCCATAGCTTTTCTCTCTCCATAGGAGCAATGCTTCCTGTAAAAGCAAGAATTTCTTCTTCTGGAAGAGTCATCACCTTTTTAAAAAAAGCTGCATGCTGATCTACAAGAGGTTTGGTAGGAGAAAGAATCAGGGCTTTCCCTCCAAAACGCTGAAGCCTGGAAGCAATTACAAAAAGAGCTATAATGGTTTTTCCAAGTCCAGTGGGAAGCACAACTAGACTTGATCCCTCAAGGGCTTTTGCTGCCAGGTTTAACTGATATAGCCTCTGCTCAACTGTATCTGATTTAATCAATGGGTGCTTCATGCATGATAGCTTCTCAGGAAAAAGATTGTCTTTCATTTTGCTTCAGGATCAATTTGCTTCAGAATTATTTCATTTAAGGATTATTTACTTCATAATTATTTATTTCAGATCTTTAGTGTTTATAAGAATAATGAAATTAAAGTTTTGCTGCAGGCTTTCAGCCTTTTAATTCTGAAAACTAAGAAAAAAGTGAATCTTGTGAACTTAATACCCTTTTATACTCAGTTTTTAACAGCAACAATTTAGATATTTTGAGATATTTTGATCAAAATCTAACTTTTACAAATCAATTGTATATAATTTGTTAGATATGATGAAATTTAGGATTTTATCGAAATCCTTTTTGTTGTCTTCTGGGATCTCAAAAATTAATTATTATTTCCCGAATTATGCGACTATAATAAATTGAAGAACCAGAAAATAATAAAGAATTTCGCAATTTAACGTTGGTATCAGAACATCAGAAGTTAAAAGGATTGCCTGCAGATTCGAAACTATTACCCCTATAAATAAGTCCGAATATTACATTTTCGATTCCTTTTATCGGAGACCTTATCTGCCGCATTGAGTCTCTGTCTCTTATTGTAACAGTTCCGTCTTCAAGAGTATCATAATCCACTGTAATGGAATAAGGAGTCCCGATCTCATCGTTTCTTCTGTAACGGCGCCCGATTGTCCCGGAGTCATCATAGTTGACAAGAAGAGCATTTTCCTTGAGTTTTGCAACGATCTCCTTTGCAGGATTTGCAAGCTCTTTACGAGTCAAAAGTGGGAGAACTGCAACCTGCACTGGGGAAACAGCACTTGAGAAATGCATAACAAGTCGATCTTCCTCCTCTACCTCGGCTTCTTTATCATCGTTTACATATTCACATTCTTTTTTAACTTCTACTGTGCCTTTAATTCCAAATTCTGCTACCTTCTTGGCAATATTTTCTTCATCAAAAGCATGCTCTATGACACCATAGAAGATTCTGTCAATACCATAGGAAGGTTCAATTACATGCGGAATAAAGCTTTCTCCGCTTACTTTTACGCTCTCTTCTGCAAAGCTCACCATATCAGAACTGACTGTTAACTCTTCTCCACCCACATTAACTTTGATATTAAAATTAGATAGTTCATCTTCTGAAAGCTGTTTTAAGGCATCTGCGACAGCTCTCGCTTTGTCCCTAAAGACAGGTCCTAGCTTAGACATATTTGGCTTTACAGCAAAGCGATTTACCATCCTAGGCTCTTTATATTCCACGTAAACATAAAGATCGGTATTGCTTACTCTTGAATGGGCTTTGAGGTCATAGTCCGTTCTGTCGGCAATTCCCACCATTTCAACCCAACCGAAGCGTTCTGTCTCAATCTCAGCATCCCAACAATCGATTGCGTAATGCGCCATTTCATCCTTAAGGTGCTGCCTGAATCTAAGTTTTGCAGGGTTGATTCCTACCTTTTTCAGGAACTCTTGTGTGAGTGCTATATTGTAACCAAGTATTTCGTGAGCAATGATTTTAGCCTTCACAGCTTCCCTGACAGTCATCCTGAATGATTCTCCCTTCTCCTGCGCCTCCTGCGAATAGAGTACAAGTTCTTTGTCTGCAAAAAGTTCGAAATTAGGATGTTTTTTGTTCCTTGGATCAACGAAAATCTCGCATTCTGCCTGCGTGAACTCCCTGAGACGGATAATACCTTGCCTGGGTGCAATTTCGTTTCGATAGGATTTACCTATCTGCACTGCTCCAAAAGGCAACTTACCTCGATAGAACCTAGAAAGCCTTTGGAAATCAACGAACATACCCTGGGCTGTTTCAGGCCTTAGATACCCCTGCTTTCCAGTGCCAGGCCCTATTGTAGTCTTAAACATTAAGTTAAATTCATAGGCTTCACCTAATTCCCCACCGCATTCGATACATCTGAGGTCATGTTCTTTTATAATCTTGGTAAGCTCTTCTGCATTCAAAGTTCCTGCCACATTAATTATATTTTCTACAATATGATCAGCCCTAAATGCTTCTTTGCAGCTCATGCACTCACACAGAGGATCAGAAAAACTTCCAATGTGCCCGGATGCGATAAAGACTTCTTCGATACCGATAGTCGGGCACTCAATCTCCATAAACCCTTCCTGGATAATATAAAACTCTCTCCATATCTGCTCAATCCGCCTCTTTAGTGTGCTCCCAAGAGGCCCATAATCATAAAATCCGCGGCTTCCGCCATACAATTCAAAGGAATTCCACAAAAATCCTCGGCGTTTAGCCAATTCGAATACCTTCTCGTACTTGTCCATTTAAGAAATCCTCATGAAATTGATTGAAAATATCAAATAATTGAGGATTTGATAAACCTCTTGTTTTCACGAGTCATAAATACTATTCAAAAAATATGACGATATTTAGGGGTCTATCAAAATCCTCAATTATGAATTATTGATTTGTCTGTAGTTATTAGATAGATGAAGAGAACCATTATATTAAATCTGCACTTATCTGAGAAGTAGTTACGAATTTCGTCGGTTCCGAAACCTTCTCAACGGATCAGAAGAACATCGCAAAAGTGATTTCAGGTAATCAAATTTGCGTTGTCTCACTCCATTGAGTACAGCAGGATAAAGCACCCAAATTTTTGTTGAGAAAAGATTTACTTATTTACATAAGCGTATTAATATTAAGGATCAAATATTCTATTGATTTCATATTATTTGGCAATATATTTGTATTTGTACTTTATAGCAATCAAATGTGCTTCAACATGAACAAAAATAAAAAACTACACGATTCCTAACCAATAGTTGCTGTGAAGGAATAATTATTGGAGGTTGATTAGAAGTTTTATTTAAGAACTAAAAACAATAAGGACTTTAGAAATTCATATATTTCAACATATAAAAATAATATTAAAAGATAAACATTTGGAGGTAAATATAATGTTTGGATGGGACGATTTTCAAATCAGAAATCTTTGGGCAGCCGGGGGACGCTGGGGTATGATCCCCTGGGGTAGTCTCGCATAATTTAGCTTGTTTCCAATTTTAAATTTTGCGAATATAATAACTCGCAGTACCAGTGCATAAGCAGCAAAATTGATATGAAATGAAACAGCATCAGAGAACTCTTCTGAAATAAAAAAGCTCATAGCCATCTTTTCACGACATCTAGAAGAAAATCCTGAAAACTGCCTGGAATTGATGACTATGAATTTAAAATTTTATAACATCCTCTGATATAATCATACATTAACTCTCCTGGCAATTAATCAACAATATAAACTTAAGAGAATTCAGATAAACATATATAAAGTTATACAATTGGAAACAAATTCTTTTGCATTAATTTACTCATTAAAATATTTATCAAGTTCCGCTTTAAATAATGATGTGAACTTTTTCAAGAAATTGAGTGCAAATTTGGTGAAATTAATTTATTCAATTGATTGTAAAATTTCTTTGATACCATAATTCATATAACAAAATTAAAATAAGCCGATATGGAACTTATGTAATTATTATTTTAAAAGCATTTCTTTCAGAACAATAGCATGAACTTTTTAACATTGGAACTTGAAAACATTCCATATACCAAATTTTTTTCAGTAAATTTTGTGGCATTCTCGAGTGCATACAAATTGTTTCAAAATATACTTTTTTGTTATATTCTCTTATTAGTTGATTATATCGAAAATAAAAAATCATTTGAGGATAGCAAAAAATATCTTTAAAACCAAAGAATAATAAACCAGAAAAAATTATGTTAAATACTTGAATTAGTGGACAAAATTTAGAGTTTATCAAAATACCATCCAACTTATACTGTTTCTAAAATTTGTAACTAAAATTTTTAACGCTATATTTTTGGATTAAATTTAATGCTATAACCTCAGTTTGGCAGTATACCGAAAGTTTCATAATCAATTCAAAGAAGTAAAACTTAAACTGATAGTCTATAACGTAACTAAAAAGATAGTAGAAATAATTTGTATTAAATTAAGGATTTCTACAGAGACATAAAATCAGTAAGAGTTTTCATGAGCAAAACTTATTTTTAAGAGAATTAAACTTTCCGATACTCAAAAGAATAGGAATTTATCAAAATTCGATTTAAATGTAAAATTTGACCACAAAAAAGGTGGGAAATAGAATAAAGAAACCGTTTTTTTTCGTTTTTCCCAGTTTAATAGGCAGGATTCTCAACTTTAATGAAGGTGAGTTTCCTGGATGAATAATGAAGGTTTAAATATAAACTTTTAAATTGAATATAAAACTTACAGTAGTAGCTGTCGATTAATTTCGCAAAAAAAGTATAAAAAATGAATGAGTTTAGGTATGGGTGAATTACCTTATCAAAATGAAGAAAGTAGTTCAACGAATTTGCATGAAATTTCATCGTTTTTTCAAAACTGTAAAACATCAGTAAAAATAAAAAGCCTCATATCTTTGGTCAGCCTATTATTTGGTTGATTTTAATTTCAAGATGCATATAGCGTCTTTTTTCTGTTTATTTTGCTCTGTACTTCAATGAAGTTATTTTGAGTAGAGATGCTTCAGTGAATGAAAACACAGACATTAGTTACACCGGAAACATAATCATGAAAAATATGAATAACTTAATGGGGAAATAAATACAAAATTTATTGAAAAAGATGCTCAAACTGATTGTATTAATTCAATGTAACTGTTCACAATTTTATCCCATTTTTGGTCAGGAGCTTCATAATGCTCCTCAGTACCTAATTGACTGAGGATAGCATCTCTAAGAGAACCAATTTCACCCGGAGAAACAAAAAAAGTGCCTTCATAATTAGCCATTGATTCCTTCAAACCACCAACTTCGGAAACGACAACAGGTTTTCCAAAAGACATAGCAATATGAGCAATTCCACTCTGTGAAGCCCTAAGATAGGGTAGGACTACAACATCCGAAGCGCTGAAATACAGGTTTACTTTTTCATCAGGAACGTACTCGTCTACCAGAGTTATTTTATCATGATGTGGAGAAACCTTGATCTGGTTAAGCAGCTCTCTGCGATTTTCCCAGATCTCGCCGACAATCAACAGCCTGGTTTTCTCGAGAGTTGTAGAAGGGAGCTGTTCAAAAGCACTGATCAGGTGGGTTATTCCTTTATACTTTCTAATTAAACCGAAGAATAGAATAACAAATTCTTCGTGTATCGAAAGTTCTTTCCTTGCTTCCTCAATGTCAAGCAATTTTCCATACTGATCATAAAGACCATGTCGGATCACATGGATTTTTTCAGGGGCAATGGAATATCTTTTGGCAACAAGTTGTTTATCAGATTCGGAATGAGTAATATATGCATCAAGGTTTTTGCGAAGCAATTTACCCATTATTTTAGAATATAAACGAATCGGGAGTATGGACTCCTCAAACGGATCCACAACTTCGTGAAACTCGATTATTATTTTGGGTTTATGTAACAGATTTGCAAAAAATTTTAATAAAAGATGCATATGCGCAACCGAAGAGGTCCACCATTGCAACATTATGACGTCAGGCTTTTGATTTTTAAGAAAACGGTATGCTTGGATCCAGGTAAAGGGGTTATTATAGTCCATCCCATCAAAAATTGAAAGACCTGGTGAAAAATTCATGTTAGAAATAGTTTTCCCAACATGGGACTTCCCAGGAAAAAGGAAGGTAGGAAGAAGTTGACGAAAACAAATTACAGAGACATTTTTTTCTGATGACATGGCATTTGCCAGGCGGATAGTATAATAACTGACGCCACTTAAAAAAAGTTTTGAAGGCCCGACTATGCAAATACTTTTGTTGGACGCCATTTACTTCAGCTATAACAGTCTCTTTATATTTAAGTAAATCCATGATCTTCTAAATAGGGAATGAATTTTGATGACAGCAAGATCTGTTGGGTTTCGGCCTCTGAGGAATCATTGAATAGAGTTGATGTTCTGGTGTGGTCTTTGACTACAATAGATTTAAATCCTTATGAAAAACGAGCTTCTTTAGTCGTCGAAAATTCTTCTTTTGCATCTTTACTAGGAGACAATTTTTGGTCTCAGATAGATTTGTTGTCCAAAGCTAAAAATTTTTTCTCTAAAAACAGGTTCAGATAAGTTTTCCCAAGTAATGAAATAAAGACCTACTTTATACTATTTGGGCCAACTAAAAAAGACTTGATACTAAATACGTGACTTTTGTATATGGTTAATAGTTGATTTAAAAAAATTTAAGCTTTTGGAAAAATTAAATAAATATATAAATAAATGAATAAATAAATACCAACATAAATAAAATCGGAATTCTCCTCTGTGGCTGTAAAAATCTTTTTGATCATTAAATGAGAGGCGAGATAAGCCCTAAAATGATATTGTTGAAGGAGAATAGGTGAGTCAATATTTTAGTCTTGTCATAGAAAATCAGAATGAGTTTAGTCCAGAAGTTTCTTAATTTATTTCTTTTGTTTGCGAAGTATAGGTTCGGGCAGTGAAACATTACAAGCTACATTGTGAGGAGATAAGGACAATAAAAAAAACTCAACAATCGATATTTAGAGAACTTAATTGGAATAATAATTTTGAATGTACCGTAAATAGGAAACTATTGAAGGGGCACAAATCAAGAGAAATTATAGAGGGCTTCGATAAACCCCTAAATTTTGTTATATATTATAGATTGAGTAAATAACTCGTGAAAATCAGAGGAAAATTTGGATAAATTTCCGATTTCAACAAATTATTCATTTCGGATTCATAAACAACCAGCCAAAGATTGAGGTTTATCAAGATTCTCAGATATTTACCGAAAAACCCTCTAATCAGTGCATCTATTCATGAATATGGACGGGAATCTAAGCACGAATGTGGGACTCACGCATACGAGTGTGAGTATAAATAGAATATATTTTGTGACGAGGTTCTCACTTTTCTTAACTTTGGATCACTCTCATGAGCTTTTTGAAATCATAAATATGAGACACTTTCTACATTTCCAAAAAAATGGGATGTATAATTGTTTTTAAGATTTTATCAATGACTCAAGGACAAAGTCAAAAATGTGGTTGATTCAATACACTATACAATCGTAGACAGAGCAAAGAGCTGAGCATTAAAGGGAACTTAAGTTCCACTATTATATTATATAACGCTTATAATAATAGAACCAACTTAAAATCAGATTATAATACTGAATCATCTGTAGCTGGTCATATATGCCTAATATATAATGAGCCCATAAAAAACTGCACTTGGAATAAAACATGAAAACTTGAAGTATGCTTTGATAAAAAAATTTAAAAAATTCAACCTTTACTTATGTAGCAAACAAGTGATGAATAATAAAATTTTATCGCCTTTTAAATTCCCTACATTTTTGCACGAATTTTTCTACCGGGAAACTGGCAGGATGAGTATGCATATACCCTGCTAGAGTATTGTGCTCTATGAGTCCATCAAAACCGTCAGTTATGCCTTTTCCACGGAGCATCTTGTATGCAAATCTTGCATCACGGTCACATTCTGTGAGTGAGTAGTGAAATTCGTGACCTCTTATATTATGAGAACAGAAGTTTTTGTTAAGAGGGAGGGCTTCAGTATAGCCTAAAGCCCTAAGCCGGTTTGTCATTCGTGTATTTGCAGGCACGACATCAGCTAGTTTATAAGTCCTGTCATCTACATCATAAGTCTTACATAGGTATAGCAGGCCTCCGCATTCCGCATAGATTGGCAGGCCATCGGATGCAAGACTTTTAAGTTTATGAGTAGTCTCTGACCTTTCAAGTATTTCTGCATAAAGTTCAGGATAGCCACCCCCAAGGTAAATTCCATCCACATCTGGAACTTCTCCTGCCATTGGGCTAAAAAATACAACCTCAGCTCCATAATATCTGAAGGCATCGAACATATCCTGATAGTAAAAACAAAAGGCTGGATCCCTAGCAATTCCTACCTTGACCTCAGTCTCTGGTCTATGTAGATCCGTAATTTCCGGAAAAGAACAGGGTTCTGCAAGTTCAAGTACTGTATCAAGATCAACATTATCCTCAATAAATGTTGCCATTTCTTTAGTGTTGTAGTCCTTTTCGTGGGCCATATATAGCCCAAGGTGCCTTGAGGGAACCTCAATGTCTTTCTTTCGTGGAATCATCCCTACAATAGGAATATTATTTAGAAGTGAATTTTTTAAGAGTTCTGCATGGCGTAAACTTCCGAATTGATTCAGGATAATGCCGACAATCCTTACCTCAGGATCAAACTCTGAATAACCTTTCAACAAGGCTGCGACGCTTCTGGATATACCATGGACATTTATTACCAGAATTACAGGCAAGTTAAGGGTTTTTGCAATGTGTGCCGAGCTTGCAATTTCTGTAGAATCTATTCCATCAAAAAGCCCCATTGCACCCTCTACTACCACAATATCTGCATCTTTAGCCGTTCGGGCCACAATCTGCCTAACTCCATCTGTACTCATCATATATGTATCCAGATTTCTGGAAAGGCGGCCACAGATTACAGTGTGATGAGAAGGATCAATATAATCAGGTCCTACCTTGTAAGGCTGGACTTTTAACCCTCTGTTTTTGAGGGCTGCCATTATGCCCATTGAGGCTGTAGTTTTTCCAACTCCGCTGTGGGTTCCTGCAATAAGTATTCCTTTTGTCATCTACTTGATATTGTTGCCGTTAAAATATATTAAAGCTATTAGTTCAGTTGTTGCGAGTGGTTTGTAGCCATCTCCAAGAACTAAATCCAAATTTCGGCTGTGTACCCCACTGCAAGCAAATGGATGCGCCATTGATCTAGATATGAAGAGATTATTCAAGATCAAATACTTTCATTTGCTTATATATTCATTTTCCTGTCTGCTTTTCCTAATTTAAAATCGTTTTTAATTACATAGGAAGTTGTACCATCACTCAAAGTTCCAATGTAACTTCCCACACTCCATAGTTCTCTATATTATGTATTTTTTTCAACATCAGATATCCTTCAAAAATTTTTCATGTCGTGGTACTTTTGATAATTTAGATAACTCTTGAGGGAGAATATTTTGGTTCAGCGGCAACGAAAAGATCTACATGATTACTATTAAGATTGTATAAAAACGTAATAGATACTTACTTGATTTATACACTGAAACCCCATAGCGGTATGGAAAATTTATAAAAATGATAAATAAGAGCCTGAAGATAAGTGGGAATATGTGAATTTACTTAGGCATTAGAAACTAGAGCACGAATGAATCATTTAGAACCACTTTCACAAGATCCATTTCTACTTTAAGCCCTATAGCATCTGATATATTCATTAATGTACCTATACTTAATTACACAAAAATTTATAAATCAAAATGAGTTTATTTTAAAAAGATTTGTTAAAGGCTTAAAAATCCTCATTTTCGATTTGCTGCAAAATGTACATGAATCCGAGAAAGTGCATAATTGAGCCTGTACCAATCTTTTCTGTGATGATGCCAATAAACTACGAAAATTATAACCTCATATTTTTATTTAACGAATAAGAAAGAGTTAAAGACTTATTCTTCCGTTCCTCATTGGACTATTAATTATTAGACCGGATTATAAGCATTGATGGACCTAGTAGGCCATACTCATTGCTTATCCCTAAGAATTGCTTTGATTTCCTTCAATTCTTGTAATATCTCAGCTAGTATAAAACTGTTGGAAGCTTCTGACGCCTTCTTTGTCTTCTTTTTTACAGGAAAAGGAGAGGATCGCACTAATTCTGGAGCATCATGAACTTCTAGAACATCATGAACTTCTGGAGCATCAATCCATCCATCAGAAACTGAAGCTTCTGGCTCGTCGAGTATCCATTCACCATTTAATGCAGGAATTACAGGCTCAGGAATCCAATACTCAGTAAATAGACCATTCCCATATTCATCAATAGATTCGAGTACTGATAAATGAGAAGATTCACCTTTCCACTCATACTCAACCTTTGACTTATCAGGAAAGCGGTTTTCGAGTCCGTTGACTACAATATCAATCGCTACCCTAAATCTCTTATCTATATTGACATACTCATTTAAAGCCGGTAGTGAAAGAGCCCTAAAGAATGCATTCTTTATGTCGTTCCTAGTGTAGCTTGATAGGCTAACACAGGCATTAACTAACTCAATTACTTCATCTTGAGGCATTAACCTTGCTAATTCAGGGTTAATCCCCAATAATGGGAATTTAGCCTTTGTTTCCTCTAAAAAAGATTTTTGTGTGTTTTTTGGCTTACTCATGGAGATCACCTTTCGATCAGAATGTCGGAAATGTCGATGATCGAAAAGATGTATATGTTTTGTGACATACCATTATAAGTCCAATGGTATCGTTTTTCAGTACCTTCCTCCAAATTATTCATTTTCTTATTACATTCCACTATAATAAATAGATGGTCGCAACAAGTATTGCATTTTGGGTGTGAGAAAATAACTCTTGAAGATGATATTTTATTATTTAATACTTAAGAATAGATTCGTAACTTATGCAGACATTGTTTGTCGCATAAAGATATCAGAGGATATCTGGCTACATAATTGCATCAGAATTCAGGAAGGCGCAACAGACTGTTGTGTTGAAAAAGAAGGAGCTGGGCTTATTTGCAAGATTTAAAGGCTTCATATGTATTCATATAGAAGAGAAAGTTCAAAAGTTACCTGATCGTCTACTAGTTTAATTCTGCATTGAGGTATGTATCGAGGGATAATTATTGGAAAAATATGAAAACCATAGAGGGTCTTGATGAAATCAGTGATCTTGATGTTGGTTGCTCTCACAATAAGAACTACCTAAAGTTGACGCAATGAATTGCGGGCTCACCAGATAATAAGGTTGATAAAGATATCAAAAGTTTACGATTGAAGCCAGATGTTGCTATAACACTTAATCCTTCTCCAATGAAGCTTCTTGATTCAGAATTAAAGTATATTAATGAGCATAATTTGAAAATCAGGGGGTGAAGGTTATTATCGATGGTTTGAACCTTTTTAATAGCGGTTGAAATCGAAGTTACTCTAGCATACCCAACTAGCAATAGAAAGAGCATGTTCAAACAAAAATTCTAACTTCCATAAAATATTCACTGATTTTTTAAACCTACTTTAGGTCAAGGGATCCATTTTTCATGAAGTAATAGACTTTTATTTAGCATTTCCTTGTAGAATTTCCACTTAGGAAAAAATTTACTCAAGTATGCAATGAATTCTTCATTATGGTGCCTTTCTAGCAGATGCGTCATTTCATGCACAACTACATACTCAATACATTCTATGGGCTCCTTCGCCAACTCAAGGTTCAGCCAGATTCTTTTTGCCTCTATATTACAAGTTCCCCACTTTGTTTTCATTTTTTTAATCGCAAATTCAACCACATTAACCTTCATTGATTCTTCGTATTGAGCAATTAATGTAGGGATAATTTCTTTAAGTCTTTTACGATACCAATCGTCTAATATTTTTTTCTTTTTAGCGGTAGTTGTATCTAGTCGTATATACAATTCGATTGTTTCATGTTTAATTACCACTTTTGGAGGAGTATTATGTTCTATGACCTTTAACATGTATCTCTTGCCCAGGTAGTAATGACTTTCCATTGTAATGTAATGCCTCGGCGTTTCACTCTCCTGATTTTGTAGTTTGATCTGTTGTTTCTTTATCCAACTCATTTTTGAAATAGCAAATACTCTGATAGTATCTAGATCCATACGTAACGGTGCAGAAATCTTCACCTTACCATTTGGTGGATAAACACTTAGGTACACATTTTTTATGTCTTTGTGCACAACACAGATAGGCACATCGTCCAATATTATTTGTCGCATATAAAGACTCATTCTTCTGTTTGATTATAGAAAAAATCCAAATTTAGTACTATATGAAATAAGTTCCCCTGTTTTTTAGACCTATTTTCCCTCTGGAATTGATTCATACAGTTTTCTTCTTTCCAGAGGCATGGAGTTGAGATAATCCTTTGCTTCTTCTAGGATACGACTCTACGGGTTCCATCTACTTTATTATAGTTTATAAGCCCCGCATTGTGCTGTAGAACGGTTTTAAACGCAGAAGTACAATTTCCTTTTTCATGACATTTTTTTACCATGTTTCGTTCAAGTCCAGTCTCTATATCTCCAAAAAGGTGCATTATTAGAGCGTGTGAATATTCCTACCTTAAACTTTAGAGAGCAGTTCCGAAACGCAGCCTTGTGGAATGTTCCATCACTTTTTTGATATCACTATGCATTTCGGAAAGTTTTCCCCTTATAGCTTATATCTCCTCCATTTCTAGATCGTCAGATTTTTTAGGATTTTCAGGATTGTCTTCCTTCTCAGTCCAAAATTTGTCCATATTTTTACACCTATTTACTTCCTTTTTAAAATTTCTGTCATAACTTTCCAGATTATTAGGAGGATTATTTCTTATGGGTAACTAAATATATTTTGTATATTTTGATGCAGGTTAGATATAAATCAATTACTAACTATATGATATTTGGTTGGTGTATCAGAAATTGGAAAACGGCTATTAAATAATATGGTGAAATGTAGAAGCTGCCACCAGGACTTGATCTAACACCTCTGTCCCTGGTGCTACTTTTACCGTCGCTGTGGGTTATGCTTACTGCTGTAACTGCCGATAAAGCTACAACCAATGCTACTAACAAAATAGTTATTGTCTTTTTAAACTTCATTTATTTTTACCTCATTTTATTTTTCACCTCATTAAACTATATAGCGAAAGCTGTGGTTTAAGCAGTTAAAATATATTTAAAAAGAAAATCTTATAACATTGACAATATAATTATTTTAGCCAATGAAGAATAACGTTTAGTCAATGAATAAAATGAAGTTATTTTTGATGGAAAAAATATCTCTATTCAAATAGAATAAACATTTCAGGATATTAAGAAGCTTTAAAAGGCAGAAGGAATTCTAACAACTATTATAAATATTTATGAAACGGAAATTCACCATCGTATCAAGAAGAATCTCCAGGCTACCTTATCCCTTGTTGACCTTCGAGCTGAAAAGTTCAAAAACCGAAAGGATATAAAGGACTTAAAAGTCCTAGAAGCCTTCAGGAAAATCGACAGTGAACCGAAAGTTCTGTAAAATCTTATTGATTCTGGATTCTTTTTCTTTACAACAAAAAAGGTGCAAAGTCAATGGTGAATATTTTTCCAATTATAAACGATTACCTTTACGATAGGGAGATGTAATAAAAGTGAATAGTCGGTTGTGTGGCGCTTTGTCTGTCTTATGCTCCTGTATCAACCAGTAGCCAACTTTTGCACAGTTATATAAAATATAAAATATAATATTTACAGACTTATATACTCAAATTTCAAATTTGGATCTAAAGAATGATTTAATCTCAGCCACTACAACAGGAGTATAATTTGTCCAAGGTGACCTACATGACTTACTCAAGAAAATACCTTAAATCGCCCCACAATAATCCATTTAGGACTTAACAGCCCAAAGCTCGGTTCCATGCATTAAAAAACTAAAAAAATATTTTCTTACAAGTAAATGAAAAAAATATTTCTTCTGATGAAATTTAAGAAAAAATGTGCCAAAAGATAGCAAAAAGCAGAATACAAAAAAATGTCTTTGATGTCTTCTGATATCTCCAAGACGCCGTATTTGTCTTTTTATATAATTGTAACCAGTGGCGAACAAAAATCCGTTGACAATATTGGTTTTGCTTCGCTACTCAGGAGAGATTTAAATAATCTTGTGAACTCTTGGAAATATAACAGCTCAGTAGAAGACGTATATGCCTTTGTGAAAGTATTCAACGAAGGGAACCCTGATACAAATTACGGCTAGGACAGCAAGCGATTTTATACAACGCCGAAAAACAGAAAAATATGAGATGGAAGTAAATATCTCCGTAAAATTGATTTTTATATTTTTAAAGTTATAGAGATGTATGAAAAATATCTCAAAGGTACTTATCGGTATCTTTCAGTAAATTTATGGGAATTCAATTGGCCGAAAAACGACTTTTTCTGGAGCTTACTAGGAAGACTTTTATTTGAAGTCCTATAGTACACCATTACCCAGTCCAAAAAACATCTTAAAATGTATGAGAATAGCTTGTTCCTGATTTTATGTATATAAACCCCGCTTCTATTCATAAAAAACTAAATAAACATTAAATATAAGCTTTACATATATTAACTATAATAAATAAAAATCGGTGCAATAATGGCCAGGCACACTAAGTTAACCTATGAAATACAACGACAAATAGGTGAAAATATTGCTTTAGGACTTCCCCATGCTCTTGCTGCCGAATCAGCTGGTGTGACATATCAGACATTCAATACCTGGATGAACAAAGGAAAAAATTCAACATCAGGGAAGTATTATCAGTTTTATAAACACATTCAAAAACGCAATGCTGATGCTGCAAAAACATGTCTAGAGCGTCTTAATGATGCTGCTGAAGATGTTAATTGCCAAGTTTGCATGTGGATTTTGGAGAGACGTTTTCCGAAAAACTTCGGTAGACGTGAATATCGGAAAACAAATGTTGTATCCGAGAATAAAAATGAGAATGTTGAGATAATAATCCGTGATATAGATGTAATTAGAAAACAAGTTATAGATAAGTAATCTATGGTTAGAGAATCGTAGTTGGAATTATCAAAATCACCACCATAGCTTTTTAGAGCCTGGTTCTTCGATTGCTTTCTGATTGATAAATGATTGAATGTGAATGCTTGAGCATGCATAGTTTCATACAGCTTTTCTATCTGTTTATCTTCCATCCTAAGTGTTTATCTTCCATCCTAAGCTGCTAATCTTTGATAGCAATTTGTTTCTGGAGATCTACTATTCTTGTATCTTTCTCTTAACAAACGTTTTTCGTTCAGTAATCCTTTCTTCGTGTAGTAATTTTTCTATTTTGGTTCGACTTTTTTGAGATTCTTATTTCCCTTCCCTTCTAATTTTCAATTAGTTTAAAAACAATAATATTCAAAGACTTAAGCTCTTGAAGTACAAAATTAAGTGCAATATACTTTTTGATTTAATTCACATGTTAGATAGTTAATGGTTTAATGCATATTGATTTCCCAGTTAGACTGCATAAGTCTTAAATATTACCGAATCTTTAACCACAATGTAAATTTCGGTTTCTGTGGTCAGGTTTTACAATTCCCGGATTTGTATATAAGAAAACGGGGGGGTTTTCCCCATAATTTCAAAAACTAGAAACTTTATGAGAGATTAAGATGGAACTCGATGAAGTCATAATCACACGGGCAATTTTTGATGAGTATTCTAAAACCTTCCTTGACTACCTAGATATCGATGTGGCACTTGTAGGAGGCGGGCCTGCAAATCTGGTGGCTGCAAAGTATCTGGCAGAGGAGGGGATAAAAGTCGCTATTTATGAAAAGAAGATATCTCTCGGGGGTGGCATGTGGGCTGGTGGCATGATGTTCCCGCGCATAGTTGTGCAGGAAGAGGCTCGCTGCATCCTGGACGACTTTGGGATTAGATATAAGGAATACCAGCCAGGGTATTATGTGGCAAACTCAGTTGAATCAGTTGGGAAGCTAATTGCAGGTGCAACTTCAGCAGGGGCTGAGGTCTTTAACCTTGTGAGTTTTGAAGACGTTGTGATTCGAGAAAGTGATCATATTACTGGTATAGTGATCAATTGGGGACCTGTTGCAGAACAGCACTTGCATGTAGATCCTCTCATGATCAGCACAAAACTCGTAATAGACGGAACAGGGCACGATGCAGCTGTTTGCAACACGATTCTCCGAAAAATACCAAACGCAAAAATCGGGAAATTAGGGGTGCTTGGGGAGAAACCCATGTGGTCAGAGGTTGGCGAGCGCCTTACTGTTGATGCAACGCAGGAGATATACCCGGGTTTGATTGTTGCGGGAATGGCTGCTAATGCAGCAACCCGCGCTCCAAGAATGGGACCTATTTTTGGAGGGATGCTCCTTTCAGGCAAAAAGGCTGCAAACATTGCTCTTGATAGGCTCACATGTCTTTAAAACTTTTAATCCTGACATCATATATGGTTTGTAACCTATTTTGTGCATTTATGGTGCCGAGAAACAGAAACCTTCATTTACCGTGACTTTTCCGAAAAGTGAGATACAAATGTTCTCTAATTTTAGCTGAAACTGAAAAAATGAATCGATTTTACTTTAAAAAACTATGCATCCATGAGAGTTAGATCAATAGTATGGTCATAAAAGGATTTTTCAGGTGCTTCAAAAAGAGCAGGGTATTTCTCGTAGAGTAATGCACGAAGAGATTCATCTAGCTTTGGCTACAAAGTGGTTTCACTTCAGAAAGTGGTTCAATTATAAGAGTTGTAGCTTGTATAAGGTCAACTGAAGATGTTCACAAAATCAAACGTGCTCAAGATCTCCACAACCGAGGGCATCGAGAGCCCGTTCAATAACGCCAACGATAAAGTTCAAATCTTCTTGTGAAACGCAATAGGGCGGCAACAAATAGATCGTTTGCCCGATCGGGCGTAACAACACACCCTGCGACAGGAAATAATGATAAAGCTTCGGTGCAACGTCAGACAAATACCCTTGTCGAGCATCGCATACATCCAGTGCCAGAATCGTACCGATATGCCGCACATTTTCGATATCCTTGCGCGCCGCCAACTGTGGCAGTAAAGTGGCTTGATGGTCATGCAGCGTCTTTATGCGCTCTGCCACGTTATTTTCTTCCCACAGATCAAGCGAGGCGCAAGCTGCGGCGCAGGCCAGCGGATTTCCTGTAAAAGAAGTCGAATGGAAGAAAGTTTTGGCGCGATCCGTGCTGTAAAATGCCTGATAAATATCTTCAGTCGCTAACGTCGCAGCCATAGGCAAACAACCGTTTGTAAGGCCTTTAGATAAACACACAATATCCGGTTCTATATGCGCTTGTTCGCAGGCAAGGAGCGTCCCTGTGCGTCCCCATCCCGTCATGACTTCATCAGCAATGAAAATCACGCTATAGCTCCGGCACAAAGCGTGCAACGAGCGCAACGTTGCAGCGCTGTAAATCCGCATTCCGGCAGCCCCCAGAACAAGCGGTTCGACAATCAAGGCGGCTATATCGTTCGCTTGCGCTTTGAGAAGCTTTTCGAAGGCTTCTACAGTCAAATGTTCGCAGCCAGTTTCAGGAAAAGGCAATCGATGCACATCGAACAGAAAATTTTCATAGGGCATGCTGAAAACGCCACGCCAACCCACCGACATCGCACCGAACGTATCACCGTGATACGCATGGTCAAGCGCTACAATGCCCCCTCGCGGTTTGTCTTTGTGCACCCAGTATCCCAACGCCATTTTCAAGGCAACTTCAACAGCCGTCGAACCGCTGTCTGAATAGAATACACGCGTCAAATTGGGGGGTGTGAGCCCCACCAATTTTTCCGCCAATCTCTCAGCGGGTTCATGAGTGAATCCGGCAAAGATAATCTGGTCGAGTTTTGCGGCCTGTTCCTGCACAGCCGCCACTATCTTAGGATGATTATGCCCGTGAATATTAACCCACCACGAAGAAATAGCATCGATAATCCGCCGTCCATCCTTGGCATAAAGATAAGCTCCCTCGGCGTGGTCGATAAAAACGGAATCAGGTAATAACGCATGTTGAGTAAAGGGATGCCAAATTGGGGAATGGGTCATGCAAAATCCTCTTTCCGAAATCTCTGCGCAAAAACGCCCAGCAATACAGCACTGTCGATAACATCCAGATGCGGCACATGACCGAGAACAAGCACGTCGGAGAAATTGGCAATCGTGCGCATAGTATCGGGATTATCCTCGCCGATAAAAATCAACCCGTGCAAAGTTATTTCACGTTGGCGCAAGGCCTCAACGGATAACAACGTATGATTGATCGTTCCCAGCCTCGTCTGCGCACATAAAATAACCGGCGCAGCCCACTCCTTGAAAACATCTATCTGTAATTTCCGGCGCGTTACAGGAACCATAAGCCCGCCAGCGCCTTCGACAATCAAAGTTCCGTCCACCTTGGGCAAAGAGAGAGCACATATTTCAATGCCATCCAGTTCGGCCGCGCGATGTGGCGAGAGCGGACGCGATAGAATATAGCGTTCCGGCAGAAATCGGTCATTGGGCAATCCGGTCAATGCCTGTACGCGCTGTGTATCCGTACCGTCTTAGATGCCTGATTGTAGAGGCTTCCAGTAGTGCGCATCCAGGGAGACAGTCAGCATAGCGGCAACAGTGGTTTTGCCAATACCAGTATCTGTGCCGCTGATGATAAAGGCCTTCGTCATAGGCTAACACCGGACGGCAACAGACGTTCCAACGCCTGTGCAAAATTTTCTATGTCCTGCGACGTCAACCCCACATTCAATGATAATCGCAAACGTGCTGTGCCTTCTGGAACTGTAGGGGGGCGTATTGCACGAATGTCGAATCCTTGAGCCTGTAGGTTCTTTGCCAGCGCAAGCGTTGCGGCATCTTCACCGACGATAATCGGTACAATCTGGCTTTTAACGGCAAGAGAGGGAATCCGTCGAGCCACAAGCGCTTTTAGCGCAGCAAGTCTGTAACGCCGTTCAGGTTCATCGCGCACCAATTCCAACGCGCGTTTAACCAAAACCGCCTGTAAAGGCATTGGTGCAGTACTGTAGATAAAAGGTCGCGCTGCGTTGATGAGATAGTCGATTATATTCTCATTCGCGCAAACAAGTGCCCCTGCGACCCCAAGCGCTTTACCGCAAGTATGCAGCGAAATCAGCCGGTCATGTGCGAATCCTTCGGTTTCGCCGCGTCCGGTAGCGCCGGAAACACCAGTGCCGTGCGCTTCGTCAACGACCAGAATCGCATCATATTTTTCCGCAAGCATGAGAAGCTCGCGTACCGGCGCGATGTCTCCGTCCATGCTGTAAATGGATTCAACCAAAATCCATTTATTACATCCAGCGGCGATGGGCTTCTTAAGCGCATCTTCAAAAGCTTCCAGATTGTTATGAGAAATCTTGACCTTCATGCATTGCGCCGCATGCATCCCATCGCGCATACTGGCATGACATAAGGCATCGAAAATCGCAACATCGTAACGCCCGATCAGCGTTGTGATAAGGGCGTAATTAGCCTGAAACCCGTTGGGAAAAAACAACGTGCTGGGGCATCCATAATAGGCGGCGGCAAAAGATTCCAGTTCTTCATGCGCCTGCCTGTGCCCGCGTAAAAGCCGCGAGGCTGTCGCGCCGATTTCTATGCCGCCCTGTAACGCTTCAATTGCAGCCTGTCGTAAAGCGGGATGTGTAGAAAGGCCGAGATAATCATTCGACGAAAAATCAATCCCTGTAGGTAGGCCGACAGAACGATAACGCCCCATAGCCTTCAGCCGGTCGAGATCAGGCGTGAAGTTTTTCACAACGACAACCCTCGTCACATTTTTTGTCCGGAGAGAGAATTTTCAATCCAAGCGCCACCATTAATCGAGGATCTTCGTTGATACCGGGGTTTGGCGTGGTCAGTAGTTCATCGCCAGTGAAAATAGAATCAGCTCCCGCAATAAACGCCAGATCCTGCTCCTCGCGGCCGGTCTTAAGGTAGCCCGCCGACGGGCACACCATTGCCTTCTGTACAATATTTTTTGTTTTGTTAAATGCTTGTTTTCCCATTTGTCCATACTCCAAACTGTTGTTCAATTTTATCATGGATGCTTTAAGTTATATAACGCTGCCAATGTTACTGTTTCTTCAGGGTCAAGTTATATTGCTTCA
The DNA here is from genome assembly GCA_963848985.1 of uncultured Methanosarcinaceae archaeon. Taxonomy (GTDB): domain Archaea; phylum Halobacteriota; class Methanosarcinia; order Methanosarcinales; family Methanosarcinaceae; genus Methanosarcina. The sequence goes on from CAWKGG010000009.1 coordinate 40,334, forward strand.
TTATAATAAAAGATTGCTCTCGCCTTACCGCCTTTAGCTTCGGCAACTAGTTCCTTTGAAATCCAGCCGAAGGCATTGTTTGTATCAAGAATCAAGCCTTTATCTGAATAGATTTCTACGTCTTCATTTTTACCTTCCATACCCAACACTATGCCTTTCCTGACGTTGTACGTTGAACTATTAGGGTTTAATAAAAATGCATGATTAATTGCTGCGTTATCTTTATTCATTTAAATTCCTGAGATAAAGCCAGCCCTATTTGTGTTCGGAACCATGATTAGCTCTTGAATATGTTTCTATTTTGGAATCAATGCACTAGTGGATTAGCTGCGGACAAAGGATGACAAAACATAAAATTAAATGAACTCCGATAACTCAACATTTCACCTATTAAACTTTATTGCGGATATCATAAAAATAAATTAAAGAGTCCATAGAACAGTACAGTGAAAGATATCTCGAAATGGCCAAAGAATCTCCAGAAGAGAAACCTTTCCAACATCTATATTATTGGGTAGCTTTCACAGTTAATGGAGCATAAAATATTAGAGCTTTTTTTGCTAGTGTGCATATTTTGGAATTAGATTTTTTGTTGTCTTGACGTATTTGCACCACATAGTGACTATAATAGGTATTAACTATTCATTTTAAGTAGAATTTGTATTAAATTAAATCACTTTTGTGTCAAAATTCTTCTTTTTGCTTCAGCTAACAATTTATGAATGTATATTAACAGTAATTTGAAATCAGTATTTCTTAGGACTATTAAGAATATTTAGATAGTCCTTTTAGGAATGTCAATGATAAAACCTCTCAGGTTTATTTAATCGCTTTAGAAACAATCTGAATAATCAGGAAAATCCCGGATTAGTTCACTCTCCCAAGACAACATAGCCTGAAAATGGCTACTCTCTCAGGTTAATTAACCATTCATATAGACTGTTAGAGTATTCAAAATATAACTATTAATGCAGGAAGCAATAATGAACTGAAACAAACCATAATCTATAACTTCTAGTTTCACTAATATTTTTGGATAGATTCAAGAATTACATATGGTATTCGAGATATTCATAAAAATCGTTAGATTATGACAAAAGGAGATCTAGGTACCTTTTCCTATAGTATCTCCCCTTACAACAAGTACCGCTTTTTTTGAACTTCCGATCACATTTTCAGTTACGCTTCCTATAAGGAATCTCTGGATCACATTTTTCCCTTGTGTACCCATAACGATAAGATCAATGTCATTTTTATCTGCAAAGTCGACAATTTCATCCACCGGACTTCCTTCAAGAATTACAGATTCGACTTCAATGTTTGCAGCTCTTCCAGTGTTCTCTACATAAGTTGTTGCTTCATTACCTTCTATTATGAGTTGCTCTTTCATTACTTTTTCCCATTCAGTGTCTCTGGAAGGAGTTATCGAATAACCTTCTAATGAAAATACATATACAGCATACAGCTTTGCCTTACATAAATTTGCAGTTTCAATTGCTGAATCAACTGCTTTTCTTACTAGTTCCGAACCGTCGGTTGCAACCATTATCTTCCTGAAAATATTACTCTCCATATTTGACTCCTCTTTTTTCCTTACGCTATTCTATATTATTTTATAGTGGTTATCCTAAAATAATTTAGCCCAGAAAATAGTTTTATAATCCCACAATAAAAATTAACAAATTCATAACTTAGAAAAATAGATTTATCATCAATAACATTCATCTCTCCACGAATCATAAATTCAAAGTTGAACTAAGAAAAACACGGAAAAAATAGAACGGAAAGAAAAATAGTTTAATGTATTTTATTTCTTCAATGTCTTACTTAGTTATTCAACGAATTATGACTTCAATGTGAATAGTTACATTCAAAAATAGATCTTTTTTTAGAATTTTGATTAATTCATGAATTTGCTATAAATAAAAATAGTTCGTTAAGAATTTGATAAAAATATTTGATTAACAAATATAGGAGAATTTAATAAACCCCTTATTTCAGCAAATTGCTGATTTAGGCTTTATAAGCAGCCATCCAAAAATTGAAGTTTATCGGAATTCTCATTAGGTATAATTAACCGCAGACGTGACTATAATTATCCCATATTCCCATAACCCAACAACTAATCATATTCTAAATTTTGCTTTTATGGTTAATCAATTCAATAAAGCATTTCATGAAATTTAAGGGCTCTCTTAGGCTTTCTTTTGTATTAGTTAATGGATTCCTCAAAGGTTTCAAATTATCCTCTGAACATCTTGTATGTTGAGCATTTCTCAATTTTCTTGTTAGTCTTATGAAGTTTGATATTGCAAGCATTCGCTAATTCCTAATTTTTCATTGTGCCTCTTGAACTCATTATCTCATAAACCATACTTATTAATTCTATGTGCACCGAATTCACTCCCATGAGCTATTTGATCTATGATTAGTTTCTTCAATGGTCATATACCCCCTAGCTCTCTGAAAAGTCATTCTATTACTGCGATCGTGTTTAGCTTATTGCAATTAACATATTCTCTATAAGCAATTGCGTAGACTTGCAGCCTTATGAGGGGATTCTCATATAAGTCTATGCGCCCAGAAAACTGCTATGTTCACGTTCATATCTGCACAATTTCCTTCTGCATCTATTTTTGATGCCCTTAAAGTGAAAGGCTAATGCTGAGTAGATAATTGTGCTTTCCACTTTCCGTATATGTATACAAGAATGCCATCAATTTTCTCAAGATGACAGCAGCTTAAAAATTAATTTAATTTTAATGAATTTAATAGTAAAGAACAGGCAAACAAATTGTATATATGTGTAAATCTCTAAATGTTGGATGTATTCTGTTAACGAGATATAGTACTATTAATACTCAGCTTCCATGGCATGTTAAAGGTAACAAGCTCCAAACTAATTATCAGAATAAGTTTGATTAATTAGCTTTATTAAGTCATAAGATAATTTTGTTGGAAGACCAAGATCTGAGGCAATAAGAAGTTCTTGATCAAAGTATAAATAATACTTCTCCAAAATTTGTTGAATTCTGTAAGCTGAGATCCACTGGATCTTGTTTATAGTGAAAGCCTGTCCTCAATTCTTCTTATGAATGATGAACCATCTGATCTTTCTGAAGTTGAACATTACAAGCTAAATCCTCAATCGAACCTTCTTATCGGATCCACAGAGTACATCTAAAACCAAGAAAATCTTCAAGAAACAACAGGGCAGCTACCTTTATATTATAATTTCATTTTTAATTCAAAATTATTGTGTCACATTGCAATGAACCTATTGTAGCCCTAATATGACAGTTTTATCTTTATTTGAAAGGAGATTTTCATATTTGAAAGAAAAAAATATCCTTTCAACATAAAAATCAGACTGCCAGATTAAGGCTATGAACTCTTTCATAAAATTTTATAATTTATAACCTTTTACTTTTCCTTCACCGAATCTCGCAGAAACTTATGCAAAATCCCGCCGTGCAGGTAGTACTCTATTTCAACAGTAGAATCGAGTCTCAATACCACATGAAAATGGATTTCTTCCTCTTTTTCGTTCTTTGCTCTTACGAAAAGTTCTCCATGAGGCTCCATATGTTCAATGCCCAATATATCATAGCTTTCCTTTCCTGTGAGACCAAAGGTATCTGCATTTTCTCCATCTTTAAACTGCAGTGGAAGAACTCCCATGCCAACAAGATTGCTTCTATGTATGCGTTCAAAGGATTCGGCAATTACTGCCTTTACTCCGAGGAGAAATGTACCTTTAGCTGCCCAATCTCTGGAACTTCCTGTCCCATACTCCTTTCCTGCGATAATTATTAGGGGAACATTATTTTCAGCATAAAGCACAGCTGCGTCATATATTGAAATTTGTTGAGATGAGTTATCTGGGCAGTATTCTTTTTGGGGATTATATAAAGTCCAGCCACCTTCCTCTGTCACGAGTCTATTCCTGAGTCGAATGTTCCCTAAGGTTCCGCGTATCATTACCTCATGATTGCCCCTGCGAGATCCATAAGAATTGAAGTTTTCAGGATCAACACCCCAGGATATCAGGTATTTGCCTGCAGGACTATCTGATGGGATGTCCCCTGCAGGAGAGATATGGTCTGTAGTAATGCTATTTCCGAGAAGGGCTAGGACTCTGGCATTCCTTATATCCTCCGGCAAAGGCGAAACGAGCGAAAAATCCACGAAATATGGCGGTTCTTGAATATAGGTGGATATGGGATCCCAATCATAGAGGGTACTGGCTGGAGCTTTCAGATCTCTCCAGATTTTAGGACCCTCCAGAAAACCTGAATACTCTTTTTCAAACATTGAAGGTTTAATACAGCTCTTCTCAACATCTCTGATTTCCTCCTCTGCAGGCCAGATATCCTTGAGATAAACAGAGCGCCCATTGGGATCATGAGCAAGTGGGTCAGTTTCTAGGTTGACGTTTACAGTACCTGTGATTGCATAGGCGACTACAAGAGGAGGAGAGGCAAGATAATTTACTTTGACAAGTGGATTGATCCTTCCTTCAAAATTTCGATTCCCACTAATTACAGATGCAACAGTGAGATCGTTTTTTTTCACTTCCTTTGCAACTTGTTCCGGTAGAAGTCCACTATTTCCTATACAAGTCATACAACCATAGCCAACCGTGTGAAAACCTAGATTTTCTAGATAAGGCATCAGGCCTGCAGATCTCAGATATTCCGTAGCTACTCTTGAACCAGGGGATAAACTAGTTTTTACATACGGCTTAACATGCAGGCCCTTTTCTACTGCCTTTTTTGCGAGCAGCCCGGCTCCTATGAGCACATATGGATTTGAGGTGTTGGTACAGGAGGTAATGGATGCAATCACTACAGAACCATGTGTTACCCTGGAAGTCTTCTCCGAAAATTCCATTCCCTTCACCTTTTCTTCAATAAGGGACTCAAATTCCTCTACAGGTGTTCCACCTTCTCCTATCCAGCGCTGGTAAGCAGGATCTCTGGAAAGCTCAATTTCAGCTTCTTTCTTCCTAATAAAGGTTTGATGCATTGTTTCACGGTATTTTTCAGAAACTTCACTCAAAAAAACCTGGTCTTGGGGACTTTTCGGGCCTGCAAGACAGGACTTAACCGTACTCATATCAAGTTCCAGGGTGCTGCTAAACATAGGTTCAGGTTTGTGGATTGAATATAGAAGATCCTGAGCTTCAAGGTACTTTCTCACAAGATCAATCTGCTCTTCTTCTCTGCCAGTCTTTCGCAGGTAATTCAGAGTCTCAGTGTCAGGTGGGAAAATTCCAATAGTTGCACCATACTCCGGAGCCATGTTGGATATGGTTGCCCTATCCGGAAGGCTCAAGAAACTTAAGCCAGGTCCATAAAATTCCACGAATTTACCGACAACACCCTTGTTTCTGAGCATTTTTGTGATTGTCAGGACAAGATCTGTGGCATTAACGCCTGAATGAAGTTTTCCGTATAGCTTGAAGCCAACAACCTCAGGGACCGGAATATAGTAAGGCTGTCCGAGCATTACTGCTTCGGCTTCTATACCTCCTACACCCCAACCTAGTACTCCTATCCCGTTTATCATTGTGGTATGTGAGTCAGTCCCTAAAAGTGTATCTGGGAATGCGAATAGCTCTCCCTCTTTTTCATTAAGATGCACCAACGGTGTCAGATATTCAAGGTTCACTTGATGAATGATTCCTCTACCTGGAGGCACAACTCTGAAATTTTCAAAGGCTTTCTGGGCCCAGCAAAGGATGGAATAACGTTCACTGTTACGTTCGAACTCTTTCTTCTCATTTTCCTCAAGAGCATATGCTGTCCCATAGAAATCAACCTGGACTGAGTGATCAATTACGAGATCTACAGGGATGACAGGTGTTATTTTCTCGGGATCGTCACCTAGACGCTGCATTGCCGATCGAAGGGCCGCCAGATCCACTACAGCAGGAACACCTGTAAAATCTTGCATGATTACCCTTGACGGAATGAAAGGGATATCTCTTTCACTTATATTTTCCGGGGTCCAGTTAGCAAGAGCCCATATATCCTCAACATTAATTATTTGCTTTTCAGTATCCTCATGCCGGAGAAGGGATTCCAGTAGGATTTTTATAGAGTAGGGAAGCATAGAAATCCCTTCAAACCCCTTTTCTTTCAGTTTGCTCAATCTGTAAATCGTAACTTTTCCAGAAGCTGTTTCGATAATATCTCTTACCCCAAAGGGGTCATGGCCTTCTCTCATTATTCCTTACCTCCAGCAAAAATATGAAATTGGAACTGAGTTATTATGACTCTCTCTTTCTGATATGAAAGCTTCTTCTGTCCTGAGACATTTTATTCCTTCTAGATTAATATTACATTTTTTTAAATACGGAAGTTTTTCCATGTTAAGCTTTACTGCAGTGTGCCGATTATTCTGCAAAAACCACAACTCTCAGGAAGTTGTGAGGAGAGAATAAGGTATCAAATAAACAATTGCATACAGCATTCAAAAGTATGACTTTGAATTCATAGTAAATTTACAATATCGCCTTCCTCGACTTTACCCTCACATATACATGGACATTATAAAATTAACTTATCCTTGCAGATTTTTTAATCTACTTTCACTCAAATGATAGATTATTTTAAAAAATTGTATATTATTGCGTCTGATTCTTCTATTTTAGTCTTAACCAATACTTCCATTATTTTCAACTTCACGAATTTTTCCTGTCGAAATTACACTTATCAGTAACCAAAATAAAAATCAAGTTTTTCTAATAGAAAATTGATCTGGGTATTTCAATCTGCTTACTCTTGCTATCATTCTCAGTTAATTATCTTATTTAAGAGAATTCCGATAACCCTCTAAGTATCACAAGGTATTTACATATTAGTTATAGTCATACAATAATATTTGAGAATTTATCGAAATTTTCCATAAAATATCGATATTTAGGCACCAATACTATGTGGTAGATGATCTGAACATAGCAAAGGGTAAAAAGCTTTTTGATTACAATGATTATCACCCCCCGATTGGATGTAAGTGGCACCACCTCTGACCATGGGAGCAAAAATAATTCATTTTACAAAGAAGCTGTGATTTCGAGGGTCAAACGAATAGCAAAAAGAGGCAAGTGTTCACCTATCCTCTCTAAATGGGGAGTATTTATGACCATCCGCACTCCAGAAATACCAAATAAATTTCTTATCTGAATTATTTCTCGAATAAGAATGTGTAAATTAAGCTTAATATCCCAGATCCAAAAAGGAATCTGGGTAGTAAACACATTCGGCGATATCCAGAGATATAACAATATATTATATCTGATGCGCTTATTTTGTGCATGAAGATGTTACCGAACGAATTCAAGGGTCTAACTGGACTAAACTTGTTCTAGAAATAGCTAGGGGAAGATTTTCTCAATTGTAGCTTATTTGGACTGATTTCGGATAGGACTATCAAAATATTCTTAATAGTTCTAAGCAAATATTATTTCTCAACGTTTTTTGGATCTTTTTTGATCTTAGTTAGTATCGCAGGTGCGACGCAGGATTCAAGAACTTGGACAGCGAAAGGAATTCAATCCAAAGTAATTAAATAAGTTCAAGTTATAGGTTAAATAATTTCTTAATTTTCATTTATTTTTATCCTTCACGAAACATAATATTTTTTTAAGCTCTTATAATATTCCATTTATTTATTCAAATTTTACATATTTTGAGCATTCTGTTCAATCGGGTTCAAAGTTGCAACTTTTATATAGACTTTAAAAAAAATATGCTAGAAATCTCATAAATTTTTATATTATATATATGCAAAATTTTGATAAACTCCTAAATTTCGTCAAATTCTCCTTGCATGAATGAACATCTGGGGGCTGAAGAATGAAAACAACCAGGAGCTATGATAAAACAAGTAGAAGGTATACATTTATAACATTTTTGGGAATTGCTGTACTTGTTAGCAATACGTAAATGCTCAAGCGGCTACACAA
>CAWKGG010000010.1:0-43761 GCA_963848985.1 uncultured Methanosarcinaceae archaeon
ATCTGCAATCTCAGAGTCTGGCAATGATTTGATTATGTGTATTCTTTCCAATAATTTGAAATCGACACTCTACAATGTCTCAATTTCTATTTACTATATTCTCCGGTGTGCATTGTTAGCCCCGTAAGTTATATATACTATCTTTAATAAATAATAACATTGTATTATTATATTGCACAAAAATCTCTAATTAAATTGGAGAGTGTTTCTAATATAATTTTTTATGAGAGAAGAATACAGCTTAACTTTCGATGTAGTTACTGAAGCTTTTCGTTTTTTTATCTCTTTTTAAGGGCTCTATAAAAGCTAAGGTATATGGATTAAAGCCTGAGATATTATCTTACTCTTAAGCTTGTTGAATAATGCTTGCAGTAAAAATGGGTAGTTTCGTTGAGTAATTGATTCAACTGAAAAAAGGGCATGATCTCCTTTTTTTTGAAAATTTAAAGAGGAACTTATGTTTGCAATTTTCAACAATTCATTGAAATGGTCTATAAATGAAATTGGTTTGAAAGAATTCGATATTTTCGGAATCTGCAAAATTTACTATCACTTACACGTGTTATTTACTTTAATCAATCAAAATCCTTAAAATAATAAAAAAATCTTTTAAGTAAAAGCAATATAAATTGAAGATAAAATTAACAAATCAAAGACATAATACTTTTAGTACCTTTATTTGCGAGGTCAGAAAGAAATGTCAGAAAAAGAAATGTCAGAAGAATCAGATGATCCAGACAGTAGTAGTAGCAGTCGTCAGAAAATACTCACATTAGCCGGAATGGGCCTTTGTGCTGTACAATTTGCCTTCTTCGTATATATGATATGCAAGTTTGTAGAGATGGATTTTGGCCAGGGCTTTAAATTCATGTTCCTTGCTTACACTTCAGCATTTATTTACAAAAATCTAGAGGGTTCAGGGGCAATTACAATTCCAGCAGAAAACTGATGATTGCGTAATTTTCTTTAATGAATCCGTACTTTCTGCATAATTATATGTCCTGAATTTATTTCTTCTTTTTTGTTGTTATTCTATTATTTCATTTTCCTGTGTACTATATTTTGTTAGTTCCTTTTGATCTTACAAAAATTAAAATTAGCACTGTTAAGCCTCATTTGTTTGTATACCTATTTAACTTACTTTGAAAAGCTTATTTTTTCCTTGAGATTATTGGGACTTACTCACTTAAGTATGAAATGAGGTACACTATATTTTATGGTTAAATGTATATAGTATACAGTTTGAGACTTTATGCTATTGATTTTGTATTTCAAGTGCATGAGTCTTAACAACGCTCACTTATTTTTCACTTTGGTATACCTAAAATTGTTACTGAATTACTTATGCAGCATCTTTACCGTTAAATATTAACAGTGCTTTTTCTTCTTTACTACTCTTCTACACAGGTTTTTGGATGTAGAGGCGTTTTATCACCTAATTCTCAAGACCAAGAATTATTTGATCCAGCGCTTTGTAGACTAATTCCAATATTAACGGCGTCTTCCATATATAGCGATTTCAAAAAAGTGGTAATCTGAAGTTTCAAAGCAGTTACAACATTAGTTCGATTTTGTTGTAGTATTTACTTACAACAGCATTCTTTATTTTTAAGTTAAATTGACATTTTACCATTCTGCTAGGCACATGGCCAGGATTCTTGATTGTTAAATTGTATCTCACCAAAACTTCATGTCATAAGTAAGTTCTCCTCTACATTAACTAGATAATAAAAAGGAGCAGATATTCTTATTATATTATTACTGAAGCTTTCAGTGGGAAATATCGGTGTTGATAAATGCGATTCTGATTTGGAGGCATACCTTGTATTCCCGTCAGGGCCTATGTTGATTCTGTTTCCGTTGGGTTGCGGTTCATTAGAATAATCCGATGAAGGGTCTCCAGCATCTATGCATGGGGAACTTATGATGTCATTTACCCAGCAACTTCCATCCCAGCGACCTGCTTTTGATTTCAGATGATAGTCGTGTTTATCTCGGTCTGCGTATTGAGGGTCTGCTTCTATATCCGAAGGTGATGGATTAACACCTTTATAGTCGCCTCCTGTATTGTTGTAGAAACAGTTGTTCTGTAAGACAAAAGAGTGTGTGTCTGTAAGTAGGTTGTATATCCCATAGCCATAGCCTCCGGTTTCTGATTTCCGAGTATTCGTTATTATGTCGTTTCTTACTGTAATCACAAACCCTGAGTTAGCTGGGGCCGAAAAATAGTCATTATTCTGAACAATACCAAATTCGTATGCTCCATCGATTAGGTTGTTTTCAATGAGGGCATTGAATCCATCTGACACGATTCCACCTCTTGTTTTGCCACTGCACTTAGTTCCAGTATCATATATCCGGTTATGATGAATATGGACATTTGCGGATGATGTGGGATATGAAGATGACCCAAACATCCAGATTCCTGCATGAGCAGTCTCGTATATTACGTTATTAGATACCTCGATATCATCCATTGTTGGAAAGCCAAACTTCTGGATTTCGATCCCCACACCTCCGTAACCCTTTGATGTGATAATATTGTCGTGGATATTCACATGATTTGTATTGAATATTCTTAGTCCACTGTTTGTCCGACATGTTATCTTATTATTATAAGCCTCCACTGCTGAGCAGTGGCTGGAATATAGGACATCATGTCCTAATAAATATGCTTCATTGTTATGGAATTTTATGACAGAGCAATTGTCAGTCTTTAATCCATCTCCATGGTTATTGGTCAGATACATATCATGTACATCGATATTTTGACAGTTGCTCAAATGGATGATATTGTAGTAGCCTTTTCCACTATCAATATTAGTATTGACTTCTCGGCTCCCATCAATTGCAAAGCCCCAAATAGTGATATCATGGTTATTAGAGTTTTTTTCTTTAATCATTGGCTGCCTGTTTGCCCAGTTTGCATTACCTACAAGCTTAATTGTGGCATTGGAATCTCCTGCCAGAGTTGTACAGTTGCCGATCAGGATAGTATCATTAATTATGTATGTGAAAGGACCCTTGATATAGACAGTCGTATATTCTGGATTGTCTGCAACAAATTGAAGTGCCTGGTTGATAGGTATTTGATTACTTGTTCCATTACAATTAAAATCACCACTGCCATCTCCTGCAACATAGACTATTGGTGCATGTGTCGCGCACAAAGCGGCATGAATAGGCGTAAGTATAAGGAAGGCTAGAAGGAACAATATTTTTAACTTTCGATTCAACAGGTCTATCCCCCCATAGATTATCTGCAAGTTGAATTTACAGCTACTGTTTCTAAGCTCAACTGCTTAAGTTCTAAAAAAGTATGAGATTTAAACTGGATATTAGAGAACAAATAGGGATTTTTGGGAAATCCAATATTTTTCTGGTGGTCTAATCTCCCTTATAGAGCCTAATGACATATATTCCCCTTCTCAAATTTAGACGGAAGTCTCCTTGATCAAGATATAAGCAACTATCTCGGAGTTAAGCTTGCTTTTCCTTGAAACCTCTTCATCAATACATACAGTGGATTTACTTTCAAGTTTCACTGCCCTATTTTTTCAATAACTGAGAGTAGAATACTTAATGTTCTTTAATGTCCTTCTTGTGACCCTAGGTATTTCCTTTGATAATCTTTATTTTCTGAATCTCAAGGAACATTCCACTGAACATTGATTTAGGTAACTGGATTACTTCTATTTTTGGCTAGGCTTCTACCAAGTCAAAATTGTCTTTTTTCAAAGGTCTGAAAGTCGGTTGGTCAGTTGAACAATATTTTAATTGGAGTTAAGTCTAAATATTTTTTATTTTAGACTAACTACTCTATTTTCATGTTTCCCCTCACTGAAAAGTTTTTTAATGCTTTTACTTTGATATAATTAAGCTATACTCACCATAAATATTTATCTCAATGAGCTAACATTATTTTGGTAGTATCATTGGATTTTCTGTTGATCAGACATTAAGCAGATATTCACAGATGTAGAATTTATTTGTCTATTTGGTCATTATTATACATTGAAAGTTAAAATAATTTTCAAGCTACTATCGGATTGGAAAAAAATATATGGCATTTTGATACCGTGAAAATCTACAATGTTTCCATCAAAAATTAAGGATTGTCTATCTTCCAGTTTTTTGTAGCTGCTCTGGCATCTTCTTCAAAGGAAAATGTTCTCTCTTTAGTTATTTGCAATTTTTCTTATATTCCATAACCACTCCCTCAAATTTATTCCAATAGAATACCTCACAGCTTGTTGAGGGATGGAAACCTCCGCGAGAACCATTCTCAACTAAGTGATTTTTATTTTTAGCTATATTTATACTATAAAAATGGGACTAAGTCATGCAAACTATTATTATTGATCCTTGAGATTTTGTAGCTGCTGATCATGCAGACGCAATTCTTGAGATCTAGATTTCAATACTTGACAATGACACAGCAGGGAATAACTAGGCCTTATGGTCATCAATGATGTATAAAAAAGTAGATCATATAAACCTGCAGGAAAGAGATCCCTACACCCGGTAGATCTGTTGGAGAGCTCCATGACAATTTTTCACTTTCAGAAACTGGACTCGCTGAAACATTTTATTTTGGGATCTATGTCATAGTGCATTTATGGATCATGATATATTAGCTCAACATGGATATTATATATTTGTTGCATATATTCTATATCGTGATAACTTTAGAAAATTAGTCTCAAATGTACTTAGTCCTGATTCTATGGATCATAACAGCAACTTTTTAGGATGAAAAATTGCTATTCCAATAATATAACTCCATACATATATAAATAAGATGAATATGGCTAAACCCATATAACATATGTATCATAAGACATTTCAACATATTTATCATTAGGATAAGCATAAAAATTACAGCGGCTAACAAGCGCCAACCAAAAAAGAGCTTGGAAAAAGACTAGAGAAACGGAAACAAGAAGAAGCCGGAAAAAAACTAAAATCAACGACAGATGAAGCAAAAAGATCAAGAAAATCTTAAAAAAGGAACAGAACCGAATAAAAAGAAAAAACACAAATAAATGGCTGTATATAGCTGATCGAAAAAAGCTACACTATCCGAGAAAGCTAGTGAAGGCATGAAAATGCATCATGAAGCATTTACTTTGTTCCAAACATGTTATCATTTGATTTGGACTTAATAATTCTCTAAAGCTAAAAATTGGGTCGCATCCATAAATTATTAAGTAATTCTAAAAAAGGAGAAGGTTCTTTTTTAAAGAACATCTAACAAATCTTTTTGCTTAACGTTTTTATTAACTCACAAGCACGACAAAAAATTTAATTTTGATCACAAATGATTACAAAGTATTTTAGCAATTGCTGAAAGAATAACTGATTATATATAATATTTAAAAAATTTATTGACGTTCAGAGTTACTGTTCAATAACTTGTAACCTGACTAAAAATTAAAAAGCAAGGAATAAAAAATATATATGAAGTAATACAGTATACTAGTTAAAAGTAATGTGCGCTATTAAAAGCTATAGCTGGTTAATCAGATACATAGAGACTTATATCGCATATTTAGCTTCGAGACTTTTTAATATTTTCCAAGATCTCCACAATTTATCATTAATTAATTAACAGTTGACTCCAATAACTCAAAAACCAGTAAATTAATAACAAGTCTAGAAAATTACTATAGTTTAATCGATCCGATTGAAGGCATAGAGACTTCATATTTATTCTATGATCCAGGGTGTTGTTAAACACCCAGTTATCATACAAAAATTAATACTGTTCCAGACAAAGGATTAAATAGAGGATTTCGATAAACCGCTGATTTTCACGGGTCGCTAGTGGTAGTATGTAAATAAGGATAAAATACATTGATGGGGGCTTATTGAAATGGAAAGGGTTTCTACAGGAATAGAAGAATTGGATAGGAAGTTGAGTGGGGGTTATCCTGTAAATAAAGTGACCCTTGTTACAGGTATTGCAGGGAGTGGAAAAACAATTATCGGCATCCATTTCATTCACAAAAATTGTCTTGAAGGTAAAAAATGTTTGTTAATTGCAACTGAAGAAACTCCTGAAGATATTCTCTACCAGGCAAGAATGGTAGGACATGACCTTAGACCGTACTATGAGAACGGACAGTTAGTTATAGAAAATATCTTTGAGGATCGTTCCGAAGTTATAGAGCAGACGAGATATGGATTTAGGCCTGAAATTCTGGATATTGAAATTCCCAATCTGTTTAGATCAATACGTGAAGGAACCGATTGTCTTGTCGTAGATAACATAGGAACCTTTGCTATCAGGGTTTCTACAAAAAAACTTAGAGACCAATTTGATGGGCTGAATTACATTGTAAGAAAAAAAGGATGTACTGCTCTTCTAATAATGGATGAATCTGCACACAATATGACCCACCAACTTGCTGAATATTCGGTCTATGGATCTATCCACTTATTGGTAAAAGAAAACTCTTACCTTGGAATAATGGAGCGTTATATGTACATACTTAAGATGCGTAGCACTCCTATTTCTCCCGAAATGTCTGTCTTTGAGATCACTTCTGAAGGAATCAAAATTCATGAGTCAGGGGGAGTAAGTCTTGCTTAGTAAAAGAAACAAACTAAAGGTACTTATCATCGATGACATCCCAGAAAATATAGAGATTGTGGAAGCTTTCCTTTCACTGGAGCCCTATGATGTTATTACTGCTCGAAGCGGGAAAGAAGCTCTCTTAAAAGTAAAAGAAGAGAAACCGGATTTAATCCTTCTGGATATTATCATACCTGATATGAATGGATATGATATCTGCAAAATTATCAAGGATGATCCTGAGACCCAGTTCATTCAAGTTTTAATGCTAACTGGTCTTTCGGAGCTTCAAGATAAGATAAAGGGGATCGAAGCTGGAGCTGATGATTTCCTTATAAAGCCAATTAACAGACTGGAGCTTAAGACCAGAGTAAAATCTATGCTTCGAGTAAAATCCATGCATGACCGGTTGGTGGCTGACCGTGACCGTCTTGAGATTAAAAATAGGATACAAAGTATCCTTACAGCAATTATTCCGACTTTACTCCAGGCTATTTCCCATGAGGAAAAAAAGATAGTTATAAACCAGATAACAGGTATGGTTGAAAAAACTCTTCTTGATATGTACTATTTTGAAAATCGAGAAATGGACTTTGCTTATGCAGGCGAGATCTGTGCTGAGGTAATGAACCAGTTAGGTGGTGATTTTACCTCTTTCATGGGTGAAACCGAAAATTCTTGGATAATCAAGGGAACCAGGTGCCCCTGGAAAGGGGAAGAGGCCCGTAAAAACTCTATTTTATGCACCCTGACACGAAAAATTTTTTCAAATATAGCTTTGAAAGTGGATTCGGACTTCAATATTGAGGCCCGTAAAACTATAGGAAATAAGAACGAATGCTGTGAATTCCTTATTAAGGTAACATGATATTCTCACTTAGTTTTCTTATTAGGTTGAATGATATTCACTAGGTAGGGTTGGGTGAAAACTTTTGATAAATTGCAAAATTTTCACAACAATTATTAAAGTTTGCAAGCAATGGGTGGAACAAATTATTTATTTCAATTGATATGGACCAAATTTGAAGCTGATTTCAGCTATGAAATCGACAATTTTCAGATGAGAGTATTTTTTAACCAAGGATAAATGGAATGGGATATTTTTTCCATTTGTTTTACCTTATATTTGTCCAGTTTTGTTCCCATTTTTTTGAGATTTGAAGTCCCCTTCTTTTAGAATTGAAACTATTTTGACTTAAAAGTGGCAAATTCTATAAATCTTCAGTTCAAGTAAAATGGTTCTAAAAAGGTAGGTCAGTTGTTTACTTCATGCTTATAATAATTCTCATTCCTTCAGGTGTGATATCAAACAGAGAGTATTTAACTGGAACAGTCTTCTCCCTCATTTTTTCGATATATATATACTGTTTTGTCTTTCCAGAGCTAAAGTTTTCCTGCGACATAAGCCGTATTAGCCCAAAAGCCATATAGCCGGCAAGTCGGTGGGTCAGGTTATAAGAGTCCTCGTCCATAATAAAGAGGCTTGTACATCCGTTTTTCAGGAGAATTATGCTTATTGAGCTAAATTCATCGGCAAACTCTTTTATATCGTAATTTATAGCCAGGACCCCAATGGTATCAATAACCACAACATCAACGTCAGAAGACATTGCGCTGAGATACTCTATTATGTCTGCATCCACAGAGCAGAGTCCTTTACCGAACTTGGTAACGAATTTAATTTTGTTCATTTTGTCCTCAAAGACATTCCTTATACTAAGTAGTCCACTCTTCAAAAAAGGTTCGAGGTCAAGTTTGATGCTTCGGGATTGGCTGAGGATGTCTTCAGTGAGTTCCCTCGTCAAAATCAATATACATCTCCTGCCTTCCTGGCAGCTCCTGTGCAGAAAGTGAAGTCCAAGAATAGTTTTCCCAGCTCCTGGAGGACCCGTTATAAGAATCCCCTTTCCTTTAGGATATCCTCCATCCATTAACACATCCAATCCTTCAATTCCTGTAGACAAACTCTCCATATTATCACATCTCAAGCTCGATAATATCTGTATTTATATTTGTTTTGAGTAATAGATCCCAAATTCCGCCAAAGTACACAGATTTATAATTTGTTTGCTTATTTGGCCACTATTATTCAGTGAAAGTTGGATTAATTTCTAAGCTACGGTCTATTGAGGAAATGGATGGTATTCTTGTACACATATACGAAAAGTGGGATAGATTCCTTCCTCAAAACTAAAATAAGTATTATATAAGGCAGACTTTTACTCAAGGTACCTTTCCTTAAACTCTGAAATCTGCTTATCGCTTCCCACAACTGCGATCACATCTCCGGCCTTAATTGCTGTTTGCCTTGTAATGGTAGTTATAACAAGTTTTCCCCTCCCAATGCCTATAATAGTGCATCCGATCTTTCTTTCGAGATCAAGGTCTTCTATCAATTTATTCTCAAGGAAAGAACCCTTTTCAACTCGATGCTTTTCAATTTCTATACCCTCGTAAAGCATTATATCCTCGTCGATTCTACAGCTTTTTCCCACGCAATTTGCAGTCATTTTGGCAATCATCTGGCCGGCTACTATGGAAAGAGAACCAACATAGTCCGCTCCTGCCTTGTAGATCTTGTCTATGGATTTAACTGAATTTGCTCTTGCCACTATGGTAACTTCCGGATTCAGACCCCTCGAAATGAGGGTTGCAAAAATAACATTCGTATCGTCATTAAGGACCACAAAAACGAATGAAGCAGTCCTTACTCCGGTTTTAATCAGTATCTCTTCATCTGATGCATCGCCGATTAAATACTCAAAGTCAACATTATCAAAAACTTTTTTATCGGAGTCTACAACTACGAAACGAAAAGGTCCTCCTGAAAGTACTTTTACGATGCTTTTTCCAACATCTCCGTACCCGAGTAATACGAAATGCCCTTTAGGTTCCATTTTTGACTCCACAATTCTCAGAATTCATGTTCTTAAGGCTTAATATTTGATTTGTTCTGTAAACTTAATGCTATCTTTGTGGATATAGATAAATTTGAAATGTATATCAAACTATCGGATCAATGTTTCACTTTCTTTATTTTTGAAAGCTCCTCTGAAGTTCCTGAAGCCAGAAAACTGAGTTTTTCACGGTCACATTTTCTTTTTTTGGATTGAAGGAGATGTTTCAATTTTCCCATATTTCCTATATTTTTTGCAGATGTCAAATGCTTCTGTCGAGAAATTTCTTTAATTGTCTTTCTTAAATTAGGGCTTTTCAGTAGATAGGGGACTCAAATATATGGATCCCGTCAAAAGTTTAGGTTGTCCATGTGACTTCTAGTAAATAAATTTTAGTTGCCTTTTTTCCGATAAACTGTCCAAACAACGCTTTGTAAGAGATAATTGCATCAACCCCTGCGTACTTGAGATATTTTTTATTGAATCTGCTCTCAAAAATAGCAATAATTTTAGGATACCAAAACTCCCGTGGATCCGAACAATATTTCCACTTTTTAATCAGATTTTTTTGTAATTAGGAGTCTTGCTTTTTCGATACCTCGATGAACTTCAGATTCCCACAAATTGCTTATGTAGTCATTATAAACTAAATTGGTTTGTATTTTTCTTTAAGAGCAACATCAGTAGAAATTTTCATAATATTTTTTGTAAATTACTAATTACTCTATAGACATGACACAAGATTAATATAACGAAATTCTTTATATATTAATTAAAAGATATCGTCTAAAATTGGATCAAATTAATGGCTTAAATAAACTAAAAAGAATTACTGGGAGAAATTAAATATGTGTGAACTTAATGTTATCCTGCTTCGAGGAAACAGGCGCGAAAAAGTTATGGATTCCGTGGCGAAAATCCTGGTTGAAGGAAACTCGATCCAGCTTACGGGGATTCTTGGGGATAAAATGACTATCGAAGGTTCAATAAAAGAAGTTAATATATCACGCGGAGAAGCCCTTATTCTTGCAAACTAGAATTTTGCACTTTATTTTTACATTTTTTATTTGGCTTTTCCCTTCCTGATATTTTTCTGGTCTTCTACTTATTTTTCAGATTATTTTTTGTATGGCTCTAGAAAAGTGTGAGAACATCTAGCTTTTGTAGTAACTTTGCCGACATCCTGCGGATGCTATACAGAAGCATAATTTGGGTGCTTATTCGATCATTATTATTATTGAAATTCGAATTAGTTCTTGAGCTACTTCTATATTAAAAAATATACGGCATCTTGTTTCATCTGTGGAAAGTAGGATTCTCTCTAATTGACTCAATAAATTAAATCATAAATCCATCAGATATATAATATCTAAATTCAGCTATTGTAATCCGGTTAGTCGTATTTTTTATTCCTTTATTGGGCTTGATCGCTGGGGTTGCAATAGGTGCGGTAGTGGGTTCAATGAAACATATGGGCATCGATGAAGACTTCATACAATCTATCCGTAGCAAAGTGAATGAAGGAACTTCAGCTCTCTTTCTGATGACTAGCGATGCAGTTGAGGATAGGGTAGTAGAAGCTATGAAGCAATCCAAGTTTGAAATCATTGCTGCAAACCTGTCCAAGGAAGAAGATAAGCTGCATACAACTTTTGCAGAAGAATAAAGTTAGCCAAGAAAAAAATTAGATTTATACGGGAGTCAACTCTCGTGAAACCACTTTCGCTTTTGAAGAGTTAATAATCAGGCAAAAATTCTTGCTATTAAATTGGTTTTTTTTGATTTAAAGCTTAAATATATTTTTTGATTCTCTAAAACAGTATGCATCCCCCTTTTTAGTCAAAATTAATTTTCAAATAAATACCAATTTTAATATAAATTGACACATTAATCCCAAAATTAATTCGACTTATTCAGTAAAAATGCCAACTAATATCAAATTAAATCTATTAATTAGTATAAAAAAGCTATAATTAGCGAAAAATTATCAAATAAATCACTGCGGCCAACAAACCCATGGAAACCGTCATTTCTATGTAATGATCTCTACCACAACCGCTGCCATACTCACCACTGTCACCAAAACCCTTTAGCCCACGACGCCCACGGAAACAATTTTAGTGGTTCTATGATCTATTTTTAGGGACTCGCATACTATCTCCATGTTACCATCGGATAAGAACCATACCTTGAGTCTATCAGTGTCCTATTCATTTGGTAATATTTAAGAGTATAAGATTTGGATACTTACATCTGAATTTACGTGCCTGCGAAAATAGCTAGAGATATATTTCTCACCTGAAGATGAAAATGAACTCAATCCAATGGTTTTGTTATCAGAAACCTTCACCATACAGTCACCAGTTACATACGATAAAACAGATATTCGTAACTCAGAGAGATATTGAATGATAGATTCTACTTGCCATCTTGCAAAGTCACAGAATAAATATATGTTTATTATTTTACTGAGGAAATATTATTTAATCTTCGAGTAATAATAAACAAAAGTGGTGTAAACAATTTAAGTATTCATGGTAGTTCTAATATAACTAATTGGTCTGATAAGTGAATTCATAAACCTTCACTATCAAATTTTTCTTAATTAATAATCCATAAGAAATTCTGATTCATATCTAATTATTTATGAGGCTTCTCCGACTCATAGACCATGGTTCCGACTCCACAATTGGTAAAGAGTTCAAGAAGCATTGAGTGAGAAAAGCTTCCATTAATGATATGGGCTCTTTCAACCCCTCTTTTTACTGCCATTGCAGCGCCCTTAATTTTAGGGATCATGCCTCCATGTATAATGCCCTCAGAGATTAGAAGATCTATATCATCCAGAGTTACATGAGATATACGACTGCTGGGATCCTTTAGGTTTCTCAGAAGGCCTGAAACATCAGTCATCAGTATTAGTTTTTTGGCATGCAGAGCTGCAGCAATATCGCTTGCTACTGTATCAGCATTAATATTCAGAGCATTGCCCTTAGCGTCCACAGCGATGGGCGAGATAACCGGAATGTAACCTTTTTCGAGTACTATATAGAGAATGTCAGGATTAATGACTTCACTCTCCCCTACCCAGCCAATATCCACTTCTGTTTCAATACCTTTCACAACTACCTTCTTGGTAGCCTGTTTATGCCCCAAGATCATTCTTCCGTCATATCCCGTAAGACCAATACCTTTTCCTCCTAAAACTCCGATAAGGGATACCATTTTGGTATTGATGTTTCCAACTAGAACCATCCTGGCAATTTCAATAGTTTCATCATCTGTAATACGGAGCCCCTGGTAAAATTCAGCCTTTTTTCCCATTCGCTCCATTTTTTCCGTAATCTCAGGCCCACCTCCATGTACTATGACGGGTTTGATTCCCACATAGCGTAGCAGTAGAATATCTTTAATTATATCCTCCAGTATCTGGGCGTTGATCATTGCGTTCCCACCCACCTTGATAACTATTATTGAATCATAAAATTCCTGCATATAAGGTAGGGCTTCAATGAGCACATTCTCTCTCTCTTCATTTCCATGATGTAAGAATCATAAAATCTGTTTTTAAAATTATCGCTGAATGTTCTTAATCAAAGTTGCTGTGTTTCATCGGTTTGGAGAAATTAATGAGTCTTTAACTAGTTGATATTTTTCATCCTAACTTGATCCATTTTTAATATAAAATATCTTATTGCTCATTTTTATCTGTTGGTATAATTGTAGTCGGACTTGCCGAAATAGCATCAAGGTTTCTTAGATCCGATATTCAATCGCCTTTTGATTTATTAGGCTTTGAACTTGGACCATGTAGTTCTCAACAGTTTTTAAGATTTTGTTCTCTTTGGCTAGTACTCCTAAGTTCTTTTTTCAAAGTTTAGTTATGCTTTTTGAACTCTTCATACATAGCTCTCATTTGTGCAAGTTCAATAGGATATGGCGTATCTTGAAGCGCTAAAGTAAGTCTCTAGAATTCATTTTTAAAATCAATGCTCTCGCCATAATTTGTGCGGCAGCTTCTACAGATTGCCGACCTTCTGCTGTCTATAATCTATCATTACAAGGGTCGACATTGGTAAGGGAACACCAATAGTGGCGCTTATGTTTGTCAGAAAGAAGCAGATCAGGCAGGAGACCGAGTTACACGGGGAATGTGAAAATTCACAACCCTTCATAAGTTATATGAGTACTTTGATTTCATGAAAAAATAGCTGAATAGTGGATAGTTTTGGTTAAAAAGTTTGAATTATCTTAACCCTAAGAAGTATAGGTTTTGTATGAGAACTTCTACATCGTCAAAACGATATATCCTATTTTTGTGGTGCAAGATGACGGACACAACTGAATGTACCACAAAGGATTCCATGCAGCTGATCTACAAAACAATGGCGTCCTCCGATGGCATCCTCGTGGCTGCTCCTATATTTTCCACGACGTCACAGCCCAACCAGAAATGTGGCTGGACCGGTTGATCCCTTACCTGGGCTCGCGCGAGGGAGTCTGCATGGAGTAAAGACTTCTCTGATGGGCCGTATACCGGGTAACAAGTGGGCGAAGTTCATCTTTACACAAAAACAGCCAGATCCGGAGCTTTTCATGGATCATATCAAGACATTTATGAACATTGTAGGCTTGGTTGGGTTCGACGGTAAAGGATATACGGTGGCGACCAACCTTGCCAGGGGATGAAGCTCATGGTGAATGAAAAAGAGAGTCTAATGAAAGCTGCCTACGAGATAGGCAAAAACTATTTCGCTTAAATTTTTCAACTAGTCATTTTCATAGGACCCTGGTTCTGTCGAGTCTGCAGGGTTTCCAATTTGGCTCAAATGTAGCTGGAAAAAATTCTTATCACCCATAGACTTGCCAGAACCAGAAATGAAGAACAGTTAATTTATGCCTTGAGCTTTTTCAAAAGCTAAGCCATATTTTGTCCCAAAGTTTGCATGATTCTTATACCTTCTTCATCTTTTTCCACTTCCCCTTCAGCACGACCTAGCCCTATGTTCCAATAACTGGAACCCGGGATAATCATCTGAGTTATCGTAAATAAGTGATTAATTGAATCAAAGACGTGAATTGACCCAGCTCTTCTAACTGTAACAACAGCTGCGCCCACCTTACGCTTGAACAATCCATCATTTGCACCGGCTACAAAGCCTGCCCTGTCTATTAGAGCTTTAAGCTCAGGAGTCAAGTCAGCAAAATAGGTTGGAGAAGCTAGAATAATACCATCAGCTTCAATCACTTTTTCGATGCAATCATTGATAATATCGCTATCAATTACGCACTTCTGATCTTTGTTTTCAAAACATTTCATACAGGCATTGCATCCGTGGATACTCTTTCCTCCTATATGCACGGTTTCTGTATCTATTCTTTCTTTTTCAAGTTCTGCTAGAACATGTCTTATAAGAGCAGCTGTATTTCCATCTTTTCTAGGGCTTCCATTAAATGCAACAACTTTCATTTCATTTACTCCAATTATTTTTAACTACATTGTTCTTTTCTGTTTAGATATTTGTGTAAGGATTAGTTCCATTTTTATCTAACCGTCAAAAGTTTGCATATATCAAAGAAGAAAACTTTACTTTTTTTAATATAATTATTTACTTCTCCAAGGTAGGACTGCAGCTCCGAATGCTAGAAGCGGTCCTGCAAACCATCCTGCCCAGAGAAGGAATCCGGCTATTCCAATACCTAAAAACAAAAGATTCTTCTTTATTGACCTCGCACTGTAACCTTTGTCTTTAAGGCTTAACCCAAGTGCAACTAATCCAAGTAGAATACTCGCTAGAGCTAGAATAATAGTAATAGAAACAGCGGAAGTATATGCACTTTTACTTAATGAAATCAACATCTGGAGTAGAAAAGATAATCCTGTACCAATGAAGAAGAGTCCTGCGAAGATTTCAGAGATCTTTGATGGGCTGAAACCAGATCAGACTTCTCTTTTCAAGAATAATAACAAAATCCCCAATACAAGAGTCATTCCTAGTGGAAACCAAATCATCACCAAGCTCTGTCCTTCCCAGAGGTAAACTTTTATCTGGTTTATGGGTATGGATATCCATTCCATGGGAGTAAAAGCTTCTTTATAACCTATTACTATTCCATAATTTCCTTCTTCCTTTGTAGAACTAGCTACAACATAATAAGTCCCATCTTCTGGAGCTATAAGATCAGGACTGGCAAGAGTATAGAAGGCACTAGGTGTAAATTCTTCATATTCAGGTCCATTACTGAGGTTACCTGAATAGACTTTTGCTCCATACCCCTTAGGTACCTCAAGATTCATGGGTACTTTCCCTCGTTTGTAAGACCTGGATCCATAAGAATAAGATCCCGAGTAAATCCCTGCCGTCCTTGTTCAACAGGAATTGTAAGCTCGAGAACTATTCTTTCTCCTTCATGCATCTTGAAACTGTAGTATATGAGATCCCCTGTGGCAATTTTTTATAACGGACCTTGGATATTTCTGGGTTTAAGGTAGGAATTGCCTTGTCAGGGCTTCTACCGCCACTCTCTAAAATCGTCACATGAGCAAGAGCAGGAATGAGCAAAAAGTATACAACAATCAGCAGAACCGATAAAATGCCGGGAACTCGGAATTTCCATTTTTTCATAGATTATATTTTATTTCTTTGATAGTAATAAGTATCAGAAAAAAGAATTATAACGTTGATTTATATCATATTATTTTGTAAAAAACCTGTAGTTTTCTTGATAAAATACAAATAGAAATTTTTGCAATTGCTAGCCATAAACTCTTTAAAGGAAACATTCATGTTATTGCCTGCATGTACTCCCGAGATATTGTGTACAGGTCGATGAAAAGGTATGTCCTTAAGACAAAGAAATTAATCCATCCCTTCGAATCACCGGCTGCCGAATTGCCGGTATTGAACAGGACAATTTTCGAAAATCAGGAAGATGTATTCAGACATTTAAAAGTTAAAGAAAAACCTTTTTTTGTCTCATCGTTAGAAGAAGTTATTCCATCTGCCTCACCAACTCTTTTTTACAGTGATGATATTTTCTTCAATAAAGAACTGGTCTTGAGATTTTTAGACAAAGCTTCAGCAGTTGGAAAACCTGCACGTATAGCATTTTCGGATACTTACCCCTGTATAAGCTTGCTGCTTGCTGTCCGCAGCATAATATGGAACACTTGGGGAATTTATTTTTGGGAGACTTTTTCTTTTTCCCGGCTAAAGTGCAAGAGAGGAATTTCATACCTGTAACAATAGATACGTAAAGTATCCCTCTTTCCTGTTTTTCCTTGCCATTATAGAATCCGCTTCAGAAAAAAGATTATTAAAAACTCCGCTTGCTGCTGGGGGGACTTTATTTCCCCCTATGCAACTACAGGTACTACTATTATCCTATATTGCTATCAAGCATTGGACACAGTTAATTTTTGCTATTTCATCCGAGGCACCCATTGTCAAGTTAGCCAACTAGATGTCGAGTCTAAAAATCGGAATGCGAGATTTAGAAAAATATGATCTTGCCTATCAAAACGTCGTGGAGCGGTACATATTGGGAAAGATTGTCAAATAGATCCTACAGCAACAATAATAGGCCCAACTACTATCGGTAATGGAGTTATTATCGGGCCAAATGTGACTATTTCAGCGGGATGTATTGGGGATCACGCTTTACTTGAACCGAATAGTTTGATCTGGTCAGGAGTGTTGGGAGCACGAAGCAGTCTTCTTGCAAACAGAAATATTGTTATGAGTTGTGTTATGAACGATTCAATTATTAATGCTGATGTTCGTTTTTCGATAGTGGGAAATCATTCGTTTCTCGGAGGTGGATCACATATCACAGATTTAATTCTACGTAATGCTAATGAAGGCGGATATCTCAAGATGGATTCACCGATGGTGAAAGTTTTCGCCGGTGATGAGCTCGTTAATTCAGGATATTATGTTTTGGGTCCAGCTATCGGCAATAGAGTTAAAATCGGGTCTTGAGCAATCGTCTATCCTGGTAGGGTGATAAAATCAGACAGTGTGATTCTTCCTGATCAAGGATATAAAGTATAGACAGGTATCTGTGGTATTGCTACTATGGTCGATTGACCTGCTGGCTACCCAGTGAAACTTAAGACTATGATGATTTTTTTACTGATATGCAACGAAAAGGGGAGTATGTATCTGGAATAGAAGGCTAGAGCTTTGATTTGAATTAGAAAAAATCAGTGTACTTGCAGCCATCCCGAACACATGATAACCTCCCAGACATTTTTATGGAAAGTTGACCAATTTACTATAAATTATACCATTCTTTTTTTTGGTTTAATTAGATTCATTTTATTAAATTTTCACTTCCCGCCCTTTCTCCACTTACCATATCGCAAAAACTTCTCAAAAGAGTATAAGCAAAATAAGGAAACTACTCATAAATCATCTAACTTAGTATTCTACATATTATAAGTTAATAAAGATAAGTGCATAAACATTATAATCGTAAATGTAAATAGGTGATAAGCCACTGATAGGCCCAAGATAATGTTCTCATTCGTTAGCTAAAAAAAATATAAGCTAGCCATCACAAAATCGTTTCTGGAACCGCTAAAGTGGTTTCCATAGGCTATGTGGGTTAAGGAGTTTGTGACCGTGATAGTATGTCATAGATCTTGATAGCGCTCAGGACGATTTTTTATAATCCAATTATTTGCAGAACTTTCTTTTCCCTGCTCTTTTGTGTTGTATACTTGAAACTTAAGACATACCAAAAAATAGATTATAACAACAGTACACATACTACCAAGGTGTAGAAATGAAAGCTGGAGTTTTAGTTTCTTGTATTCTGTTATTAACCGTAGTACTTTCTTTATTTTCTACAATAGTTCCGGCAACTGAATACAAAGTAGTTAATACCGAAGTTAATGCAGAAGATATCTTAAAACATATAGAAAATGGTGACGACATTAATCTCACAAACTGTCGCATCGTTGGTGAACTTAATTTAAGTAAGATTGAGCTTAAAACAGTTACTATGACAAATTTACGCATTATTACGAGCAATATCTCAATAGAAGACTCTAAATTTGAAAATAAACTTGATTTTTCAAATGTGCAATTTAATAATACTGTTTCCTTTAAGAGAACGTTTTTTAATAATTCTGCTGACTTCAGTTATATGAATTTCAATAATTCTGCTGACTTCAGTTATACGAATTTCAATAATTCTACTGACTTCCAGGATACGGATTTTTTTAATTCTGCTAATTTCCATGATGCGACTTTTAATAAAGATGCCAACTTCATTGATGCGAGATTTTGGACTGATGCCGACTTCATTGATGCGAATTTTAATAAAGATGCTGACATCAGTAATATATATTCTAGTCATTCTGCAGACTTCAATTATGCGTTTTTTAATAATTCTTCCTTATTTAATATGACGAAATTTACGAATGATGCCAACTTCATGCGGACGGATTTCTTAAAATCTGTTGACTTTCGTGATGCGAATTTTAATCAATCTGTCGACTTCCGTGATGCGATTTTTAATAAAGATGCCAACTTCAGTGGGGCGATAATTAATGAATTCGCAAACTTCGATGGGGCAATAGTTAATGATACCAGCAACTTCATTGGACTGGACAACCCTAACAAAATCAAGCTTACTACCAACATACCCCCATTACTAAATAAATCCGATGAAGCAAAAAAAGCATATGACAAAGAAACTGAAATTAGTTTACAAAATTTAAAAGGTTGGCACAATAAAGGAGCTGTCCTAAATAAGTTGAATAAATCAGATGAAACAATAAAAGCCTATGACAAAGCAGTTGAAATTAATCCACGGTATTCACTGGCTTACCCACAGCATTCCTCGATGCATCATTCCGATTGCCATGGACACTCGTTAGCTTCGGGCGGGAATAATACCGTACCCTCAACAATCTATATAGGGAAAAAAAGAGTAGACTTGACTTATGCAAAAGATGTGTATGGAGCGCTTCTTCAACCAAAGAAAGTCCTTAAAATGGAGTTTCCGGGCTCGGTAACTTTTGGCAAGGATTGTTTAATAAGCGAAACCGCAAAGATTGGTGAAAACGTTACGTTTGGAGACAACTGCTTCATTGCTTATGGTGTCGAAATTGGAAATAGTTGTCACTTTGGTTCAAATGTCAGCATAGATCACGATACCAAAATCGATCATGACAATGTAGTCGAGGACTATGTTACGATCGGTCATGGGTGCGAGCTTGGTACGTTCAATGTAATCGAGCACAATTCCGTACTTGGTCCTTATAACATATTTGATCGGTATAACGTCATCGGTAGTTATGTAATTCTGGATTCAGACGTTCAATTTGGTTCGTACAACACAGTTCCTTTGATGGAACCGATAAACGGTATCTCCAATGTTTCGATTGATAATAACGTTACATTTGAAAATTTCAATACCGTGGACATGAACGTCCAAATCGGCTCCTATAATCATTTCGGCTCCTATAATCGGATTCTTGAAAACACGTCGGTTGGGCCTTTATCATTCGACTCGTATTCCAAATATGGTTCGAACAATACCTTCGTAGCGCATAAATATGATCCAGAGGATCGGATCTTGTCGAGTCTGTAAATACTGTTCATACATGGAAAGTCAGATGAAGCAATGAAAGCTTATGACAAAGCAATTGAAATTAACCCCCCAAATACGTATGCTTGGACTAATAAAGGAGTTACTTTAGGCCATTGGGTAAATCAGATGAAGCAATGAAAGCATATGAAAAAGCAATTGAAATTAGCCCGCAACTCCGAAGCTTGGCACAATAAAAATACTTTATCTAAATGAATTAAATAAATCCGCTTCGTAGGTAATGTACCTAAAAATCTGTAAATTCTGATTGACTACGTATCAATTTACTTAATCGCAAAAACATGATATAAAGTCAACAGTTTTACGGATCAAGATTCTGTTTCTATTTTGATAGTTTTATATAAATCTCGGCATTGGATTTTATTTATAATCATTGTGGAAATATTAGCCAAGATCTTAAAGCTATGGTAATTACCTTAGAACAATTCAATTTCAGTAGCTTAAACGATAGCTCTGTTTTGTAGAACTAAATACTTATCCACATGAACTTATTTTGTATACATTTAAAGTAATCAATATACATATATATTCCTATATATATATATTCTAGAAGCTGCCTATCGTTATATAAAAGTTAAATCATGAGATTCAATTTGGTCCAAACAATGACTTATTCTGGGGTTATTCTGGAGACTTTTATAGAGATTCCCAGTAAACTTACCAAAGTCAAAAATATGGTTTACAGAGCCTGAGAATGACTCATATTTTTCGACTTGAATAAAAATATAAGTCTGCTATGCAAATAAACAAAAATAATACTATAAGAACTTAAAGAGAGTAATTAAATAAGCCAGCTTGGATGGTATTGAGATAAAATACACTTCCAAGCTAATTCCTTTATGGATATCTAAAAGAAACGAAAAGAATCCCAATTTTGTGGGTATGTGATTGAAATTATATTTTACTCGATTTTGTCTATTTTATCTTTCTTGACAAAGGGCTTACTTATTTTCTCCGGCATCCAACTAGGCCTGTTTTTTGGGGCTGCGACAAGTTCCTTCCATGCCTTGAAAACATGTACTTTCTTTGTCCCTCGTTCTCTGAGTCGGATAGTCTCAGGTTTGGATTTGGTCCCAGTGCCCCTGTTTGCAGCTTTCAAAGCAGCTTGCCTAGGCTGTTTTCCAGTGAAAACTCCATGCTCGTTGCCGCCTTCATCTCGTAAAACAAAATTTCTTGTGTTGGTTATAAAGGTCACCTCGCAAATTGTATTGCAGATATTGATTAAGTTTTAAAGTATATAAAATCTTTCTTTGGATGTTGTCTATAGTTATTGTTTTATGTTAATTCCCCCTAAATATGAGGGTTTGTAAACCAAATTTGTCCGTATTGTTGGGTACATGGGAAATATTTAAATATTTATATCTTATTAAAAATTAAATTAAACATAGTTTCCGAAAGTGGATTTTGAGAAATATTTTGATTCTATCATTTTGTACATTTGGAAGAAACTATAATAAGCATAAGCTTTACATGTTAAAACTCCTTATGGTTATTAAATTTCGTAATGCATCCGAAGTGGTTGATATTTGATAACCAATTTCTTGAATATAGCTTAAGTTTTTATTTTTATTGCTCGTAGCCAATAGGCTTGGGCTTTTCCAGAACACTGGACATGAAAGGTCTAGGAATTATTTTCAGATTTCATTGGAATGATATCAACCAATTAACTAAGTAACACCTATATTTTTCCAAGTATATGTTATGAAACTATGTATCTGCCGATAATTCGTTCTACAAATTAAAAACTCATTTTTTCGCGGATTTGGTCAAAATGGAACATTGCACTTTCAACCTCCCGGACGTCCAGGCCAGCAAACCAAGTGTAGCTATTAACCTTACCCGTGTTGGGGTAACAAATATGAAAAAGCTTGTAGAGATAAAGCGTAAAGACAAACGTCCTATCGTTCTGATTTCAACTTTTGACGTTTTTGTTGATCTACCCTCCGACCGTAAGGGAGCAAACCTTTCACGAAACTTCGAAGCTGTAGACGAGGTTCTTGAAAAGGTGCTCAGTACACCAATATACGAAATTGAGCAGCTTTGCAGTGATATCGCGTATAATTTGCTTGGTAGGCATGAATATGCCAATCAGGCCGAAGTCCGCATGAGAAGCGAATATATGATTAGGCGGGCTTCTCCATCAACAGGGATCAAGTGCCAAGAAGTTGTAAATATCTTTGCTGAAGCTTCGGCTATAAAGGGACACGGAGGTAATGGCTACTTTAATTTAAAGAAGCTCATAGGTGCCGAAGTTGTAGGAATGACCGCTTGTCCATGTGCTCAGGAAATTATGATAGATAAAGCTGCAAATGAGCTTTCAGAATTGGGAGTCGATAAGGAAACGATTATAAAATTCTTGGAAAGGGTTCCCATGGCTACCCACAACCAACGTGGCAAGGGTATTATCTCTATCAAGGTTGCACATGACTTCGATGTTTCTTTAGAAAGTATTATCAATATTATTGAGCGTTCCATGAGTTCCAGTGTGTTTGAGGTCTTGAAACGTGCCGATGAAAAAGTTGTTGTGGAAACTGCTCATAAGAATCCGAAATTCGTGGAAGACTGCGTAAGAACTATGGCGGATAATATCGTAAAAGACTTTCCTAATCTCCCTGATGATGCAGTAATTACTATCAAACAGACTAATGAAGAAAGCATCCACAGGCACAATGCTTTTGCCGAAAGGGTTGCGCTGATGGGAGATCTCAGGATGGAAATTAGTCAAAATTAAACACGCAGCAATAAAACCCATATTTCGCAGATGTACACACGAATGCATTTATTTCCCCAATACGACAGTATTTCAGAAATTAATCTAACTTTCACTGAATAATAGTGGTCAAGTAGGCAAACAAATTATGCATTTTTGTACATCTAGGGATGTCGAATCAAAACATTGATATTGGAATTATTTTTTTGTGAAATTTGAAAGTTTCTGAAATATGTTCTGAGCAGAAATTTTGAAGAATTCACGCTATATAATATTTATTAAATAGGCTGGATAACCTATAATTAACTGACAAGAGAAAGGACTTTCAGGGCTTGAATACAAGTTTCTTGGAAACCTTTGAGGCGAAAACATGGCTGAAGCTGACGAGATTATAGCAGTAGGGCGTAACAAGAATATAATTGAAGTGGGAGATGTTGTAAAGTACGTAAATTCCGATACTGTAAGTCGTGTGACTGACATCAAAAAGGATGATCAGGGCACAGTATGGGTTTTGCTCGAGATTACCTATCTGTGGTATAAGGAAGAAACCCTCGAAAAAACAGACATCAAACCTAGTGGAAAGAAAGAAGAAAGGGAATTTACTGTAGATGAACTGGAAGAAAGGTTTAAGAAAGCAAGTGAAACCCTTCAAGGGTTTGAGATCGGAAAAGCAGGGGGTGGAGGAGCAGGAGGTTAATTTTTTGCATTCATTTTAATAACCTCCAGTTTTTACATTTATATTTCTTTCCTTTTTGGAAATTTTTTATTATTTTTTATATTTAGATTTGAACTCAAAATCGTGCAAAATGAGAGATTTTAACTCAAATTTGATAGATCATATTAATTAATACAGTAGTTTCTTACGAAAAACATGTCTTTTGAATATAAACTTCCTGAAAATGATATAGAATTTCGATAAACTATCGCTTTCAACAAATCGCTTACATGCGCTTCATGAGCAATCAGCCAAAAATTTGGTTTTATCGACATCTTCGATAAATGCTAAAGATCAAAAAACAAGATTTAATTTTTAATTGTATGAATAAAACAAATTTGTGAAGTCTATTCCATAAATTATAAGATATATGCTTCTGTCTCTTCAGGGTTTTTATATTTTCTGGAATCGCTTAAATTTACCATTAGAATTTTTATTATCTTCTGAGTTTTTTATTGATTACGGTCAAATGCCAGTGAAATTTATGTCGAATTTTTGTGATCCCACAAGGTATTAAAAAGTCTTTATTTTTGAAATCATTTTGTTGAATCACTATTTCTTGTATCGTTTTTCCTGTAGTTTCATTCTTTGTGCAAGAATGCATTTCCCTCCATGGCTGCCGCCGAGAGGGTTTTGCGAAGAACCAAGAGAGTTCATACAGCGTGCCATCACAGCTGCACCTCTGGCAAGTCCATCATCTGCAAAAACTACCCGTTCATCTATTTTAGGAGCAAGGTTCATTTTTTCAAGGCACTGCAGAATCAGTTTGGGTTTATTTCCTGTAATGCCGGCTCTGCCAGTAATTCCGATAGTTGTATCTTCAAAAATAAGGTTCTCTTTTCTTGCGATCTCGATTAGTCTACATACCACTCCTGCCATTACCTCGTCAATAATAGCATAAACAACCTGAAGTCTGTGGATCTTACATATTTCCATTCCTATAGCACTAAGCTTATTCATATCTGTACCGTTTTCACCTACATCGCAGCCTATAAGTGTCACCCCTATTTGCTCGGCTGCGTCTGGCCTAACAGGCACGCTCCCATATCTCTTTCGATCCATTGGAACCTTTTCTATTGTAATAAGTTCATGGATACGCTTTGTATAAGCTTCAATAGTTTTAGCTTTTATTTTCAAGGTAAGGAAAGAAGGTGGTTTCTGTTTCTCAAAAACTTCGAGAGCAGTTCCCACTTTGGGATCTACTATTTCCGAACCCCTAATAATCGCATCAGGAATTGCTCCTGCATACCCGCAGAAGTTTCCAATGGTTTTTGCGTATGGCTGATCAGGACTTGTGATTCTACCGTCAAGAGTTGTACCGAAATCGATCGAAATACAGGGGTTCCTAAAATCTACATCTGTGAGTTTGGCTGCTTCCTTAATTCCTGCTGTCGCAAGCTCCCCTTCCATTTCATTTGCAACAATTTCAACACCAGTTGATCCTATAGGCGGGATTACTCCGGCTACAGCTCCATCAAAGATTACTTTATCCAGTTTGCTATATTTCTGGAGCTTTTGAACGATATTTGAAATAGACATCGGAGGTGTCATATTTTTTGGTGGGACTCCCGCCATCAGACAGCCATCTGCCAGACCTTTGATGAATTCACCAACTTCATCTGGGGAATCGAAACCTGCAACTATCCCCGTGGAACGAACAACGAAGTTCAGATCAGTTTTTATATCAAGGTTAGCTTTTTCCATCGATTCAGTTAGGGTGGCACGCACCAAATCTGCTACGGACTCACGAGTAAGTTCCACACCTGTAAGCGTCTTCCCAAATACGACTTCACAGCGTTTTGGAGGACGAACATCTCTTGTCATCCGAACGATTTTGTTTATTATATGGGTCCTGCAAGTATCCATATTGGTAGCTGTAAGGATAGATTTGGTTGTAGTGTTTCCGACTTCTACGGAAGCTACTATAAAGAAAGGTTTTGACTTAAGATCAATCAAGCGAACATGAGGAGATTCTGTAATTCTTGGTTTCATAGCCATTTTTGATCCCTTCTTGAGAATATGGGCGTATATGAATTTCGAGGTGGATTTTCTTGTAATATTTGTTTAAAGAAATTCAGACTTATCTGTAGGTTTTTCGAATTGAATTAGAGTTAGCTGAACTAATCGAGTCTAAATATTTTATGGAATCGCTAAAATTTCCCATTAATTCTGCTATCTATTGGCTGTAATCAATCAAAAACTCGAAAATTATAAAAAGGGAAGTATGCATAATTTTCTGCAAAATCTGCTATATACCCTGCTATATACTCTGTATCTTCTTTTTTGATTACTGCTCCATTACTATATACTTGTTTCCAGTTATTCAGTCTTCATTTCTATCAATGAGTATTGAGACTCGTAGTCTCAATACATTTATCTTTAGGAACTCCCCATAAATTACTTCTTTTTTAAGTTTTTTGTTATCCTTTCCATCATATTCGTTGTTCTTATTAAAGTCGAATACCTCGCTGCTTGGTCCAGGGATGAAAACGTCCCATAGAACTGTTATTAACAACTACTATAAATCCCTAAACTGTTTATAACTGTCATTTATTGTTACTTGAAAATTAAATAATATTTCCTCAGTAAAATAATAAGCATATATCTATTCTGTGACTTTGCAGGACAGCAAGTAGGATATACCCATCAATATCTCTCTGATTTATAAATTTTTGTTTGACCGTATGTAACTGGTTACTGTTTGGTTATGGTTTCTGATAACAAAACCATAGGCTTGATTTCATTCTTGTCTCCAGGTAGCGAAAACTCAAAGGAATCTTAGTTTTTCCCTAATAAAGCCATGGTTGATTAAAGTTTCTTTATCCTTCAACTTGTACCTGCATTTGAAAGAGATTCAGTTTGTTTAAAAAGTGAATATGTATGAGTTCAGATCATATCCGAAAAGTCATTTAATGGCATTTTGTAAAGTATCTAGAACAGGAGTGGGGCATATATACAAACCATGTGAGCTCATTAGAAACCCACACCGGGGTTTAAATCGTAGAGTCAATAGATTTTAATCACTTATTGGAAATTATGCTTCAGGAGGATTATACGAACATATTTTTTTAATTTTTATGCCATAAGGTATTTTCAAGATATCAAAGATGAGATATTTGGATGCCAAGAACATTATTCTTGATATATTTGGAAACTCAGAGATTAATAACTTATATGAAAGATAGAGTATTTGTCGCCAAGTAAAAGCAAAAATAGGGTCCTGTGTAGTCTGCTGGGTTAACTACCAAGCTGACTCAGAGCTTACTGAAAATTGATCTCAAACCCCGCAGACTACACAGAACCATACAAGTAAATCAGATATAATCGCTCTGCAAGAAGTCAGTATAGAGAGAGCTGGAAAAGCAGATCAAAGTAAAAGATAATGATTACTTTCAAAAGACCAGAATATATTATCTGAAAACTCAGATCCAAGTACTTTAGGGCCAGATAAACATTGAGGACAACATCTGCACACCAAGGACGAGCAGATAGAAAACTAAATGAGAATAGGCTTAAACAGGCTGTGCATACTCAACGTTTAATCCAGGGAAATAGCATGCTAAAAATTAAGCTGCTTCCGGAGACTGTAGTAAAAAGTGAACCTTGGTGGAGATATTAGTAAGTCAGACTAAAATTATACCAAAGGATAAAATGAAACTGGAAATAGTTAATGCATAAGGGTTAAATTAGGATCAAAACATTTAAGCAGTTGACGATTAATTTTGTTCTCCAACTAGAGAAAGTTTATCCATAATTTTTTCCCTTATTATATCAACGTCATTGATGGCTATATCAACCGTCTCATTCTTGTTATCTGAGACAACGTCCATTTTTCTGAATTCACGTCTACCGAAGTCTTCACTGAAACGACTTTCAAGAATCCACATTCAAATCTGGCAGTTTCCAGCATTAACAGCATCATTTAGTCGCTGTAGAATCTTTAGTGCTACGTAAGCATTGCATTTTTGAATATGTTGATAGAATTTAAAATATTTTCCTGATGTTGAATTCCTTCCTTTCTTTAGCCATTCGTCTAAAGTCTTATACGTGATTCCTGCAGCTTCGGCATCAAGAGAATATGTGAGTCCCAAAGCAACATTATCTCCGATTCTCTGTTGTATTTCTGGAGTTAATTTACAATGTCTAGCCATAAGAGTCAGTTTTATATTTTTTATAATTAATATTAGTGATTCTTGTATTTGATATTAAGTTAGTTATGTTCCGCATACAAGTGGGGTTTATACGCATCAAATCACAAATGAGCCATTCTCCGAGTTTTAAGCCGTTTTTTGGCAGAGTAATGATTCCTATAGAACTTCCAATAAAAGTTTCTCGCTAAATTTGTTCTATAAATCTGTATCAGGAGATAAACTCAATATGATATTCAATCTTCACTGCCAAGCCATGATAATACGCATCTCAGCTTCCTGATCTTCTATCAACTGGCCGCTCACGTCCACGGTCACGTTACGGATTTTGCCTGTGAACTCAAAGGGGGAACGGTATTCTGGTGTGACTGGTGATCTATGAGCAAGCCACAGGTTACTCCACCAGTTAACCCTAATATAAGTGGAGTAGTTACAGGTACATCAATTTGCCCGACTAACTTTCCATCTACAAAGAGCTTAGCAATTCCAGGAGAACCCTTACCATTAGCAAAATCTGGCTTACCAGTCATTCTAACTCGAATCCGAGTTGATGTCTCCCATCATAAACATTTTTATTGGATTCTACATGGTAAAAAGCCCTAGATACGTAGTTGTGCACCCAGTGAAGCTTTCCGTCTTTGACATAGAATGAATAGCCGTCCGCGATTCCACCTTGAGAGAGCAAAATTCCTACAGCACCTCTTGCAGGGATCTCAACATCAGCTACAATACTGTGAGAGCGGTTGAAATTTTTGACTTCTGCAGTTGCGGGAATCTCCTGAGTTCCGGGATAATAAGTGCAGTCAGTTCTATTGATTGCAATACTTGGCCTTCAATCGACACCCCGTAGAACTCCGCGACCATCAATAGGTAGCACATTATATTTTCCGGCCTCTTCTATACCAGGTGGCAACCATCTCAATCAACTTAGGTCGATTCTCAGCAGCCACATTATGATTCTCTGCTCAATCCTTCTCAACATGATAAAGCTCCCAGCCTTTTGCGTCAAGCTCAGTCAATATATCTGCCGAAATCGGTTATTCGAATGGTTTTCTCGCTTCAGTGAACGAAGGGCCGGGCCATGAGCATACTGCACGCCAACCATCATGATACAATGAGCGATGCCCCATCATCTCGAAGTACTGAGTAAGGTGCTTTGTTGGTGCATTGGCATCGCCAAATGTATGTGCAAAACTTACCCCTTCGATAGGTAGATTGGTTTACACCTTTTATAACAGTGGGTGGTTCAATTCCTAGGCACTCCAGAACTGTAGGTACCATATCTATAGCGTGGGCATACTGAGTGCGAATTTCGCCTTTAACTTCAATTCCTCTAGATCAGTGGACTATAAAGGGATCACTGATACCGCCCTGATAAGTATCTCGTTTCCAGCGACGAAAAGGTATATTTCCAGCAAATGTCCAGCCCCAAGCATAATGATTGCAAGTTTCTGGACCCCCGAGTTTATCGATAGCTGTGAGATTTTCCTCAAGAGATTCAGGCACATTGTTTCTAGACATGGACATGTCAATTGATCCAGTGGGACTACCTTAGGAGCTTGCTCAGTTATCCGGAATTACCATGATCAACGTATTCTCAAACTCACCTATATCTTTCAGGAACTGCAAAAACCGACCAATGTGGTAATCGGTGTACTCCAGGAACCCAGCAAAGACCTCCATCATAAGGGCATAGAGCATCTTCTCCTCAGCTGAGCATTGGTTCCAGGGCTTCACATCAGGATCATGGCGAGATAGCTCTGTCTCTTTTGGAACGATATCCATTTACTTCTGTCGAATCCATGGCTATTGAAGTCTTTTTATGAGTTCTATAAACAGAGAATGGATGTTATAGAGTTTTTTAGGACAAGCTGCAATCTCGATATCGTCACTAAAATGCAAAAGGGCTCATACGGCTTTTTGTATCTCTTGATGTGATTGGATCCTTAAAATGGGACTCTTTAGAATGGATAATTCAATAATGAGGGAATTAGAGTATTGATTGAAGGGGATGGGGTTAAATTCGGAAATTCAGATAGCATTAAAATTCAGAAAGTAAGGTTCGAAGTCATTCTGAAAGATGGAAAAGAATATGTCTTCAAGATTAGTGATTTTGGTGACTACAGGGGTTCTTCTTACAATTTCTGCACTTATCTGATAGCTTTGTCGGGTATATTATTTGATGCTGTTGACAGCTCAAGAGGCTTGTCAATTATTCCCCTGATTAGTTTGTTGATACTAAACCTTCACTAAAGCTATAGACAATTGGTAATCAAAGCTCAGCACTTTAATGATGACTGATTTGGAAAAGTATTCTCCTGGCAAAAATGACTGAGTCCATATGTACGATTTCGACAGAGTATCGAAGGCTTAAAACTCTAAATAAATAAA
This sequence comes from uncultured Methanosarcinaceae archaeon, assembly GCA_963848985.1. Lineage (GTDB taxonomy): Archaea > Halobacteriota > Methanosarcinia > Methanosarcinales > Methanosarcinaceae > Methanosarcina. Next base: position 30,062 of record CAWKGG010000010.1, read on the forward strand.
AGAGTTCTTTTGAGCGAGTAAAAGAGCATCTTGATGCAGAAGCGAAATTCGGTTGAGATAGAGGACTTGAGACTTCAAATAAATAAATATCGTTCTCTTGAGAGGGAGAAATAACAGAATAAGGGCATTTGTCATTATTTTTTAGTTGGTCTGATCGAAGTTTGTTTGCAGTGTCATTAATAGTCATCTTGAAAGAGCGAATTGAGTGAAAAGTACCGTATTCCTGAAGCGAAAAGTTGGTAGCTCAATTTGGGAGATGAATATATATTTATTCATTAACCTGTTTCTATTATGCAGTACCAATGACATTCTATTCAAGATCACTCTGTTTTTGAGGAATTTTATGATCACAAAAGAAGATGTAGAACATATTGGTTGGCTTGCTCGTATTGACATCAATGAGCAGGAAAAGGTCGAATTCATGGAAAAACTTAATTCAGTACTGGAATACTTCGGACAGCTGGACGAATTGCCAACCGAAAATATAATCCCCACTTATCATGTAGCTGAGATTTATAATGTGTTCAGGGAGGATGTGATAGAAGAGTGCCTCCCACAGGAAATTGTTCTCGCAAATACCGAATATCAGCAGGATGGGGCTTTCAGGGTTCCGAAAATTGGCTGAGGAGATGTTTTGATGGCAAAGTGGATGAGTATTGCACAGGTTAAAGATCAAATTGAAGAAAGCTCAGCCGAAGAAGTAATATCCAGCTACCTAGAAGTTATAAGAAAGAGCAAAATTAATGGGTATATACCAGTTTCTGAAAAAGCTATTGAGCAGGCAAAAAAAATAGATAATGAAGGGCAAGATGGTCTTCTTGCAGGTGTACCAATCGCAATAAAGGATAATATTTCAGTAAAAGGGCTCCCAAATAGCTGTGGTTCGAGAATCCTTGAGGGCTATATTCCACCATTCGATGCCCATGTTGTAGAAAAGCTTCTTGTTGCAGGCGCCGTAATTCTTGGGAAAACAAATATGGATGAATTTGCAATGGGATCCTCTACGGAAACCAGCTATTTTGGGCCTACTGCAAATCCCTGGGACCTTGAAAGGGTACCTGGAGGGTCTTCTGGAGGTAGTGCTGCTGTTGTTGCAGCAGGAGAAGCACCTTTTGCACTTGGTTCTGATACTGGTGGATCTGTACGCTGCCCTGCAGCTTTCTGCGGCGTTGTTGGGCTTAAACCAACCTATGGGGTAGTTTCTAGGTATGGAGTGGTTGCTTACGCAAATTCCCTCGAACAGGTAGGTCCTCTTGCGAACAACGTGGCAGATATTGCAATTCTTATGGATGTCATTGCAGGCTATGACCGCAGAGATTCCACTTCAATTGACAGAAAAATGGCATATCAGAAAGCTTTGGTTAACGATGTAAAAGGCCTGAAGATAGGGATCCCAAAAGAGTTTTTTGGAGAAGGTATTCATCCAGATGTTGAAAAGGCAGTATGGAATTCTATACACAAATATGAAAGTCTTGGAGCGACCTGGGAAGAGGTTTCAATGCCCAATATAAAGTATGCTCTTGCTTCATACTATATTATTGCAATGAGTGAGGCATCCTCAAACCTTGCCCGTTTTGATGGAACACGCTATGGATTTAGAGAGAATGGCGAAAACTGGAATGCTATGGTTTCAAAGACAAGAGCTGAGGGCTTTGGTACAGAGGTGAAGAGAAGAATTCTTCTAGGAACTTATGCTCTTTCTGCGGGCTATCACGATAAATATTATTTAAAAGCTTTGAAGGTAAGAACCCTTGTAAAACAGGATTTTGATAAAGCTCTTGCAAAATTTGATCTTCTAATGGCCCCGACTATGCCGAATCCTGCTTTCAAGATCGGAGAAAAAATTGAAGATCCTCTAACTCTCTACCTCTCAGATGTGAATACCTGCCCGATAAATCTTGCAGGTGTACCATCCATTTCCATATCTTGTGGCTTTACTGATGGTCTTCCAATTGGGCTTCAGATAATAGGGAAGCCCTTTGAAGAGCTAACCGTCCTAAGAGCTGCGTACACGTTTGAGCAGAATACCGATTACCACACAAAGCGACCCTTAGAGGTGGCATAAATGGTCTACGAAAACCCTGAAGGTATAAGAATTGGTCTTGAAATTCATGTCCAGCTAAACAAGCTTAAGACCAAAATGTTCTGTGGTTGTTCTTCTGACTATCATAATGCAGCTCCGAATGCTCATACCTGTCCTATTTGCCTGGGCTTGCCAGGAACGCTCCCTGTCCTTAATAAAAAAGCAGTCGAGGCCGCAATTAAGGTAGGACTTGCTCTAGAAGGAGAAATTGCTGAAGAGACTCAGTTTCACAGAAAGAACTATTTCTATCCAGATCTTCCAAAAGGTTTTCAGGTCACACAGTACGACTTCCCCATAGTAAGCAAAGGAAAAGTTATGATCGAAGGAGAAGATGGGGAGCATGTAATTGGGATCACCAGAGCTCACATGGAAGAAGACCCTGGCAAGCTTGTTCACTTGGGAAGCATTGAAAAGTCCAAGGGAGTTCTTATAAACTACAATAGGTCAGGAATGTCCTTGATTGAAATCGTCACAGAGCCCGATATGCGCACCCCCAAGGAAGCCAGACGGTTCCTTGACAAGTTGAGGAACATCCTTGAATATCTGGATATTTTTGATGGAAATCTGGAAGGGGCAATGCGTGTGGATGCAAACGTTTCAGTCTACTGGGGCACTCGTGTTGAAATCAAAAATATATCCTCCCATAAAGGAGTTGAAAGAGCCCTTCTTTACGAGATCATGCGCCAGAAGAACGTAATCCGTCCGAGGGGGGGAAAATCATTCAGGAGACTCGCCACTTCGATGAGGGGCGAAGCGTGACAATTTCCTTGAGGACAAAAGAAGAAGCAGAAGACTACCGCTACTTCCGCGAGCCTGACCTTATGCCCACACGTGTAGCTGGCTGGATTTCTTCTGTCCGGGAAACGCTTCCGGAACTTCCAGACGCCAAACGTGCGCGTTTCATAGAAGAGTACTGTATCACTGATATGCATGCAAGAGCCCTCACGTCCAAGATAATGCTCGCCGACTTCTATGAAAGCATCTGTGCAAAAAGTGTGGATCCGAAAATTGCAGCTACATGGACTGCAGATGTTTTACTTGGTGAGTTAAATTATCGTGACCTTGCAATTTCCTCTTACGATGGAAAGAAGATCTTCTTCATCAATACAAAAGGCACGGAAATAGAAAATTCCTTTAAGGTCTCCGATATGGTAGAACTGGTTCCCCTTTTTGCCGCAGGCAAAATCAGTGACAGATCTGCGGTTGAGGTCATCCGTAGCATCCTGGATGGCAAGGGAGAGAAATCTCCATCCCAGATTATAGAAGAAAAAGGGCTATCCAAAGCTGAAGATGATATCGTAGGTAAGGCTGTTGCCGAAGCGATCGCTGAAAACACAGGTGCAGTACAGGACTACCTAGGTGGTGCAGAAAAGTCCCTGAATTTTCTGGTAGGGCAGGTTATGAAAAAAACAAAAGGCACAGCAGACGCTAAAACGGCACGTGAATTTCTTTTGAAGGGTTTGAAAGGATAACTCAAAGAGAGTACCTTACAGCCTTTTAAGTATTTTTGCTTGACATATTTTCCGGTTCAATTTTCCTAATTTCTAGTTCCATTTTCCAGTTCTATTTGCAAGCCATAATTTGACAGTTTAATTTTCATTTTGGAAGGAAATTTTCACATTTTAGAGGAATGAAAAAGTGATGTTTCTTTTCAACAAATTTTTGACTCATTTCATATGATTTAATTTGATAGATAATTCTCTCTTTAGATCTTCATTTTTTTAAGTTTAGATCAAATTTTTGATATTGTATTTTACGGATATATATGGATGATGGTTTAAATATTTAGTACTGTATGTAAAATTAGATCTCAAAATGTTAAAATGAAGCAAAAACTTAATACTAAGCATTCTGATTCACCTTCAAATTTTTTTACTGCTGGAATCATATCCAAATTTTCCTTGCTAATAGCTGTTTTAATCATATTTTTTCTTTGCTGGTAATTATTTTTTGATTCTAAAGATAGTTTATACTATCCCTAATAATACTATTTTTATTTTCAATTGACTTACTTAGCAATTTTTTATCAATTTTCAGTGTTGCTTCCTCGTATTTTTACTTTATTTTCTCGGCGGTTTTTCCGCTTTTTATCGCCAGGATCAGAATGGATAAAAGCAGAGTCCTTAATCAATTTTTTTATTTTCAAACTGAGGTAATAAGTTGGTTTTAACTATCTCCATATTTTCTTTTCCTTTTCATTATCCTCTTAGGTATAATTTTTTTCAAGCGGTTTCTGATTTTTCTTCTCTGCAATTTGTGGTTATGGTAGACCTGTTCCAATACATGAGAATGCAATCATTTTTAATTGGGAACTTAATCCCTAAAGTATCAACCTGCTAATTGGTACTACTGAATAACGAACATTATATCAAACTAATCTGTGTTGCTTTTGAGGAAAAGATAAATGTTAAATTTGTAATGGTCTCCTAGAAAAATAAATACATAATTAATATTAAATTGTTGTTTGATTCTAAAACATTTTATGGGACAGTAAGTTTTATTCAGAAACTGTTTTTTGTATAATTAAGTTGAAATAAATAAGGGCATAGTTATACTTTGTAGCTTAAACCTAATAAATAGAAAATAATTTGTAACTGATTAGAATACTGATTTACGTATTTATTGAATTGATTGTGGGTTGAAAGTCTGTCTACTAGCTTATATAATCACTAAAATTTACCATTAATTTCACTGGCAATTGATTGCAATCAATCAAAATCAAATAAATATAACAGGTCTTTATTTTTGCATGGATCCAAAAATCAAATGGAAGTAGTCGGAAAATGGGGGAGCCAGCAGATTTTGCTTTTTAGAGTGAAAATGATACTTATGAGATGGGTGATACTATCCATTAGCCTAAAAAGGATGAATTGATGACCACCGACGATTCAAAATCTTCCAAGGTGTTAACTACAGTCGGGGAACTTGGTCCTGTTCTTATGGAGGATATTCATCTGCTTGATAAACTTAGCCATTTCGATCGTGAACGTATTCCTGAGCGTGTAGTACATGCCAAAGGTGCAGGAGCCGGTGGCTACTTTGAAGTAACTGCGGACGTGACCAAATACATTAAAGCAAAGTTCCTTTCTGAAGTCGGTAAGCGTACTGAGGTTTTCACTCGTTTTTCCATCGTCTACGGGGAAAGGGATCTGACTGACAATGCTCGTGATCCACGGAGATTTGCTTTGAAGTTTTATACTGAAGATGGAAACTATGACCTAACAGGTAATAACACCCCAGTGTTCTTCATTCACGACCCTTTGAAGTTTCCTGATTTTGTCCACACACAAAAACGTAATCCTGCTACAAACTGTAAAGATCCGAACATGTTCTGGGATTTCCTTTCCTTGACTCCGAAATCAATTCATCAGGTAACTATTCTTTTTTCAGACAGGGGTACTCCTGCTACCTTCATGAACATGAATGATTACTCAAGTCATACATACAAGTGGTACAATGATAAAGGTGAATATTTCTAGGTGCAGTATCATTTCAAGACTGAGCAGGGTATAAAAAACTAGACTCGTGAGGAAACTGAGAAATTAAGTGGAAATGATCCTGACCACGCTACTAGGGATCTATATGAGGCTATCAAGAGAGGCGACTATCCTTCCTGGACTCTAGAAATGCAGATAATGACCCCGGAACAAGCCGAAAATTACCGTTTTGACATTCTGGATATTACCAAGGTATGGCCACATGGAGATTTTCCACCTATCAAGATAGGTAAGCTTGTATTGAACCTAAATCCAACAAATTACTTTGCTGATAGTGGAGCAAGCAGCCTTCAATCCTTCAAACCTTGTGCCAGACATTGGCATTTCTCCAGATAAAATGCTGCAGGCAAGGCTTTTATCTTATCAAGACACTGATATTCACCGCTTGGTACCAATTATCACCGGATCTCTGTGAATGCGCCAAAGTATTCGCCTGAAAACAATTATCAGCGTGATGGATTCATGCGTGTTGATGCCAATGGTAGCAGCGGTCACAATTACTGGCCAAATAATTTTGGCGGTCCTGTCCCATATCCTGCTTTTTTGGAACCCCCATTCGAAGTATTGGGACTCGCAGCTCGTACGCCTTATAGATACCCTAACGATGACTTTGTACAGCCCAGCAATCTGTACCGCGACTTCATGACCTATTATGACCGGGAGAACTTGATAGGAAACACTGTATCCCATCTATCAGCTGCCCAGAAACGTATACAACTCAGGCAGACAGTCCTATTCTTCAAAGCTGATCCAGACTATGGTAGCCGTGTAGCGAATGGTCTCAGTCGCTATATAAAAGAAGTTGAGCGCCTTGCTAACATGATCGCGGAAGAGCGTGCCAGAGCGACTGAAAAATAAAATAACTTTGGAAATTGGATCAAATTTTTTCAGGTTACGATATAAATATAGATCTGTTTATAACTATTTACCTTACAAGAATTCAGTTGGATGATACATATTAAAATATACTAGATAATTCTGATTACTAGCCTATAGAAAAATCTTGGAGTTATAAGCTGATGAAAGCTGAATTATTATTACTAATGATTATCTCGGCGATGCTGATGGCTGCAACTAAGATTTATGCTTATGAAGGCGCCACACATGATGCCATAGCTCCCATGAAGGACACAACGGGTAAAATACTGTGGGGGCTTTCTAAGGACGCTGGCATGATTCGCATCAACGCCAACGTGAGTGGCCCGCCGGGTTCGCATGGCATCCACATCCATAATTAAGGAAACTTGCACTGGGCCCTCGTTCACTTCTGCAGGCGAACATTACAACCCTCTGGGCAAAGAGCATGGACTAAACAATCCGAAAGGCCCTCATGCAGGTGATTTACCCAACTTAGAAGTGAGCTAGGATGGTATGGGACATATGAATATCACCACCACCCTAGTGACATTGTCACCTGGGACAACCACGTTATTTACAGCCAACAGCACTTCACTGGTTGTCCATGCTAATCCTGATGACGAGATGACAAACCCTTTTGGAAACAGTGGCGAACGAATTATTTGTGGGTTCATCGAGGAAAAATAGGTTTTCTTTTCTCTTTGCAGGAATCTAAACTTGGTCAGATGCAGGGAAAAGACAACGCCCAGAACAATGAACTCAATGTTGTTCATCTACACGAAGCTGCCTGAATTCTGACAACTGAGTTAACAGGTTGACGAACGAGTTGATATGTACAGATGCTACCGCTTGGCAATGAATTCTAAAAGAAACGAGCATTAAATTAGAAGGAATTTAAAGAGCTAATTTGAGACCCTGTGATTACATTACTTTAATCAAGGAATTATTCTAAAAATACGCTTAAGAAAGCCGATTTATTCCTTAACCGATGACTATGAAGTTGAATTGAAATATCAATAGCTTCAGGCATTAACTATTCAAAATCCAAATTCAAAACCATAGTGTTTATTGTAGTTGATTTGATCCCCAAGTGCGTAAGTTCCATTAATCGAAGGTACAAAGTTTTTGTAATAGATCTGTGTATTTTCTCAGTTTTAGCCGAAATTATTTTAACTGAATTTGAAAAAACACATAGCTTTTACTAAAATCCATATAACAAATTAAAAACAAAAAAAAAATTATTTTGTATTTTAAAGAGCAAGAAATCAATAAAAGTTAAGCGTCAAATCTGGGAAAAATCACTGTTTTATCTTAAGAAAGTAGCTATCATTTTGTGCGGGCTTCATAGAATCAAACTATAAAATGGATACAGTTTTAAAAACTAGATCCTGAAGAGCAGAAGATATCTTCCTAGTATAATAAAGCTTATTTTAGTTAAAAGCCGATAATTGTAAATGGATATTTTCGAAAGAAACGACTTACAAGAAGCTGACCTTCAAGGAGCTGACCTTATGGGGGCTAATCTTCAAGGAGCTAACCTTGAAGGGGCTAACATTATAGAGGCTCACCTTGAAGGAGCTAAACTTATGAGGGCTAACCTTATAGGGGCTAATCTTCAAGGAGCTCATCTTCAAGGAGCTAATCTTCAAGGAGCTTATCTTGGAGGAGCTAATCTTAAAGAGGCTAACCTCCGCGGAGCTAATCTTTTTTATGCTGACCTCACGGAGGCTAACCTTCAAGGAGCTAACCTTATAGAAGCCAACATTGAAAAGACAACATTTCAATTGGCTAAACTTCATTTGGCTAACTTTAAAGAGGCTAGCCTCCAAGGAGCTAATCTTGAAGGGGCTAATCTTTATGGAGCTGATCTTCAAGGGGCTAACCTTCGGGGAGCTAACCTTTATGGAGCTGACCTTCAAGAAGCTAACCTTAAAGAGGCTGATCTTGAAGGGGCTTATCTTGTAGTAACTAACCTTAAAGGAACTCAGAATTTATCAATTTTTCAGCTTTCTAAAGTGAAAACACTTTATAACGCAAAATTAGACAACGAGGCGATAACGGTCCGGCCACCAGCGCCCAGCTAGGCACTCCCTCCAGCATAGCGGTAGACTCGGCGGGTAACCTCTACATAGCCGACTCGACCAACGGGACGGGTTCACAAGGTATCTAACGGCATCATCACGACTGCCGGCGGCGGCTCTGCGCTAGGCGACAACGGCCAACCGACGAGTGCCCAATTGAATCAGCCTTCGGGAATCGCTGTGGACACCCATGGCAGCTTGTACATCGCCGACGCGGGTAACCATCGTATCCGGAAAGTCTCAAATGGAGTAATCACTACGGTGGCTGGCAATGGGACCTTGGGCTACAGCGGCGATGGCGGTTTGGCCACGATTGCGCAGCTGAACAGTCCTTCGGGCATCTCCGTGGATTCCGCCGGCAACCTCTACATCGCGGATACCAAGAATAATGCTGTCCGTAAGGTAATAAACGGGGTGATCACCACCATAGCGGGGAATGGGACCGCGGGGTTCAGTGGTGACACCGGTCCGGCGATCAACACCCCCAGTTGTCAGGGCCCAACGGAGTTGCGTTGGACCAGGCCGGCACCCTCTACATCACGGACACTTGGAACAATCAGGTCCGCAAAGTTACAGGCGGGGTGATCACTACCATTGCCGGCGGTGGCGTTCTGCAAAGTTCTGCGCAACAGAATGCGTCGTGTGCCCCGTACCCCACCGGATTCGTCCCGTTTACTTCTTCCCTATTCTCCCTGTCCAATCCAAATGCTGAAGGGGACCAATTGCTGGTGGGATTCGGAAACAGCGCCACCTACTCAGCCATCGAGAGCTTGCCGCTTCCGGCCGTGCCGAACCAACAGTATTGTGGATCGGTCTCGCTCACCCTACTACTCAGGGAGGCGTATGTCCCGACAGCGGAAGAGCAGTCCCGGGTTCGACGTTGCAGAGTTTTGGGAGGGTATGATCGATCCAACGTGCAACTGCCAGACGAGCGGCTACATTAACTCAAAACAGCTTTCGCAGGGGCTCTACGGGTGGCGAATAAGACTTGACACAGGCGACAACGGCCCGGCTGTTAGCGCGCGGTTAAACCAGCCGCTCGGTATCGCAGTCGATGCCACCGGCAGCATCTATGTCGTGGACTCCGGCAATGATCGGGTCCGACAAGAATATGAGCGGCAAGATTTCTAGCGTTGCCGGAAACGGAACGTGCTGTCTAGCCGGTGGGGACGGCGGCTCCCCCACCGATGCCTTATTGCTAGCCCCATCGGCGGTGACGGTCAACGCCGCAGGCACTCTCTACATCTCAGAGGATGGCAGTCAACGCATCCGGGAGGTCTCGAATGGCGTGATCTCGACCGTCGCCGGTGGCGGTCACTGGCTGGGCGACAACGTTCCGGCGACTAGCGCTACCCTAAGTTTTCCCTATGGTACCGCTGCCGATTCGACGGGCAATCTTTATATCGCAGATTCTTTTCACCACACTGTCCGCAAGGTTTCGAACGGCGTGATGACAACCGTTGCCGGAAATGGGACGCATGGCTTCACTGGTGATGGCGGTCCGGCCACCAGTGCCCAGTTAAGCTATCCATCGAGCGTGGCTGTGGATTCTGCTGGCGATCTTTATATAGCTGACTTTGACAATGACCGCATACGTAAGGTCTCGAACAACGGTATCATTACCACCGTGGCGGGGAGCGGGGCGTATGGCTTCAGCGGCGATGGCGGCCCCGCCACCAGTGCCCAGCTAAAACGGTCCCTCCAGCCTAGCCGTGGATCCGGCCGGTAACCTCTACATCATGGATACTTATCACGCTACTTCGGCCGGGGGAACGTTCAGCAACCGCATCCGCAAGGTTTCGAGCGGCGTAATCACTACTGTGGCGGGTGGCGGATCCTCTCTCGGCGAGGATGTCCCGGCAACCAGTGCGTATTTGAACCCAATCGGCCTTGCCGTAAGCCGCACCGGCGATCTGTACATCTACGACGCATCCGGCCTAGTTCGTAAGGTTTCCAACGGAGTAATCAATACGATAGCCGGCAACGGAACTTACGGGTTCAGCGGTGACGGCGGTCCAGCAACACGGCTCAGTTTAGCCTTGTTTCTTATTACAACTCGAGCGGGGGGCTCGCCGTGGACGCCTCCGGAAATGTCTACGTTGCAGATTCGTTCAATCAACGGATTCGCGTTTTGATCCCCTCCGGCCCTACCTGTTCCGCCTCAGTCAGTTCGAACCTCTCATCTGGACAAGTAGGCGGCAGCCTGAGCGTGAGCATCCTGACGAGTTCGTCATGTCCTTGGGCGGTGCAGAGCCTTCCCTCCTGGATCACGTACTCCGGCAACGCAGTTCTGACCGGCCCAGGCGACTATTACATTTGCAGTGGCTGCCAACCCCGGTGCGGCGCGCTCCGCAACGGTATCCATCACCAGCATCTCTGTTACTGTTACGCAAGGCGCTTCCAACACCCCCTACACATGCACCAACACCACACCGCCCGCAATTACTTCTATCGACTCGGCAAGCGGCTACGGAGGATATTCCTATTTCACATCCGGGTCCTGGCTGGAGATCAAAGGCACGAACCTGGCAGACCCCGCCGACCCACGGCTGTTGGCCACGACTAATCCAGGCCGGTGGACTGCGAGCGACTTCAGCGGAGTGAACGCTCCGACCAATGTTAGACGGAATCAGCGTGAGCATCAACGGAAAGCCGGCCTACGTCTGGTATCTCTCCCCGACGCAACTTAATGTGCAGGCACCCGAAGATGCGACAGTGGGCAACGTTAGCATTACGGCAACCAACTGCAAAGCCACGAGTTCACCTTTTACGTTGACGCACGTCTCGCTCGCCCCAGGTTTCCTTACGCCAACAAGTTTCAGGGCAGCCGGCGCTACGATTACGTGCTGGCCCAGTTGGCTTCCGACGGCGCGTACGTCCTGAACACCAGCATTGGCGCAGCGCTCGGAATCAACAGCCGTCCCGCCAAGCCGGGCGATCTCATCGTTGCCTACGGCATTGGCTTCGGGGACGTAACTCCGTCGATCTTGCCCGGCGTCATCGTCCAACAAAGCGATACCCTAGTCAACCCGGTCACGATCTCCTTCGGAGCGACGAATGCGACGCTCGATTACTCCGGTCTATCGTACGGGTTCATCGGACTCTACCAGTTCAACATCTTCGTACCGTCCAGTCTTGCCAACGGCGATTACCAGATCAACGTGACGCAGAATGGGACAAGAGTGCCGCAAACAATGTACCTGACGGTGCACAACTAATCTAGTGGAGGTGGGCTCTCGGGCCTTGCTGCCCGCCTAAGCCACTTCTCGGCTCCTCCCAGAGTTCCGCAGTAATGCAGTTTGGTTCGAAGATAGGGGTAGATACTTCGGGAGACACAGGAGGAAACTTGGCAACCCCGCGCCGTCGCCGCGCCACAGAAGGGCAGCGACACGCCGTCCGCAGAGAATATGACGTCCGAAAGCCGGATGCCGAACGCCGGGCGGCTGGCTTGGCCGATGCCAGATGCCCACGTGAATGGCAGCACCACCAGGCCACGGGGCCTGCCAGGAACACGCCGGACGCCGGCCTGGAGGTGTGACAGGCCACCGGCTGACCGCCGCGCGCGCCCCGTGCCGCCAGGAACGCACGGTGGCGGCCAACGTGAACGTCCCTGGGCCCTTCGAACAGTGGCGAGCGGCTGGGAGCGAAGCACCTTGAGGGCTACGGTTCAGCCGATGGCAGAATCCAAGGCTTCGAAAACGACGCCCATAGCGTCACTGCCCAGATCCTTCACGACTCGGTAAGGGCCGACGGTTTCCATTTCTTTGAATTGTAAGCGATGCGGACCCTCGTGGTGGGGCCGCGCAAGGAAACTGGACCGGCCACAAGATGAGCCAGCTTGGAAGACGATCTCCCCGGCTCTGTAACCGCACGAAAAGTCCTTTTATTGGCGGCGTGGATCTTCAGATCGCAATCCGTTCGAACCTTCATCGAGCGGAATCTAATCCTGCCGGCGGTCGTACAGGGGAACAAATATCACAAATGTAGGTTGGTGTCAGGCCGAGTGAAGGCCAAATCGATTCGGAAAGCTCGCCCTCTCTCGTCGCGACAATCGCAGGACGGCACAAGTCTTAGTGACCATCCGAGGACCAGTGAGGATAGTCGCTTCCCAGCTTATGAACGCCATAGGTCAAGGCGACGGCTTGCAAGTCCTTATTGTTGTTGTTTTGCGGACTCGACTTAACTTCGACCGTTTTGCCTTTTGCATCGGCGATCTTCAGCGCGCCGGCCCATGTGATCACCATATCCACCGCCAGTCCTTCTTCGTGTCGTGTCTTCAGGACTGCCTGGTGGGCCATATCGTATCCCTCCACCATCTCTTGCGCCGCCTTCTTTGAAGCTGCCAGATCGACTTTCCCCTCTTTGTCCTTATGCACCCAATCGATGCCAACACCACTCAGGGCAGGCACCTTCTTCGGATCGGTACCATGCGCGACCTCCCATGCCCAGTGCATGAGAAACGCCCTTTGCGGCGGCCGGAATGTGGCTTTAATGTCCACATTTGCTTTTGCGCCGCGAAGCGCTGCAACGAATCTCTTGGCACTCGAGGCGAAGCCGCCTTTCAGTGTATCCAGTGATGCGCTGCCGGGAACTTGCTCACCCAACTCTTGCCACTCGGCGTCAACATATCCTTCTCTCCTTCGATTCGAGTTACTCTTGAAACCTCTAGGGTGTCGTTTCCTTTTTCCGTGCAATTCTCCTCAACGCCGTAATCCAAATGATGATAACCATGCCCAAAGGCGCTTGCCCTTCAAAGCAGCGCCCGACCAGACCGTCAAGTGCACTCCCTCCGAGCTTTCGCACGACCCGGGCGCAGCAACCGCCTTCGTACTCGGATCCAAGCGCCCGATTACCGCGTCCCCGTCTCCGACCGAGAATGCAGCCGGTCCGGTCACAGCGATGCCTTCCATGTTGTTCTTGACCTGCCCATTCGTAATCCGCAGTTCATAAGAAAAAGAATGGGCATCTTCCAGGGACGGACAGTTGGGGCCTGGACCGATCACGGCCGCGTAGGCTGCAGATTGCGGACTTGCCGTGTAGATCAGTTTCACAGGAGTGCCCGGCGATAAGGCCGCATTGCCAATTGACAAACATACTTGGCCGGAAGACTGGATCGCGATTCCAAACCGCGAATTGGGACCACTATCCGCGGTGGTAGCTGTCTTCTGGGTCTGCTCATTC
>CAWKGG010000011.1:0-24887 GCA_963848985.1 uncultured Methanosarcinaceae archaeon
GGATGTTCGCGTGATTGCCGCAACCAATGTGGACCTGGCGGAGCGCGTGCGGCAGGGGAAATCAGCGTAGGATCTTTACTACCGGTTGAACGTGGTGCCGCTGCAGATGCCTCCGCTGCGAAATGCACGAACGATATTCCGATGCTGGTAAGTCACTTCATCAAAAAGGTCTGTCAGGCGGAGGACGTCGAGTTAAAGCGGCTGGCACCCGAGGCTCTGGAACGTTTGTGCGCACAACCGTGGCCGGGGAACGTGAGGCAACTGGAGAACGCAGTCGAAATGGTAAAATTCCAAACTAATATTCTCTGAAGCTGTTCCATTATACCGGATCGATATCCCTAATTTAAAAGATTATGCGGCTAAGAGAACGAATATAAAATACTGTATAAAAATTAGATCACAACAAAACTGAAATGGAACTAAACTCCAATATCTACAAACTTTTTCAATCTATATGGTTTGGAAGTGACAAATCCAGAGAATTTTGATGCAATTTAATGAGTCTGTTGAATAATTTTTTGACCATAAGACGATGCTTCATTCCAATTGGAAACTTCACTGCCAAAATAAAGTAGCAAAAAAACAGAGTAGTTAAAAAATTATTGGATAGAGCATATTTAACTTTGATAAATTTAAACTGGTGTTCTGGAACTATTAGAGAAACTATTTCAAATCCCAAATGAAGTAAGCACTCTAGGAAACAAACGTACTGTTGAATGCAAGAAAAAATCACAGTATTTCAGTTCAAGTGATAAATCAAATAGAGATCCGGAATTCACAGAATCATAAATTATATTGTGCATAAATAGACTTTATGCTTCTGTTTACTTCATAAGATTCAAAGTTATATTAGTATGATTCAACCTGAATAAAACAACATCATTAGCAACCTTATCAAAAGTGCAGTGTGTAATTTTACTAGAGCTCATTTTCTTAAATGTTAGCTATTGATCGTTTTCACCTGTTTTGCATGGACTGATAATTACATTTTTTTGAGAACTCCAAACCAGCAACTTGAAACTAATTTAGGATAGATGAATAATTGTTATATTTTTATAATATTTAATAGCGACATTTTTATCGTTATATAAATATATTCTGTTAATACAATAATTTTTATATAATAAAAATATAGTATAAATTAATGGAATCGGTAAAATTCGAATATAACGTAGCATAGTAATTATTCTATCCTTATAATATTCAAAAAAAGATAATAAAATTTGCTTGAGGGCAATTTCAGATAAAGATTTCAGATTCCTCTAACAACTAGAACTTGAGACTAATACTGGTAAAGAAAAAAAATCGATGTCAAAAATTACTTTTCTGCAAACTCGTTAAAATTGGGTAGAATTTTACTGAACAGCCGAACCAGCTCGTGATGTACTTAACCATTCACAATAGTAGAACTTATATATATATGAAACCCATTAATCAGAAAAAAAACCTATGTAAAAGGCCCCATGTGAAATCCTAAACCAGGTCCTGGAGTTTGAGCAGGTTTATTAATAAGTTAACCTTGTTAAGATTTCTTCATTTCCAAAATTAATCCATTTCAAATATTAACCTACTATGATTCTTCCATAGTTGGAAGAATATAAATTAATTATTATTGAATTTAATGGTGAGGACAACTTGGTTTCAGAAACATTAAAAAAGCAGATAGATCGATTTCTGCTAGCTTTCGGTTTTTCACTTATGTTCGGGATAATGATTCTTGGACAGAATTTCAGGCAGACTGTTGGGGAAGCTGTAGGGGTTTTGATGAACCCCGTACTTGCCCTGGTCGGACAAGAGAATTTTCATCTCGTCCTTTTAGTAATGGCAGCTATTACTGCTATTTATGCATCCCTAATCCAAAAGTATACAATTGACTGGGATCTCATGAGGAACACACAAGAACGTATGAAAATTTTCCAGAAAGAATTTAGAGAGGCACAACTTTCCCAGAATACGTACATGCTAAAAAAACTTGAGGACCAACGAAAGGATATGATGGAAGACCAGATGAAGATGTCCAAACAACAATTCAAACCTATGGCTTATATAAGTATCATCTCAATTCCTCTTTTAATGTGGATTTACTACTACATAAGCGGTCACGGATCTGCAACCATAGTTTTTCCCTTCTGGGGTAAACAGCTACTTACTTCTAATGCTTTTGGACCTTTTCAGCACTGGATTTACTGGTACTTTATCTCTTCTCTTGGAGTCAGCCAATTGATCAGAAAGGCGCTGAATATTGGTGGGGTCTGATGCAGATAACTGTAAGCGGACTTCCAGGGAGTGGGACAACAACTACCTCAAAGCTTCTGAGCGAATACTATGAGCTTGAATTAATTTCCTCGGGAGAAATTTTCAGGAAAATGGCTAAGGAGAAAGGAATGACCCTTGCAGAATTGGGAGCTCTGGCCGAGAAAGATCCCTCAATTGACCTGGCTATCGATAAAAATCAGAGGGCTATTATCCGAAGTCAGGACAAACTAGTTCTCGAAAGCCGGCTTGCAGGCCATATGGCTGCAGGTGTTCCGAATGTGCTGAAAATCTGGATAAAGGCTCAATTACCTACCCGAGTGAAACGTATTCAGAAACGGAAAAATCAGTATCTTTTGATGAAGAGTTCAAAAGAACTGTATTAAGAGAAAAATCCGAAACTCTTCGCTATTTAAACTATTACAATATTGACATTGGAGATCTCTCTATTTACGACATTGTTATTGATTCTGAAAAATGGAACCAATATCAGATTCTGGATATTCTGAGAGTTGCTATCGATTCCCTTGTCGGGCCACAGTAATTTCTTAGCCCTATTTTTACAAAATATTGAATTTTTATACACCTTACAGTTTATTCTACCTGGAATATAGATATGCTGTACTGGATATTTAAGTTTTTCACAACCTATGTCCACATTGAGGGGTAGCAATCACCATGTATCCAGTAATTTTTTCTTACCATTAAGCATATGTTGGCATGAAGATTTCTGTAGTGCTTTCTATCCCTTGATTGCGTATCAGATTTAAATAAATTACCTAAGTTTCTAAGCTCAAAAATGAAATGCCAGTTTCAATTGTCATGTATTAGATCTTTAAGAGACTTATGATAAACAAAATTGCGATTCAATCGATACTAAGTATAGGAAAATAATCACCATAAAAACTACTACAATGTTAGAGACAAAAATAATACATCTTTGATGTTCATACGTATATAAATGTGTTTTTTCAAATATCACCAACTTAGCCGGTTATTATTAGGCTTATTGGATATATATATACAGTTCAGGAGTTTTCGATAAACAATGTCACAAGTCAGCAAATTGCCATCAGAAACTGGAAGAACCCTAGTCAGAAAATCCGGCGCCTGGACAAACCCTTGTTACGGCTGTTATCCGGAAAAACGCCCATTTCTTGAATATATAGAAAAAGGAGTTGTGAACATTGATAAGCCACGAGGTCCCACAAGCCACGAGGTTGCAGCCTGGGTAAAAGAAATACTTGATGTGAATAAAGCCGGTCATGCAGGATCTCTTGATCCCAAGGTTACCGGACTTTTGCCTACTCTTCTAGGAAAGGCTACAAAAGCTGTCTCAGCTCTTCGCCTTTCTGGAAAAGAGTATGTCTGTCTTCTAAAACTTCACAAAGAAATGCCTCCAAAACATGTTCGAAAAGTATGTGAGGAGTTCTCTGGCCCCATTTACCAGATCCCCCCTATTAAATCCGCTGTAAAACGCGTACTCAGGATAAGAACGATATATTATATTGAAATAATTGAAATTGAGGGAAGATCTGTGCTCTTTCGCGTAGGATGCGAGGCAGGAACTTATATCAGGAAACTCTGCCACGATATAGGGCTTGCTTTAGGCTGCGGTGGACATATGCAAGAACTCAGAAGAACAAAAGCCGGACCTTTTACTGAGAAAACGCTTGTTACCCTTCAGGACCTGAAAGATGCATATGTTTTCTGGAAGGAATATGGGGATGAATCCGAAATCAGGAGGGTTATAAGGCCAATGGAATCGGCGGTATCTCACCTCCCCAAGATAATCTTGAGGGACAGTTCGGTAGATGCAATCTGTTCAGGAGCTTCTCTAGCTGTTCCTGGTATTACAAGCCTAGATTCAAATCTTATGAAAGATGATCTTGTCGCGTTATTTACCCTAAAAGGTGAGCTTGTAGCTCTGGCAAAAGCTGAGATGAGCACAGGGGAGATCCTCAAATCATCGTTTGGTCTTGCAGCTACTCCTATCAGAGTTATGATGAAAATCGGAATTTATCCAAAAGGTTGGGCTAAAAGAGAAAAAAATATTCAACTTTAATATTTAAAAAGATTTATATCATCGCACTTCAATATTTTTGATGTTATGTAGTTTCGAATGGTTGCTATAAAAAAATTTAAAGAGTGCCCCCCTGAACAAACATTAAATTCTTCGAATTGCAGGCTCAAAAAAATTAAAGTACTTACTTCTCTATTCATTTCTGGCTATCGACCCTGTCGCTATCTGGGAAGGAAGTTTGTTCTAATTTTGGTTTTCAAAATTGTTGTCATATTACTTCTTTTCTAAATATAAAATTTCCTTTCAATATAAAAATTAAAATGTCATATTAGTGATTTAAAAGCAATACTTTTTCTCAATTTATGGCTTATTTTTCTTTTTCAGAAGTCTCATTCTCAGATTTCCCTTCTTCACTCTCAATTACCTCCTTCTCAAGGAATTCTTCTTCTTCTGTGAATTCCTCATTAGGCCTACCTGCATAACCTACGGGCTGAATATTCTGAAGTTCTGCAAATTCGCTTACACTATAGGCAATAATTTGAGGAAATTTTACATCTGTTCTCTTCAAATGAAACCTTCTGCTTCTGAGGATTTTATGATCCTCTCTCTTGCAGCTTTTGCTGCTTTGCTTAAGTCTTCAAGCTGCTGTCTGCTTGCAATATAATCTATTTCTTCAAGTGCCAGAGCCGTCCAGAGCGTTACAACCTCCATCCTATTTGTAACAGCACCTGAGCCTATAATCTCAAGAGTGTCAACGGCGCTTTTTGCAGTATCGAGCAACTGAAATTGTGCCGCTCCTTTTCCTACTTCCTGTAAAGCTTTTGAAAAAGACAAGAGTGCAGTTGAAAATTTTTTCCCCAGTGTTAGTTCAGCAAGTTTTTTAAGACATCCACATCAACGGATGCAACATTCTCAATCTTTTTCTGGATAACTTTGTTGCCTATATTCCGGAGTGAAATTATGACTCCTTTTAAGTCAGTCTCCAAATTTGCCCCGAGTAACTCTTCCCCGAATTCCCTAAGGTATTCAACAACTTGAAGCGCATCGTAGTCATTTTGTTGTCTTATTGCTTTCTCTCCAGTTTGTCCAAGTTCGATAGCTTTCTGTTGATTCAGTGAGAACATATTAAAACCCCTTTACAGTAAAATTCTGTCAAAAATGCTTGAATTTTGAGACAATAATTAATTATATAGTTTTGCTATGATATTAGTCTTACTGCTTTGTGAAAATTAATTGATAACTGTAATTGACTGGAAATAATTCATGAGAATTCCTATTTACCTTTAATTTTTCCCTTTGTGGGATTCCCCTGTTCAAATTTTTATTACTAATTTTTGTATTTGACCCGATTTTTTCTGGTTCATTATTCTTTGATTTTAAAGATATTAGTTTCCAATATCCTTAAATACGCCTTTTATTTTCAACGTCATCAAATGATAGAGGAGATAACAAAAAATGCTATGCAGCATATTAGATTCACTTTTTGAACAATACTGTGAAGTTTATATCCAAATTTGTACTTTGTATACTTTTTGCTTGTGTTCAGTATCTGATTCTTTTTGTTTTTCTTCATTTCTCGAAATTTATCCTCTTTTACATGGCAAGGATTAAATAAATAAAAAGTAGCTTCCGGAATAATTTCCATCTTTATTTTCAGACCAAGGCAATTAAGTTTGCTTTACAATTGTCCCAATATTGCATTTTTTCTGCAGTTATCAATAATTATTTTTATGAATTACCAAGCTACGATACTGTCAGACATTTATTTATGATAACCAAAAAATTTTCTGAAAGAAATTCGATCAATACATTGTTTATCAAGTCCAAAGACAGAAAGACTATGAATTGCTGTAAAAAAAGCATTTTAAACAGAATGATTACTTCAGCTTAAGGTATGCCTTATAAAATTATTTTGTAAAAATATATGAACTTAAAAATGATAGAAAAGATTTCCAATCAATTAAGTAAATTAATTCAGCAAGTTTGCCTCAAATTAACTGAAGATGTTTGCATTCTTCTTTAAGATCAAAATCAGTATAAATTTTTATGAGTAAAAATAATTATAAGAGATTTAAACTTTCCAGTGCTCAAATGAATAGAAGTTTTTCGAAGATTCTCTCAGCATTCTCGGTGATTAAAATTTCCCCGTTCCCCTCCTTGAAAAAATTCGAGAATTTGGAATAATTATTGAAAAAAAGGAATTCTTTTTGATACGCGATTTAAGTTAACAAAACTTGAGAATCATTGAAATCGACAAATAAACCGGTTTTGACAGAAAAAATGCATGGAAATATCTCCAGCTAAAACATACCAAAAACAAAGAAAAGTCCCGGAAGAAAAAACCAATTTGATCCTTTTAAACCTTACCTTTCTAAGAAATTTAATAATTTTAGATATAATTCTTTTCGATTCTATCGAAAAACCAAATAAAATGGTTTTGGAGAGGAAAAACTACATTCAAAGACTTCATAGATAGGTTAGACCAAAAAAGAGAGTCTCTGCTGTACTTCGCTATTAAACAAAGACAAGAAATTAAGGTCCATATTGACTGGATAGAAATGGCAGAGTTGAAATGGACAAAAAGATAAAGAAAGTTCATTGCTTAACATGATTCATAATTATTCCTGACTGGAGTAGGTTGAATTTACACTGAGAATAGATCTTCCACCCGAAATAGATATCATTAGAATTCATTTGAGTACTTTGGAGTATATACACAAGATATCAGAAAAATCCTCACGCACTGATATATTTTGTTTCCAATAGTATTACTATTATATATAGATTTGCAGGAAAGATCTAAAATTCAAATATTTGAAGAAAAGTCAGAGGTTAGTGTAGATTACGATAAAATAAGTGAATATTAGATCTTCCGAGAAACGAGAGTGCACAGAAAGAAGAAACATTTTCAGAATTTACTTAGTAAAGTTTATAAAAAAAAAATAAAATGCACGAAAAAATCACATATCCCATTGAAGTTATCATGTACTAAATTTGAAAAGAGGCTTCTTGCAAGCTATTAAATTATTATTGACGGAGGTTTTGGATACGACATTTTGCAGATGCGCACATATATAAAATTTATTTACATATTTGCACATGATCTCTCATTGAAAGTTAGATTAGTTTTTAAGGCACTGCCATATTGAAAAAATAAATGGCACTTTTGTGTACATCTGCAGAACATAGGGTTAAATAGCAATTTGCTTTTTTTTGTAATTCCTGGAGATCTTCAGGAAATTTTCAATTATTTTCAATCCCTCTGGAGTAAGTACGGATTCGGGATGGAACTGCAAGCCATAGATAGGATACTGCACATGCTCGACTGCCATGATACTCCCGTCCTCAGCCCGCGCAGTAACCTTAATTCCAGGTGCAGGTTCACCAATCTCAAGGGAGTGATAGCGTCCTGCCTCGAATTGGTCTTCGAGTGCTGTAAACAATGCAGATTCAGTGTGAAGAATTTTGGAACTTTTACCATGCACCGGCCCGACTTTGCTCCTCCTTACCAACCCACCGAAAGCCACGTTAATTGCCTGGTGCCCTAGGCAGACTCCAAGAAGAGGAATCTCTTGACCCATTTCTCTTATTATTTCCAAACAATTACCTATATCCTTTGGGTCAGAAGGACTTCCGGGTCCTGGAGAAATGACCAAAGCATCAGGTTTTATCTCCCTGAGTTCGTCTAAGGAAACAGTATTTGGGAGGACCAGTGTATCTTTTTCAAAGTAAGAAATGTAGTCGACGAGATTCCATACAAAGGAGTCCTTGTTATTTATGAAAACAACCTTCAACTTAAAATACCTCCTAATCTTATTTATTGACAAACCCAAATTTAGTAGAATCATAAACTTAATTATGCATGAATGGGCTTTATGCCTCTGTTTTACCCCACCCAATTCAAAGTTAAATCTTATGTTCTTTGACTTCAACATTTTTACTTGATACATTATGTCGATACAATACATTTTTTGTAATAAAATACTGTATCAGTTGGCAGAATTTATCTAAGTTGGGTTACGAATAATTCCCTCTGGCTTTTTTTGTCTTTTCTTTTTTAGCATTCTGTTATCTGAACTTATCTTCTCGAAAATGTCCCTATCTAAAAATTTATTAATGCATATCATCCCAGGTTTACTGACTATAAGGTCTCAAATTCTCGCTAATAGCCGCAAACATTGCTGCCATCTTGCGTTCAAGTTTCCATAAACTCGAATCCTGGATCTGAATCTGCTACAATTCCTGCCCCTGCCTGCACTGAAGCTTTTTTGCCCTGTAAAACCACGGTACGGATCACAATTGCAAAATCTGCATCTCCGTTCCAACTGTAATATCCAACTCCACCACCGTAAATTCCCCTTGGAGAGGTTTCAAGTTCAGAAATAATCTCCATAGCACGGATTTTAGGAGCTCCAGAGAGAGTTCCTGCCGGAAACACTGCCCTGAAAGCATCGAACTGATCACATTCTGGCCTTAAGGTTCCTGAAACGGTGCTTTCTATGTGCTGGACGTGGGAATACTTCAAGACTTCCATGAATCCTGAAACCTTCACTGAGCCACTTTCAGTAACCATCCGTACATCATTTCTCCCTAGGTCAACAAGCATTACATGTTCAGCCCGTTCCTTTTCATCATTGAGCATATGAGAAGCTAGGGCTCCATCCTCTGCCTCTGATTTACCACGTGGACACGTGCCTGCAATCGGGTTTGTGATTACGGTCCTTTTATGTACAGTCAGCAAAGTTTCAGGACTTGCACCCACAATTGCCAGGTCTCCAAACTCGAATATGTACATGTAAGGGCTCGGATTTATTTTTCGAAGCTGCATATATAGTTCAAAAGGAGACTTTTCAAGGTTGAATTCACATTTCCTGGAAAGAACTGCCTGGAAGATGTCCCCTGCAAGAATGTGCTCTTTTGCCTGGAGTACAGAAATTTCGAACTTTCTCCTATCAGTATCACAGACCGGAACAGATGATCCTAAAGCTGTTGATACAACTGGAGCTATTATTTCGATTGACTCCCCATACTGGACAGCTTCCTTGAGTGTGAAACAAAGTCTTTCTGCCTCCATAAGAGCCTGATTATAAATATTTCCGGCATCTGAATCCGGATTTACTAGAGGAGTGACTGCTATGTAGATCTCATCAGTCAGATGATCGAACACAAAAGTTTTTGAGACTAATAAGTACTGAAGTTCAGGAATCTCGGACTTAAATCCTTTTTCAACCCCAAGCCAGCTTTCGTAAATTGCATCATAAGCTGTATAACCGATAGCTCCACCCAGGAAAGTATGCCTCTCAAAACGTTTCGCATTTAGGAGTTCCATTCCATTTGCAGTAGGAAAAGCCAGGCGAAGAGCATCGAATGAATCTTCTCCTTGAGGAATTGAAGCAGTAAATTTTTCGTAATTCAGTTCTGCATCATCTCCCCCCATATCCTCTGTTTTCATGGTTTCGGACCCGTAGCTACCCTCTATTTTGGATCGGATGATTTCAAAAAATGCGGAGGCTTTTGGATTTAAGAGCTCAATGGAAATTTTTTGATCACTTATTTTAAGCACTGCATCTGGGTCGTTTCCAACAAACGAGTATCTTGCCTTGACTGCTTGTTTTTCCACGGATTCCAGCAGATAAGAGTATCCTGAAGTCTCTGAAGCCCGCAGGGTTCGGTAAAGATCAAGAGGAGAGCAGATCGTAGAGCCTGTATCAACTCTTGCAAGTAGCTGGATAAGGCAGGGTTGCTTTATCCCCGAAACAAGATTTTCGAATTCTTCTTTTCCAAGATCAAAGGAAAGCATTGGCACACCTCACTTCTTCAATAAAGCTTTTGATTTTCAGATAATCTTTTTTCCCGAAGGCCTCTACCCCTGAGGCCGTGTCTACAGCATAAGGGGAAACAGCTGTTATCGCTTCCTGCACATTTTCAGGCTTGAGCCCGCCTGCAAGGATAATAGGAAGCCTGGTTTCATCAACAATTTTCCTGCTCAGGGTCCAGTCGTGCACACAACCAGTCCCTCCGGGTTTTCCTGACTTGCCCGTATCAAGCAGGATGGAATCTACAACGGCTGATTCTTCCAGCAGGCTAACCTGCTCTAGAAGATCAAAAACAAGGGTAGAATTTTCTAACTTTTCTACTGAAGTTTCATCACGCTCAGCTACGAAAAGAGTCTTTATGATAGGAATGTTTGTTTTTTCCTTTATTAATTCAAGTTCAGATAGGGGAAGCTTGGAATGAATTTGCACAATATCAGGTCTTACTTTTTCTATAAGCTCTAAACCCCTTACTGAATTTTCTGGCATAATAACTAGTACTGAATCTAGGCATCTTGGAACTTCAGAAACGAGGGAACAAGCAGTGCAAGAATCAAGATTTCTCGGGCTCTCAACAGGAACTTCTGTTATAAAACCAACTGCATCAGCTCCATAACGAGCTGCAAGCTCTATTTCCTCTGAGGTACGGATCCCACATATTTTTATCCTGGTTTTTGGTTTCTTTTTCATATCCTTTCCCCCAAGGTATGGCTCGAGATGGAAATTGTGGAAGGTGAAATTTTTTTCTCCGAGGAAGTACCTCCATAATTTGGTCTGTAAAACTCGGATGTAAAAGTCCTGAATTGATTGAACTTAACCATAACCTTCCCGCTGTCAATAGCATCTTCAGCAATAGGAATTGCTTGCCTGATAGAACCTACTATTCCACTCACATAAAGAGCTGCAGCTGCATTAATGACTACAAGATCCCTTTTTGGACCTTTCTGCCCCTTGAAGATGCCCAAAAGGTCCTTAGCATTTTCTTGAGGGGAACCACCGATAATATCTCCTGGACATGCTTTTAGCATACCCAGAGACTCAAAGGTCAGAGTATAAGTTGAAACCATGCCGTTTTTTAATTCCGCAACAAATGTCTCACCTATGTTTGAGATCTCGTCCATCCCATCTCCATGTACTACCATTGCCTGCTCAGTTCCAAGTTCTGCAAGAGCACATGCTATTGGTTCGCATAGTCTTTTATCAAAAACTCCTATTACCTGCCCTTTAACGCCTGCAGGATTGGTCAAAGGCCCAAGGATATTGAAGACCGTACGGATCCCAAGTTTTTTTCTGATTTCAACAACTCGCTTCATTGCCGGGTGGAAGACTGGAGCAAACATGAATCCTATACCGATTTCTTCTATTGCCCTTCTGACATGTTCCGGAGCCAGGTCAACTCTGATCCCTAAGGCTTCAAGCACATCCGAACTTCCTGAAATTGATGAGACGGCTCGGTTTCCGTGTTTAGCTACAGGAACGCCTGCTGCCGCAGTCACGATTGCTGCTGCGGTTGACACATTGATAGTATTAAGACCATCACCCCCAGTCCCGCAAGTATCCACAAGCCTGAAAGCTACTCTGGGCTTGATTGTATAAGCTGCTTTCTTCATGCCCCTCACAAAGCCTGTGATTTCTTCGGATTTTTCACCTTTTGCCTTCAGAGCAAGCAGAAATTCCCCAATCTCGTCATCATTAGCCATACTTAGAATTAACCCTATTGCAGCTTCAGCTTCTTCGGAACTTAGATCACTTCCTTCTTTCAATTTTGTTATGTATCTCTGCATTTTTCCTGCCACCTTAGAAACCCCTATTCACCTTCTGTAGTTTTTTCCCCAAAATATCCGCTTTTATAAATTTTTCTTATTTTTCTGTCTGTCTGCCTTCGTTCTATCTTTAACTGGCATTCAGTATACTGTATTTTAGATCTCTTGCAAGAGCTTCCAGCTTTTCATTCACATTTTGTCCTTCTTCGATAATCCTGACAAAAGCCGAGCCGACTATGACAGCATCTGCTCCGGCTTGTATAACTTCATTAGCCTGCCTCCCCGTGGATATCCCGAATCCCACAGCTTTTGGAATTTCTGTTTCTACTCTAGAAAGCAGTTCATTAGTAGAAGACGAAACATTTTCCCTGGTTCCTGTGACTCCAAGCCTTGAGACAAGGTACAGGAAACCAGAGCCTCTTTCCAGAATCTTTCGAACTCTTTCATCAGTCGTAGTGGGAGCAATCAAAAAAATTAGGTCAACCCCGTTCTTTTCACAACTTTTCTTCAGATCAGCAGTCTCCTCGATCGGAATATCTGGTATGATCAAGCCACTAATTCCAGCTTCGGAGGCTCTTTCTATGAATTTATCTACCCCATACCTGAACACAGGGTTGTAATAGGTCATGCACACAAGAGGAACCTGAACATCAAGATCTTTGATAAGATCAAAATAGCGCTGGATGCTCATGCCTGCTGCAAGCGCTCTCTGGCCTGCTGCCTGGATGGTTAAGCCGTCGGCTACAGGATCTGAAAAAGGAAAACCAATTTCTATGATATCTGCACCTCCATTTTCCAGGGCTTTTACAATCTCGCCGGTTGCCTCCACAGAAGGATCTCCTGCCATTACATAGCAGATCAAACCTCCTTCCTTTCGTTCCCTGAGCTCGCCGAATTTTTCTGAGATCTTTTGCCTTCTCATTTTAGATTCCTCTCTTAAAGCTCAGGACTGTTCCCAGATCTTTATCCCCTCTTCCTGAAAGATTTACAACCACAATATCCCCTAGTTCTTCATTTTTTGCCGCCTTTTTCAGGTAAGCAATGGCGTGAGAAGATTCCAGAGCAGGGATGATTCCTTCGAGCCGGCTCAGTTCATGAAAAGCCTCAACTGCTTCATCATCAGTAGCATAAAGAGCTGTAACCCGACGACTTTCAGCCAAGTAGGCTAATTCAGGCCCAACCCCTGAGTAGTCAAGTCCTGCAGAAACAGATTCTGATTCAAGGATCTGCCCATTTTTATCTTGCAGCACCTTTGTCAGAGCTCCGTGTAGGATTCCTTCTTCTCCAGCACAGAGACAGGCCGAGTGAAAGGCTGCTTTTTCCGTACATTTCAAGCCTTTTCCTCCGGCTTCAACGGCAATGAGTTTAACCTCTTTATCCTCGACAAAGGGATGAAAAATTCCCATTGCATTGCTTCCACCACCAGCACAAGCAATAATTGAATCAGGCATACGTCCTTCCTTTTCCAGTATTTGCTCCTTAACCTCTCGTCCAATAACGCTTTGGAAGTCCCTTACTATCATAGGATATGGATAAGGCCCCACTACCGAGCCTATTAGGTAATGAGTATTGACTATATTTGTGACCCAGTCCCTGAACGCCTCATTGATCGCGTCCTTGAGAGTCTTTGAGCCTGTAGATATGGCTTTTACCTCAGTGCCCATGAGTTCCATTCTATATGCATTCATCTGCTGGCGTTTTATGTCTTTGGCACCCATGTATACAATAGTCTCAAATCCAAGGTTTGCCCCTACCATGGCAGTTGCAGTTCCATGCTGGCCTGCACCAGTCTCTGCGATCAGTCTGGTCTTGCCCATATATTTTGCAAGCAAGGCCTGTCCAATGGCATTGTTTAACTTATGAGCCCCTCCATGAACCAAATCTTCGCGCTTGAGATAGATTTTTGACCCATATTTTTTGCTCAGGTTTCGGGCAAAATAAAGAGGTGTTTTCCTACCTGCAAAGTCTCGCAGATAATGCTCAAGCTCTGCAATAAATTTGGAGTCGTTTTTGTACCTTTCATATCCCTTTTCAAGCTCTTCTAGTGCCGGCATGAGGACTTCAGGAACGTACTGTCCCCCGTATTTCCCATATTTCCCTCTAACATGGGTTGTATTGCCGGTTTTCGAATCAGCAAGTTCATTTGAGTATGAACCCTTTGTTTGAGATTCTGAAACTTTAGTTTCTGCCAATTCAATTACCTCTTGTCTATAAAAGTATTAATATAGCTTAATTTCTGATCTATTGACTTCTGTTATCAAGATTTTTGTTATCTTAATTTTTTGTAACTTGATTTTGTGATATTTATGAAGCAGAATTCAATTTAAAAGTGAAGGCGAATTTTTCAACCTTAATTCCACCAAGATGAAAACTCTAAAAAAATAACAAAACATTTATTAACGCCAGCAAAAACTCTGAACTAATTCTCTAGTTTTTGCAAAAACAGAGTCGCTTTCCATAATCGCAGACCCTATCAATACGGCATCTGCTCCAGCCTGGATAACTCTCCTGATATCTTCTGCGTTATTCATCCCACTCTCACTTATAATGAGATGTCTGGTCCCATGGTTAAAGTCGTACTCTCGGATGAGGGGTGCAAGCTCTTCTGTAGTAACCAAATCGATTTTAAGTGTCTCAAGGCTTCGGTTGTTAATTCCAATAATCCTTGTGATGGTTTTTAGTGCAAGCTCAAGCTCGACTCTGTTATGAACTTCAACCAGCGGTTCAAATCCCTTTTCAAAGGTAAGCTCGACAAAGGTAATCAGCTCTTTCCCAAGGATACCTGCAATTAGGAGTACCAGATCGCTCTCTACTTCATCAAGTTGCCTTCTGTCAATAATGAAATCCTTCCTAAGGATAGGCAAGGATACATTTTCCCTTACTGCATTCAAATTTGCAAGTGAGCCTCGAAAAACTCCTGGCTCTGTTAAAACCGAAATTGCAACAGCTCCAGCCTGTTCCATCTCCCGTGCAAGCCTTGAGGCCGTTGCAGGCAAGATATCTCTGAAAATTTTACCCGGAGATGCAGGTTTGATTTCCGCAATTACTGACACTAACCCTTCTGCCTTTGCACCTTCAAACGCAGAGAAAAAATTCCTTTTCTCAAATTGCATTCCAATATATTCAGAGCGTTTATGTGATCCTAAAGCCTGAAGGCGTGTTTTTGTTGTGCTGATGATATTGAGGATAGAAGTATGCATCATGTATCACTGATGTATATTTAAGTACAATGATGTATGATGAAGTACATCTTATAAATAGATTTTGGATCAAACCGAATTTTCGAATAAAAATAAATAACATGCTGCCTTTAAGGATAAATGATATACATGGTAATAGGATTTACAATGATAAATGTACTGCCAAGCTATGAAAAAGCAGCATATAGAGAATTTAGGACTATAGAAGGGATTAAAGACGTTTACCATGTCTTTGGAGAATATGATTTTGTAGTAATTATTGATGTCAAAGACCTTAGCACACTTAACTCAGTAGTGGACAGGATAAGGGAAAGCGAAACAGTAACCGCTACCCAAACAATTGTCGGGGCAGAACTTTAAGCTGGCAGTCATGAAATAAGCTTATCACTGTTGGATGTGAAGGGAAAATCATGCATTTTTTTTAAAAAAAGTTCTGGAATTTTATACTTTAAACTTTTATTGAAACCAAATCTCTTGCTTCAGAAACTCTCATAAATAATCATGTTTAAATAATCACCAGAAAGAAATTCTATCGAAATTTATGCCGAAGAAGAGAAATGGACAGAAAGAATATTTTATTTTTGCGAGAAAATACTACTAATAAAAGCATCTTTAATCTAAATTCTTACTTTAGATATTAATAAGGTAAATAATAAGGAAACATTAGTTTTATCCTAAAGAAATGTTAAATTGATTTTTCAACCTGAGGTAAAATTTCATGGAAGTCCATATTGCAGAAGAACTTGCCAAAAAACAAAAGTCGATAAGTGTCGCCGAATTTTTTGAAAAAAATAGGCATATCCTAGGTTTCGACTCTGCACCCCGAAGCCTTATTACAACAGTAAAAGAAGCAGTTGACAACGCTTTGGATGCCTGCGAAGAAGCAGGAATCCTGCCTGACATCCTTATCCAGATTGAAAGGGTGGAACAGGACTACGTAACCGTCATTATAGAAGACAATGGACCAGGAATCGTAAAAGAGCAAATACCAAAAGTTTTTGCAAAATTACTGTATGGTTCAAGGTTTCATTCCCTCAAACAGAGCAGAGGACAACAGGGAATAGGAATTTCCGCAGCCGTGCTCTATAGCCAGATGACCACAGGAAAGCATACGAAAATCCTCTCCAAAACAGGACTGAATACCCTGGCTCATTATTACGAGCTCATGATCAATACCAGCACGAATGAGCCAGATATTCTGAAAGACGAAGTAAAGGACTGGTTTCGCACCCACGGGACCCAGATAGAGCTGGAGATGAAGGCTGCCTACGTAAAAGGAAGAAGACAATCCATTTATGAGTACCTCAAAGCCACCGCAATTGTAAACCCTCATGCAAGGATTACCCTTATCGAACCTGACGGCAACGAGGAAGTTTTTGAAAGGGCCACAGATAAAATGCCGGACTTTTCAGAAGAAATCTTGCCCCATCCAGAAGGTATCGAGCTAGGTACTCTTATGAAAATGCTCCATCACACTGAGCGCCAAAAACTTGCCTCTTTCCTTAGATACTCTTTTTGTAAAATAGGCCTACTCACTGCCGAGGAAATATGTAAGGCTGCAGGACTTGATCCTGAAATAGATCCCCATTTTCTTAGCCACCATGAAGCAAGAAAACTAATTGAGTCATTTGAAAAAGTAAAGATCATGGCGCCTCCCACAGACTGTCTGTCCCCAATCGGCGAAGAGCTGATTTACAGGGGGCTTGAAAAAGAAACTAAAGTGGACTTTATTGCCACAAGCACACGAAAACCGGCTGTATATTCCGGAAATCCCTTTGTGGTAGAAGTGGGGCTTGCTTACGGGGGAAATCTATCGAAAGAAGAAAAAATTAGCATAATGCGTTTTGCTAACCGTGTTCCTTTGCTTTACCAGCAAGGAGGCTGCGTGACCACACATGCAGTTGAAGATATTAAGTGGAAGCAGTATGGCCTAAATCAGCCTGGGGGTGGGATTCCTGTAGGGCCTGCAATCCTTCTAATTCATGTAGCCTCCATCAATGTGCCCTTTACATCAGAATCAAAGGACGCTATTGCTGACATTCCTGTGATAAGAGAAGAAGTGAGCCTTGCAATCAAAGATGTTGCCAGAAAATTTAAACACTATTTGGGCAAGCAAGACAACCTCAAGAAACGCCGGGAAAAAGAAATAATTATCACAAAAGTGCTCCCAAAAATGGCATTGAAGGTTGCAAACATCCTGGGCAAAGAGGTCCCGGACATAAATCCTGTTGTTGCAATGATTATGGGGAATCTGCTTGTGTACAGAAAAGTAGAAATGAACGATCCTGAGACTGCGCAGGTTGTAATAAAAATTAAAAATTTTGGGAGCTCAACACATTCCTTCAGGATACATGAGATGCTGCCCTGGACAATCAGTAGAGCAAAGCCTGAGCCAAAAGTTGTGACTATGGGTAATGATTACGATTACATATGGGAAGTTTCGGCAGCAGTAGGATCTTCAAAAGTGCTCAGCTACATGATAGAACATGCAACAGACAAAGAGTTAGGAAAACTTCCGGATCTCATTGTAGAAGGGATCGAAGAAGAGCTGATAACAGGAGCAAAGGCCTTTAAGGAGATATAAAATGGCCAGAGAAACAAATAGCAAAACAACTCCAGGGGATACCATAGCAAGAGACAGACTGCTTGAGCTTGCAGGAAGAATTTATGACCAATTTGAAAATGAGGTTATCCCAAGCGTCAGCCTCCCCAGCCGAACAAAGGCAAATATAGAATATTCCGACGAGAGTGAGGTATGGGTCTATGGGGATAGAGAAAGCGAAAGGAGTGCAAAAACAGTAAAAGGTGCATTTCAGCTCCTGAAGACGACTTATGCGACAGATTTTCTCATAAAAGAGCACCTGACCCAGAATCGTGGTTCGACACTTAGAGAACTTTACTATATATCTGAGGGGTGGGACTCCGCCAAGTTTAAGGAACAAACTGAAAGTGACCGTCTAATCGAAGATCTGGAACTCCTAACCAGTCTTCAGAGAGAATATTTCCACATGCGCCCTGAAGAAGACGGAGCTACTATGTTTGGGCCTATTGAGATATCAGAAAAGACAAAGCGAGGAGAGCGGAATATCCACTGCCAGAAAGATGTCGGAGAAGGAGGATACCAGATTCCTTTTAACGTGGAAAATATAGAATTTAAGGGCCATGAAGCCAATATGATTATTGCTATAGAGACAGGAGGAATGTATGCACGGCTGATGGAGAATGGTTTTGATGAGGCCTACAAAGCAATACTTGTCCATCTCAAAGGCCAACCTGCAAGATCAACCCGCAGAATCATCAAGCGAATGAATGAGGAATTGAGTATACCAGTAGCTGTCTTTACTGATGGAGACCCCTGGTCCTACAGAATTTATGCCTCTGTAGCCTATGGAGCTATAAAAAGTGCACATCTATCGGAATTCATGGCCACTCCAGCAGCCAAATTCCTGGGTCTGCAGCCCTCCGATATAGTTGAATACGAACTTTCTACTGACAAGCTCACAGAACAGGATATCAGCGCATTACGCAGTGAACTTTCAGATCCACGTTTTGAATCTAAATACTGGAAGGAGCAAATCCAGCTACAGCTTGATATAGGAAAAAAGGCTGAACAACAGGCCTTTGCCGGGAAAGGTCTGGATTTTGTAACCGAGGTATACCTACCTAACCGGCTCAGAGAACTGAGTATGGTATAAATAATAAAATTTGCAGCATTGTAAGACGCGTTAAAGCCTACTCAAGTAGGAAGAATTTATTATTATATATTCTTCTGAGCAATAGAATAACGTATCAGCCGATTTTAGTTCTGTGGCTTTGTAACTGTTTAAAGCTGACTGTAGAAAGAGCTTTGAAACGTGATCATAAACCGTGTTAAGGACTTATCAAGAAAATCTCGACAAAGACAAGGTAAAAATTCATGGATGAGGAGTTCCAAGTCTTGAGGATGTCCTAGAAATATACGTTTTGAAATTGACACCATATGTCAGTATCGAAAATCCTGGCAAACAATAATTGAAATATATCTGATGTCTTGAAAAAGTATGATCTTTGGGATGAAAAAAAGTTCAATATTTCTGCCATAAAGGCATAGCAACTTAATCGTTATTGTAACATGGTAGTTTTCCTCTTATTTTCTCTTATAGTATATTTTGTAAAGTACTCGGAAGTGTACAGAAAGCTCTGTAAAATCATAAATATAAAGATGTTATCAAATAGGAAATACGGTTCCGTTGCAAAAAATCTGGCTTTCTTGCAAAATCAGGAAAAACCTTCACAATTAGGAAAATTAATCAATATCACCAAGGGAAAAATGATACATAAAGGTGAAAATTATAGTATCAAATTGCAGAAATATTATTTTTGCAACGGAACCAGATCACAGATATATAAAGCGAATCTTTAATCCAATGTTAGGATTTCAGTCTTTTCGATCTGCTAATAAAATTTTAAAAGGAATTGAAGCTATGAATATGATTAGAAAAAGACAAGTCAATAATCTAAATTACTCGTTTCTTAATGAAGTCAAATACATTAATCACTTATTTAGTATAGTTTTATAATGTTGGTACATTTTCTTTGAATATTTTGATTTTTGGAATTAAGCTTGAAAAGTCTTAAAAGATAGATATCAGCCTAAGGTAAAAGGAACTATTTTTTCCTGATTTCAGAAGCTCTTCATCCAGACAATTGCGAATCATTTCGATGCTGGATACTTGCTGTGACAATTTTCAGAATCTACATCACTCTTAGAAGAGGATATTTTGGTTCAGTATCAACTAAGAGATATACATGATTAACATCAGTAAGATTGGATCAAACTCAAAACAGTACTTTTATCAATTTTAAAGCACAATAATTTAAAATAATTGAGGATACATTTTTCTAAGAAAAATTTTTCTATAATACTTTATACTAACCAAAGTAGGATACTTTATTTTATAGATAATTTGAATGCCGTATTTCCATTCTATAGTACAAAGGTAACTTAAAAAATAAATCATTTAGTCAAATAACGGTTATTGGGGAAGTTTCCAATCTATAAGCAAGCTATATTGTATTCGGCAAAACAAAAAGGCAACAAATGAAAATATGTCGTTTCCTGGAGTTATTGATCAAATCTTAAAAAAGAATGTACATCATTTTTTTGGAAAACCTGAAGAGGATCGTATGTTTGTAATTTTCAAAAACTCATACAAAAAATATAGAAGTAAAGAAAAGATAAAAATTTCAGGCAAATTTTGCAAGAACTACCTTGATATCTTCGAAAACCTCATCTATCTCCTTATTACCTTCGAGAGTCACCAATATACCTTTTTTTAAATAGTAATCTATAAGGGGCTGAGTCTGCATTTTATAAACATTCAAGCGATTTTGGACTGACTCCTCTTTGTCGTCTAACCTCTGGTAAATTTCATCCCTGCATATATCACATATACCTTCTTTTTTCGGTTGGTTAAAAGTCCTGTGATAACTTGCTCCACAGTTTCTACAAATCAGCCTACCGCTTAGTCTTTCTATCAACTTTTTGTTAGGCACTTCAAGGTTAAGAACAACATCTAAATGTTTGTCGATTTCATCCAAAATGACTTCAAGAGCATCTGCTTGAGAGACAGTCCTTGGATAACCGTCAAGGATAAAACCTATTTTGCAGTCAGATTCTTTCAAGCGGTTCTTAATGATCCCTATAAGCACTTCATCAGGAACAAGATCTCCTTTATCCATATATGCCTTAGCTACAAAACCCAATTCAGTACCTTCCCTGACATTTGCCCGCAAGATATCCCCTGTGGAGATTTGCGGAATTCCATAGAAATCAACCAGTTTTTTGGCCTGTGTGCCCTTTCCAGCACCTGGAGGCCCAAATAGTAGTATATTCATTCGAAGATCCCGTTCTTATATCTGTGTTAAATTGTTGTAGTTATATTTAGATTGAAGTCCTTCCTAAAGTCAAAAATAACCTTACTCCTCCCCAAAGAAGGAACGAATCATCGGATGCATCTCCATAATCTGCTCAGAGGCTATATCCTCATAAAGACGATATACGATACTCACAGTCAGCAACAACCCTGTACCTCCAGCACTTCCAAGGGTACCAAGAAGGCTTGCAAGAAGAGTAAGAATACCTATGAAAGCCCCACCTATCACTGTAACTTTTGGAATATAACGCTCCATGACTTTTTCAATGCTGCTGATATTCCGCCTGAAACCAGGAATCTGCATGCCTGAATCGAAAATCTTCTGAGCTGTAGGTTTAGCACCCATGCCTGTAGTCTCTATCCAGAAGAGGGAAAAGATAATTCCACCTACTATAAGCATGAAAGCATCTGTAAAGACATGAAGTGCTATCTGCCAGATAGCAGGAGTGTTTGCAGCACCAATGCTTACAAAAGAATCCTTCACGAGAGATGGAATCCAATTATGTGGACCGTTTATTGGGGAAAGATAATACATGATTCCGTTAATAGGCACTGATCCCTCGCGAAACTCTCCAAGGAATGTAATTCCCCGATTAGCAAGGATGATTCCAATCATCTGAACGTTAGCTTGAAGAGCCCTTACAAGAATCATTGGCAGAACCGAGGAGTATATTAACTTTACAGGAAAGCGGCCCCTTGCCCCTCTTACAGCACTATGGGCGAGAGGTATTTCTATTCTCGTACTTTCCACAAGCACTACAAGCAGGAAGATAATAACTGTGCTCAGGAGTGCAAGAATTCCTCCATTGATAAGCAGATAACCTAGGCCACTACCTGAAAAAAGATAATCTACCCCAGTGTTCTGGGCTATGTAGATCCACTTAGGAATTAACCCTATCGGAAGCCCAGACGACCTATCAAGCTGCCAGTTAACTATCCCTGTAACGATTTGCTGTGAAATCCCCGCAACTATGAAGAGCCCGACCCCTGACCCTATACCCCATTTGGAAACTACTTCGTCCATAAAAAGAACAAGTGCACCTCCAACGAAAATTTGGGCAAGAAGTAGTAGGGTGATTACTCCCAGACCTACACCGAGAGCAGAAGCAAGTACTGGATCCGGTTGGAGATAACCACCAACTAATTGCGGTACAGCTTCTAGTATGATCATGACTAAGACAAGGAACTTCTGAGCTCCCTGGAAGAATGCCTGATCCTTTGGGTCCGACAGGTCCATTTTGATAATATCTGCTCCAACCAGAAGTTGCAGGACAATCGACGCAGTGACAATCGGCCCAATTCCGAGAAGAATCAAAGACCCTGAAGCCCCAGCTATAACGGCACGGTAAGTTTCAAAAAGGTCAACAGAATTCTTGGACATCCCGAAGAGCGGCACATTTGCCAAAGCAAAGTATAGCACCAGAACTCCCAGAGTCCACCAGAGTTTATTCTTAAAGTGGACATGTTTTTCCGGACTTGCTACTGCAGGTAATTTGTTAAAAAACGGTTCTAATGTATCCCTGAGAGTCATCGATTACACCATTCAAATCATACATTAAGGTTATACTGCTTGAAGTATTGAACTACATTCCGTAATAAGATCTTATATACAGCACATGTAATATAAAAAAATTATCAAAGAATGAAAGAAAGTAATGCCAGAATGATACTACTCATTCAGCATCAATACACCTGCCACTAGCGTCCTCAATCTTTTTACGGGCAGATACTGAAAATTCTTCAGAGGTAACTACCAGGTTCTTCGTAACGCGTCCACTTCCGAGAACCTTCTCAATCCCCAAGTTTTCAAGGTTAATGTGGTATGCACCATCCTGGATTTCTGCAAGCCCCTCTTCAACAAGATAAGGAGCAAGTTCATCAAGCTCTCCCACATTTACTATAGAGACATCTGTAGACACTTCAGCAGGGCGCTTGAACCCATGCTTTCCATAGCTGTACCCCCTTATCATCGCTCTTACGAAATGGTGTTTACAGCCACCTGCTTTTCCACGACCTCCTCTATTTCCGGCTCCACGCCTGTTTTTATGAGTCCCGCCTCCGCAGGTCCTGGATCCTCTGAACTTCTTAATATCCATTTCAACCACCTTATCTCATCTTATGCAGGAGTACGTTGATATCTGTATTATGATTTCCGAGCACTCCACCCTGTTGAAAAGTCCTTTTAATCCCAGTATGTCCTTTTCTTGGAGGATGAAGCCTAAAAATAGGCTTCAATTTTGGGATGTCCTTAAGAGAAGCTTTTCCCTCAATTAAGGCTTCAGCAAAAGCGTTTATTGAATCGTAAGTAGTGTTTTCCTGGATGTATTTAGCTGTCAAGCGAGTATCACCTTCGAGCCTTCCACGATTTTCGAGGATCTCTGCAAGAATTTTTGCGTCAACCTTTCCATATGCAACATAGTCCTTCACTTTCAGGATCATGCCTTTGAAATGAGAATTCTCGGGAACGAGCACACAGTGATTAACCTTATGTAAACGAAGCATTTTCATGGTGTCTTCAATAGTGTACCTGACATTAACCTGCCCTCTTAGCCTCACAATTGCATACATTAGGCTTCCTCCTTACGACGGTATATCGGCAGCCTCATGACGTTGACATGGTTCAGAGCATCAAATGTTGCCTTTGCAAAGTTAAGAGTTGATCTAGTAGTTCCAAATGTATTTGTCCATACGTCTTTAATTCCGGCTTTTTCCAGCACCTTTGTTGCAGTGTTTCCTGCCGCAATTCCAAGCCCTCTCGGAGCTGGAATAAGAATCACACTCACACTACCTGCCTTTCCTTTGACTTCATAAGGCACGGTATGAGGTAAACCGCAAGCGCATTCCCATGAACCGCAGCCTCTGCGGATATAGGTGATAGCTAGCTTTGCAGCGTCAATAGCCTTTCGAATTGCAGGCCCTACCTGCACATCCTTTGCCTGTCCTAGTCCTACATAGCCATTCCTGTCCCCTACAATAACGGTTGCTCTGAACTTTACACGGCGTCCGGAGTCAGTCATCCTCTGAACCATGTTAATATCAAGCACCTCATCTTCCAGGTCGGGAAGCAGCATATCAATTATGCGAGGTTCCCTGATTGGCAGGCCTGACTTAATCGCTTCTTCCATTGAAGTAACTTGTCCTTCAAAGACAAGTTTTCCGAGCCTGGTTTTTGGGACCCAATCTTGATCGAATGCCATTTAATCACCTTAACTAAACTCAGCAAAGATTTTCTCTTTGGTCGCTTCAAACTGCTCTGGCATGTCTGAGCTCTGTTCTCTGTATTCAGCAATATGCTTTCCACGGATTCTCTCTTCCGAAGGGAATACTTCCGAGCTGCAGGGGATATCAAAACCTGAGTCTACAATTCCTTTCAGAGCAGCATAAACTCTTGAACCTACAGAAGAAGCCTGAAGTCCTATGTCCAGAATGCCTCTCCCATACCCTTTCTTCAAACTCTTCAGTCCGAATAATAGTCCTGTAAGGTATGCAGCTGGCGTATTTCCGGTAGCCCCTGTATAACCATACTTTGCAAGCTCACTTGAAACTGCTGAAGAATAAGTTATATCCCCTTCTGGTGTCGGAGCTATTAATTGGATCTGAACATTTTTTGCACTCTTCCTGACTACTACACGATCCTGTCTTGAGAGCAATAACTTGAGACGAAGGTGATAATTAGTGCGTCCTTCCCTTCTTCTTCGAAAAGGAACCTTATATCTTGGTCCTGTTGCCATCTTCAGCTCCTCCAGGTTATTCTTTTTTTAACATTTTTTCGGACCCAAGGTGGGAATTAAGGTGAGAAACGCTTCTGTATTCTCCGCCTTTTGCCTTTCTGTAGAGTCTACAGTACACAGACTTATCAAGCATCCCTTCTGCACGCAGTTCCTTGAGTCTTCTTCTGAGAGCCCGGATCTTTCTGATCC
>CAWKGG010000012.1:0-39595 GCA_963848985.1 uncultured Methanosarcinaceae archaeon
AGCTGTGCAGAATCCGGCTTTGACGATAGTAAAATCAGCATCTCCAACAACTTATACTACTACAGGACAGACTATTACATACATTTATAATGTAACTAACTCTGGAAATGTGAATATCAAAGGACCTATTAACATTATAGATAGCCTCATAAATGGGCCAATTTCGATACCAAACACCGATCTTGGCCCAGGGCAAAGCATCACAGGAACATCAAACTACTCAATAACACAAGCAGACATTAATTCTGGTTCTGTAACAAATTCAGCATATGCAAACAACAATAATACCAATTCAAACACTGCTACGTTGACAGTTACAGCTGTGCAGAATCCGGCTTTGACGATAGTAAAATCAGCATCTCCAACAAATGATTCTACTACAGGACAGACTATTACATACATCTATAATGTAACTAACTCTGGAAATGTGAATATCAAAGGACCTATTAACATTACAGATAGCCGTATAAATGGTTCAATCTTGATACCAAATACTGATCTTGGCCCAGGGCAAAGCATCACAGGAACATCAAACTACTCAATAACACAGGAAGACATTAATTCTGGTTCTGTGACTATCTCAGTGTATGCAAAAATATTGATGATCGTTTAACAATAATATCATTTCCAACAAGGATATTACAAAAGTAATAGCTACCTAGCATCCCTCTGGTTGGTGTGATAACTACAACTCTCGATTAAGGTACTGGTTTAGGTCTATCCAACCAATTATTGGGGAATCAAAACAAGCTGTAATACCGCAGGTGGCAAAAAACAACAATAATGGAATTTGTCGATATCCAGGTTCTTTACCTGGATATTTGAAAGAAATGAACTATCAAGTTAATACCGTAGACTAGTTTCGAATTGTATCTGCACATTGTTGAAGTTACTCCTCATCTGGATAAATGAGGATCAATAAGATGTATTGGACTTCTACTTATGCAACAAAACAGGCAGAATGGAATTTTGAAACCAACATAATTTAACCTTTTTCCTCAAAGCAAGAATCCAATCAATTACAAAAGAGGATCCCAATAAACCTCTAAAAGCTAATTGAATATTCTGCCACAGGATTGATAACTACAAGCCAAAATTATAATCCAAAACGAAAAGACAAAACAGGGTCTGGATTTTCAAGTCAGGATATTTAAATGATCCAGACCACAACAACTTGTACCAATATTTATTTTTTAAGGTCCTTTGTTGTTCTTAAGGATAAATTTTTTATCCCCTACTCCAGCAGGTCTTTTTTCGATATTAGGTATCGGCACATGGTCGCTTATAAAACATAGTTTGTTGAAAATAATTATTAACGCAATTATGCTGCCAGCAAATAAAAAACCGGGTGCAATGGGAACAACAATACTATATATACTATCTAGTGATAATATGTCCACAATATCACCTCTACGGATACTATATGCCGATGATGTGTTATAAATATATCGTCTGAAAATATTAAATAGACATAAACAAGTTAAGTAAACATTACTTCTCACTATTCGGTTCCGATCCACATTTTCATGGGTTCTCTTTTCAATAAATCCTAAGCGAAGTCAAAAAAAGCAAGCTTTATAGGTTACTATCATTAATTCTAGGAGTCTTTCTTCAACACAATGTAATTCTTTCTTTAAATTACTTTTAGGGAAATCATTTCTCAGAAATATCAGCGACCTTTTAATTTATCATATAGCTTTGATAGCTATACTTATTGTTAAAACATTGCTATTTCTCTAGATTTTACATTTAAATTTGGTATGAAAGTTCATGAGGCTAT
This sequence comes from uncultured Methanosarcinaceae archaeon, assembly GCA_963848985.1. Lineage (GTDB taxonomy): Archaea > Halobacteriota > Methanosarcinia > Methanosarcinales > Methanosarcinaceae > Methanosarcina. The sequence goes on from CAWKGG010000012.1 coordinate 1,781, forward strand.
ATTCCTCACTCCATTTTGTCTCCCTCTTTATGCGTAGTAACTCTGCGAGGAGTCATAATTCCAAAAAAGTTACGTGATTCAGTAAAATGAATCCCAACCTATAGTGGGCAGAATAGAGGTTCAAACTCTGCCTCTATCCGAATGAATGCAGATTTAATGATGGTGTCTTTGTGTGTCAATGGAAGCAAATTAACGAATGTGAGATCCCCAAAGACATTGATAGGTTAGGAACTTATAGTCAATCATGTTAGTGGATTGTTAGCTGGAATCACAAAATCATTTATGCAAAATAATTGATACTTAGTACAGAAATAAATTGAGATTACTTGAGCCTTATGGAGATAAACTTGCAAGTATGGATCTTAGAGGAAAAAGTATGTGAAATTCTCACAAGTTATCTGAAAGCCATACATTCCCTCACGTTTGGGGATTATAACATCTCTGTAGACCTGTGGCATGAGCCTAACCTGTTAAGGTGTGGGAGATTAGGAGAAAATTACTTTATCAGCATTCATTAAATGAATACAGCAGCTCTGCTTAATCTGTAAACAAACTCAGATTTGTTTGAATTTACCAGCAAGATGCCCTTTCCATTATTTGTAGCAGCACAATTTACCGAAGAATTAGCTTCGTGTAAGACTAGCAAGTCTAGAATAACAGTAAGACAAAAATCACTATTTTTGTCTGGATTCAGAGCTCTATGCCCATGAGAATAATCAAAGCAGTTGTTTATAAAGAAAATTCTTTTTCCTATATCTCTTAGAACTTCCACAGTTATTTAGCCTTCAAAAAATTAGCAGAATCCAAAACTGAAAATCTTTAATCTTATTAGCTAGTCATCCATTAAAATCTCATATAATATCTCGCAATTTTATATGAACCAGATATAAAAAAGGGAAGAGCACTTTAGAGATATCATCGATGAAGAAAATTTTAAGATTCTAACAATGCTGTTTGTTGTTGCTGTTGCCGTCTCTGCAGTTGGCTGTGCCAACAAAAAGAGAGTGACTAATAATACCACAGATATAACAAATTTATTAACTGAAAGTAGATCTAACAACCCAGTCACAACTGAAGTTCCACTTGGAATAGTAACTACTGAAAATACGACTAAAAATAACGTAACTACCAATAAGTAACTACTCAAAGCGTAACTAATCCTATACAGTTAGTTATAACTTAAGTGCTGACAAAACATCTAAAAATATAAGCTCAACTCAATAACTGAAAACTTTGCATTAGAAGATGAAGAGACAGAAGCTCAAATAAGTAGCAGAAGTAAGGAACTGCCTTGGCGGCGTGCATAATTTTTGGTAAAATATGCTATGTATCCCTTAATCCGACATTTTGCAAATGTACATAAATATATAATTTGTTTACCTATTTACATATTATTATTCATTGAAAGCTTGATCGATTTTAAGCTACCTTCATATTGGAAAAATAGATGCCATTCTTGTGTACGCCTACGAGAAGCTGGCGTAATCTTTTTTGTAATCCTTGCTCTAATTATATTAACCCCTGCTATATATTGTCCAGCTTTCATTTATACCTAAAGGTATTGAGATCACTAATGTCGCAACAATTTAATTACTATTCATCTCAATGAACTCTGCATTTTCTTGTATCTTCATGCTAAAAATTAAACTTGAAGTCTATGAGGTAGATTACTAGATGGACTTTGTGAAAAAAGGACCGAAAGAAGCAAGAGAACCAATCATAACACATATCCACTACTAGCAAACCTGTAAAAAGGGTGGGCAGACATGGCAAAAAATGAGGTGCTTGTAGGGAGATTATTTTGACAATAAATAAAAAAAGTACTGTGAAAAAGGTCTCAAAAATACTGCTGGAGATAAACCAAGATCCAGTTAACCCGGAAAAGGTCCAGAGAAACATTTTGTAGAAACCATAGTTTTAGCATTCATCAGTTCTACAGATGACAATAAGAGATGATCGCTTTCGCTGCTTGCTAGAAAACCGGGGAAAATAAAGATTTGAGACACAAAAATATAGAGAGTATTATACCTATTCTAGAAAAAACAAATTTTCGCCATTATTGAGATGGGCATGGTGTATTCAGACAACTGATATTGAATACAGAAATAGGGTTTATGAGATTCTTTAAATATACAGAGAAAATTACGATACAAAAAACTCATATCTTCTGTCTCGGCAAGAAACTAAAACAACTACTTAGGGACCAAAAGATGACTATTCTCATGAATCCAAGAGACTCTGAAACTTATGGTTATGGATATGCTAGGAATGAGGGCGGCAAACATATTCACAGCTTTTGAGTACAAAGCAGGAAAAAAGTTGACTTAGATCGCCACAAAAGGAACTAGGATCTATTCTTGACAAGATAGAATTCAAATGCATACCAAAGCATGAAAGCTGGCTCAATGCTTTTGAAGTAGAGATCAACTAATGATATTGAATGCACTGACAGATTGATCAGTAAAATGGAAATTCTTATTCATGAAGTAGTTGAATGGAAAAAGAGAAGCAATGGTCATGAAAAGGAAATTGACTAACAAATATGAAGGATATAGTACTTTTTAATTTGTTTAGCCTCAAATATTTATCGACACGTAGGAAAATCTTATGAGATGTCTTATCTAACAACAGCCACCGATAAGATGTTTAATCCCAATTAATATCGCATTCATGTCAGAGGAAGGTGCACCACATCTGACCATGGTGCCAAAAATAGATTCGTATTACAAATAAGTGATGATTAAGAGGGATAGGCGAAAACAAAGAGGTGTAGGTATTCACTTCATCCCATACCTAAATGACGGGTAATTCTCATGAACATTCTCACTACAAAGTAATAAAATGAAATATCAGCTTGTTAGATTTGAGCAAAAAGCCCTGTTATTATTAGCTTTGGCTTTTTTGTTGTCTTGCAATTAAGATATCTCATTACCTCACTGTGATATATCTTGATGTTTCACTTGTGTTGCTACCATTAGTTTTTCTCACGGTTAAAGTTACTTTGAATTTCCCTGCTTTAGAATATGTGTGTGTTGGGCTTCGGGATGAGGAAGTAGCTCCATCTCCAAAATTCCAAATTCGTGAAATCGATGATTCAGCGCTTTTATCAACGAATGACACTTTCAATGGCTTTTTTCCAGATGTTACACTTGCAGAGAACGCAGCATTAGGAGCTTTCATGGCAGTTGGAGCTTTTGAAGCCACAACGGTTATGTAATTTAATTTTGTTACTGTGTCGCTAACCCCCCACTCACCTGTCACTGTTGCTGTAACATTATAATTTCCTACTGTAGTATATGTGTGTGTTGGATTCTGCTCATATGAATTCTCACTCCCATCTCCAAAGTTCCAAGTCCACGCAACTGGTGATCCTGTGCTTTTATCGGTGAAAGACACAGTTAATGGTGCTGTTCCATATGTCATTTCTGCAGAGAAAGCTGCAATGGGTTTTATATTGATATCCAATCCATTAAAATCCCATCCATCTGCAGATTGAGCAGCTGCTAATATCATCGAAGATTCAAAAAATAAGATCGCTAAAACTAAGGCTATTGGAAAAAGTTTGTTTGTATTTTTCACTGATCTTCTCCCCATTTCAGAGTTCATTTAATTTTAATGAACTTTAATAAATATTAACTATATCAATCTAATTTTTAAATCATTTGATCCTTCACTAATCTAATTATATTGTATAATTTAAATATTACTCTATGAGCAAAATTCCTTCTAACAGTTATTATTTCTTACCATAGATTTTGGAATATAATCGTTGAAGTAGAACTATTACTCTATTTTAACATAATCTGAAAGTTAGCTTTTAAACAGATAAATAATTAGATATTTGTTCTTAGGTATCAGTACTTTACCAACTTGCTCAGCTTTTTTGATTTTTGGCATTTTTCCCCTAAATATATTATTCTGATGAAATCCGTTTTTTGTGATAGAATGCACTATATAATTCCAAGTGTTTGTCTATGTAAGATCGTAACTTACTATTGTATATAATAACGACATTGTTATATACAAAGGGGGGCAATACTATTTAGAATCTACGATGGAGATCTAAATACATATATTATTACATTTAAGACAACTGGGCTATATATAGTGGACATTTTTACCAACCTTGGGGGGATCGGTATTAAAAGAAGAAGCAGGACTGAAATTGCAGTAGATATTTTAAAAGTAACGATGAATGGAGCAAAGAAAACCCATATTGTATATGAGGTAAATTTAAACTTTAATATTGCAAAAAAGTACCTGGAAGTATTGAACGAGAAAGAGCTTATAAGGCATGAAAATGGACTTTTCATTACAACGGATAAAGGAAAGGCTTTCCAAGAAATAGCTAAGGAACTCAAGCTTTAAGCTATCTTTACGCACATATCTTAAATTTTTAATATATTTTTCCTATTTCGCTCGTTTTAGATCGTATGGAATATTTTTTTCCTTTTCAATATTCTTGTTTTGTTGTTAGCTATGTGATGTGATTTATTGATTTTAGTGCTATATTACATCATGTTTTTTGTATTTAATAAGAGTTTGTCAAAAAATCTTTGATGAAGATCCAGACAGATCCTTAGATTCATCTTTTTAATGAATAATATCCTGGATACAATATAATTATAGGCCTTAATTAATTTGCTAGTAACTTCATAGTGTTCATTATCTATAAATTTTTATAATATACATCAATATATTATTAGATTTGATCGAATTTTAGAAAAAAATATAGCTTTTGCTAAGATAAAACCTTCACAGAAAGTTGGAATATTACTATTAGATTGATTAAAGGTTTCAATCTGGTGGGATGCCAACCTATAGAAATGACAAAAATCACACTAGCATATTTATTATGATGGATTACAATCCAAAATTATTATTTTGTGCGTTGTTATAGCTTCTCGAGAATGCATCGAATTCTGAGCATTTTAACATCTTCTTAGATCACCAAAATTTATCAGTAATTTCTTGCCAATTAACTGCAATCAACCAAAAATTAAGAAAATAATAAATTATTCCTTAATCAGATTGAGATTTTTTATAGGAAAGTAAAAAAATTTTGGAGCGAATATACTCCGTTACTTACCGGTAGGTACCCCAAAACTTTGATTAGAAAACTATTCGTTATCTGCATGTTACATTTTACAACTTTATGTCTCCAAGTATGAATGATGTATTTGTCAATTGTTCATGCTCTCTATTTTTCCTGCCATGTCCCCCATTTTTTTGGTTGCAGTACCCATTTCTCCAGTCATCTTTCCGTTTATATGTTTGTTATGTAATTTGTTTCCCATCTTTCCATTTATATTACTGATCTTTTCGGTTGTTTCACCCATCTTCTCAGTTGTATTACCTATCTGTTTGATTGTATTCCCCATCTTTTCGGTTATAGGCGATACGGGGGTTGTTACAATGGGTGTTAAGACATAAGATATGGGGGCTGTTGCAACGGGTGTTGGGACATAAGATACGGGTTGTACTTTCTCTAAGGTGGGTTGTACTTCTTCTACTACGGGTTGTACTTTTTCTACAACTGGTACATGGTTCCAATCCCACACTAGAGTAGTAGGATTATATATCCACTCATAGTTTTTGTAGTAAACACCATTGTAGTAGTGGTCATGGAGGTGGTGATGGTGGTGATCATGCCATTTGTGAAAATTGTGTCCGCTTGGATTGTGTCTGCTTGGATGGTGACCGCCTTGATGCGGATGTTTTATTTCATCTGCGGCACTTACTGCAGTAACTGTCATCGAAATTATTACAAAAAATACTACCAAAATAGCTAATTTATTTTTTCTTCTGTCAAATGTTTGTTTTCCCATTCATATACACTCCAGACTTTTGCTCAATTTGATACAATAATAACATGAATAACATACTTTTTTGATACACTTCCATTATTGGCTTTCATGAATAGATATTACTAACATTTATATGGTTGAATCGAGAAATCAATGACATTAAATAATCAAATGTCTAAAACAAAAATTTATAGACATCACAATAAAAGTTGATATCTTGAAAAAATTCGACAGATGGATTTATACTTAATACATTCCCACCTCCATTAATCTTAAGTTATAACCAGGGGTAAAAATATTTGAGCAAGTTTTTTATATTTTCCGTGCTTTTCATGGTATTTAATATCATGTAATTTAAATTCAAATATTTACATTAAAAATTAAATTGCAATGATGTTGTATTTAAAGGTATTCATGGTTTTAATTTTTAATAAATTCATCTTAGTAGAACTAAGCCAGGATGAGGATTTTGATCTTAAGGATACTACTTGTGATAACGCCATGATAATGTATAGTACCGAATAATAATAACATTTTGATACAGATTTCCAATTTTTTAACCGACATTCTGCAGATGTATACAGATATATAATTCGGTTGTCTAATTTTCCACTATTAATTCACTGGAAGTTAGGTTAATTTTTGGGCTACGGGAATATTAAAAAAATGATGAAGTTCTTGTAAATATCTATAGGAAGTGGGATAATCTGGAGGATTTTTATTTATGGTATTTTTGATCTTAGATCGTTGGGTTCAGATTCAAGAATTATCCTTTTAGTAATTCTTGTTTAGTCATTTTCGTAAAGGTAAGCTGTTGGATGTAAAAATATGGAATGGGGCTGCGTAGTTCACAACTAGTTTTTATTTGGATGTAATTTTCATAGTATTAATAGTAGTATATAGGTATAACTATTCTTGGCATGACTATGCTTGGTTTAAAGGTGATGTTGTGCCTGAGTTTTGTCCAAAATGCTAAAGTTGTATTAAGGTCATTTTCTTCGAAGGCATCAGCCTACATAAATTTAGTGTAGCTTAGCACATAGGTTTTTAAGGGAGACTAAAATATATTTGAGAAGATCTGCTGTAGACCAGGAAGAATTTTAGAATAATTGGCTTAATGATTGGTTATTAGAGCACTTGTAGTAATAAGTTGCCTTCTTTCATACCGATAGAGAGAATAGGACAAAATAAATTGAAGTGCAAACTGAAAAAGTGGCATTATATATACATTTGAGGTAGAGTGCACTATTTACAGAAAATGCATCAAATTCGATGACTGTTGTTGAAGAACTTTCAGTACACTGCCATAATGTGCAGCATGCATAATTTTCTGTAAAACTATAAATCTCTAAAAGTGAGTTGATACAAAATTCCACATTGTGAAAATAAAACTAAGCAAACTACTTAAAAATTTGACTTTGAATTTACATTAAAATTGTAATACAATCCATTCTTTTTTATAAAAGTGATTAATCCGCAAGCTTACCATAGCAAAATTTCGATAAACCACTGATTTTCATGAGTATTTCTATACTACTTATAAACACATAAAGAAATTTGGGGGTTTATCGAAAATTATTCCTTCATCTGAATTGCTTCGTATTAAGAGAAAACAATATGTCTAGGGTATTGATTTTCTCTCCATAAAGGCGATTGAGCTATTTCAAATCTCAGTAAGTTGATTAATTTTTCTTAGACTTATAATCATTCGATAGTTTAACTGCTTTTTTGATATGTTCATTGTAGGACTTAACGCATTCAATTGCTTGTTTCAAGTCAGTGTTTATGGCTTCCAAATTTCCATTATTATATTCTTCGACTCCAGAATTAGCATAAACTGCTACCCTATTAGCCTGTGCCATTGCTAACCTATATTCGTCCTTTGAACTTTGCAAATCAGGCGATACATTGTACAAATCACTATCTTCTATAGCTTTCTGACTATCTGTATACAAAATAGGTGCATACGTAGAAGCTGACGTGAGATCATAGTTTTTTGCCGCAGTAGTTAGAGATTTCATATCATTATCCACTTGTGTCATATCTGATATACATGCTGTTGACCATTGAGAATCTTGGTATTTTGTTGTTTCATGTATTGGTGTAGCAAGGGTCAAAGGCAATGCGGCAATTGCTACCATCACTAGACAAATCACAACAAAAAATTTCACAACTCCAATTATTGAAGTATTTAGTATTTTTTTCAATAGATGTCCCCTTCTTATTATTTTTGAGTACTTGCCTATCTAAACTTAAACCAGTAATTTTAACATCAAAGTTAAAAATAAAATATGCAAACTAACTCATAATTTAAAATATATAAATATGCAAGAATCATTAGTCTTTAATTTTTTTGTTTTGCTCCGATGTATATTCCTTATTTTTTTAAGAACAAGATCATTTCAGAGCTTATGGAAATGTACAAATTGCTATCGATTACATGACCAGTAAATGCAAAAAAAGTATTAAGAAAGCATAGGCAAAATCAATAAATCCACTTTGGATCTATTTTAATCTCTCATAGTAAGCAATCTTCTATACAGGATGCAACAATAAAAAGAGAAAGTGATTAGTGGGATTTGGAAGTGCTAGGCTCAAAAGATTCGTATTTATTGTAATTAGGGACATTATGAATAAGGTAATCCAGTAAACCATAAGTATAATTTCCATAAACTATTCCAACTGTTTTATATATCCCTCTTTTATTGGATTGCAATATAATAAATCCACCTAGACCCAACATTTTTAGCGGTGTGATAATAGGTGGATATACAGGTTTAAGATTATGCTCTCGGCATATAGAATAATGAATATCGGAAACTTCAGTTAAAGATAATTAATATTCAATTAATACTGTTTCCATCAAACCATATACTTTTTTTCTTAATCCAAATTTCTGTATGATGTAGATTTTGGTTCTCTAGATGTAGGATAGCTTAGAAAACTAGTACATTTTTACCTAATTGTTTTGATTAAAACTGGTGTCATGTTAGAAAACAAAAAAGTTGCTATATTAATCTCGCGAAGGATCAAAAATGAATGAAAATTAAGTAAAATATTCAACCTACAAATTAGATTTATTTAATCTATTCAGAGTAACTGCTCTATTGTACAAAGCAATTGAATTTTAGAGATCAACTTCAATTGCTTTGTCAAATGCTTTTATTGCTTCATCAGATTTATTTAACTTATACAGAGCATATCCTTTGCCGTTTAAAGCTTTTAAATCCTGTGGGTTAATTTCAATCGCTTTGTCAAATGCTTTTATCGCTTCATCGGATTTATTTAACTTATACAGAGCATATCCTTTGCCGTTTAAAGCTTTTAAATCCTGTGGGTTAATTTCAATCGCTTTGTCAAATGCTTTTATCGCTTCATCGGATTTATTTAATTTATATAGAGCAATTCCTTTATTGTACCAAGCTTCTGAATTATGTGGATCAATTCCGATTGCTTTATTATATGCAGTTATTGCTTCATCTAATTTATCGAATTTAGCTAGAGCAATTCCTTTATTGTACCAAGCTTTTGAATTCTGTGGATCAATTCCGATTGCTTTGTCATATGCTTTTAGTGCTTCATTGGATTTATTTAAATTATCCAGAGCAATTCCCTTGTTTTTCCAAGCTTTTGAATTACGTGGGTTAACTTCAATTGCTTTGTTATATGCATTTATTGCTTCTTCAGTCTTGTTTAAACTATCAAAAGCAACTCCTTTTCCCTCCCAAGCTTCTGAATAATGTGAGTTAATTTCAATTGCTTTGTCATATGCTTTTAGTGCTTCATCAGATTTATTTAGATCATATAGAACCCTTCCTTTATTGTACCAAGCGTCTGGATTCTGCGGATCAATTTCAATTGCTTTGTCATATACTTTTAGTGCTTCATCGGATTTATTTAAATCAGAAAGAACGTTTCCTTTATAGATCCAAACATTTGAATCATGTGGGTTAATTTCAATTGCATTGTCAAGCGCTTTTAGTGCTTCATCAGAGTTGCTTGCTTTGTCATATGCTTTTAGTGCTTCATTAGACTTATTTAAATTAGAAACATTGTTACTGCTGGAGTTCGAAATGTCTGCTATTGATACCGCTCCTGCAATACTCACTAGAATAAAAAATGCCAGTAAAGTGATGCCTAAAGCTTTTATGAAAGTATAACCTCTACTTGCTTTATCATATCTCGCTTTTTTCATTTTCAGCCTCTTCATGTGTGTTAGATATTAATGATGAGAAATAACTACAAAAATAGATATAATACTTCACTCTGCAGAGAAAACTTTCTGCTGGGAAATTATATTTCTTTGATTCATTAAATCTTTGTTATAGTACATTTAGTTGTCAAATTTATATAAATTTTGATGATATCATCAGAACAAAGAATGATTAATGTTAGGCAACAAAGTTGATTCAATAAACTGATCGGATAGCTATATTTCATCTTAAATCACTTTCTGCAGATGTTCTCAAAAATAACATTTTTTTGCTATCATTTTTATAAATCTGGCCAGTGTACTGAAAATTCTGTAAAAACTGATTGAAATATGTCCTTTTTCTTTTACCACAAAAAAGGATATAGAGTCAATAGTTAATATCTTCGTACTTATAAAAGATTATCTTTTCGATCAGGAAGATTTAATTCGTCATCTAATTACTTGGTTTTTAAATCTTGTAATAGAAGAGGAAGCTCTTCTTCAATCTGGTGTTAAACTTCATGAGATAACCGATTTTATGTGCGAATATTTTTACTGCTAAAAAACATACATGTATAATTTCAGAAAAAATATTTTTCGATCTTCCAAAACAGACCCAAAATCGCGGATGGAGAAAAGTTTAGATTTACTATATTTGTGCCTTTAATTGATGAGTGGTTGATAAGAAGGTTAAGATAGTACTGAAATGTTTGATGTAAATCTATGGAGCAAAACGTTGAGGAGAAATTTTAACAAAGTACTGACAATATCAATTGGATTTAATTTTATACAACAAGTACGTAAGTACTAATTGGATCATAAAGAATGGATGAATCTACGAATAAGGATCTAAAAAAAGCACTCTTGGAAAGATGCGAAAGTATGGATATTCCCCTAGTCGGGGTTGCTAGTGTAGATCGATGGAAAATCCCTCTTTTCCTGCCGTGGGTGCCCAAAGAATTCCATCCTCAATATATATATCCTGAGGCAAAATCAGTGATAGTTATTGGATTGCCGATCTCTTTACCGGTTTTAGAGACATCTCCCTCGATATATTACCGTGAACTGTACACTACAGTAAATATGCTCTTAGATCAATATACATATCGTCTTGCTAACTTCTTAAACAATAACGGAAAAGCTTCTATTTTCGTACCAAGAGATGGATATGGAAGCATCCAAGTACTCGTGGAAAATCCCATTGCATTTTTTTCCCACAGGCATGCCGCTTTGCTCGCTGGTCTCGGAACGTTTGGTGTAAATAATATGATACTCACACCAGAATATGGCCCTAGGGTCCGTTTTGGTTCGATTCTATCCTCAGCTGATCTCCCTCCTGATCACATATTGGAAAACCAGCTCTGTAACCACTGTATGCATTGTGTGGAAATGTGCCCATCAAATTCTATTAATAAAGAGGATTACCCAAATGGCCTAACAGATAAAAAAACCTGTTCCACCTATAGTGCTGAATTAAACAAGCATTATGTTTCACCCTGCGGTATATGCATCAAGGTCTGCCCAATAGGAAGTGATAGGATGCTGTATCAGAGAAATAATGATAAAATATACGTGGATCAGGATCGGTTTGCCAGTTATCATAGATCCTGGAAGCATGTTAGGACTTATGGCGGAAAAGCTCTATTATAGACTTTACAAAGGACTTTGATAGAGCTCAATTTTTGGCAATTATATAGACTGGTTTTGTAAGCACGTTATTAATACTAAGTTTGCATATTGTCTTGTTTTCCCATCCACTTTCAAATTCTACGTTGCTAGAATATGTTTTTTTATTATCTTACAGCGTATCAAAATAAAACATGGACTTAATATATATATCAAGATTGTCTCTGAAGAAAGGATTAAACATAAGATAAAGGCGGCATCTTTAAAACAAGGGTAAAAATAGAATAAAAAACCTATTATTGCACTATGGAAAACAAAAAACTTGCGAGTATATGTCCATTTCCACCAACATTAAAAGAACTTTTGAAGAAACAAAAAGAACTGGAAATGCGAGAAAAGGAAAGATTTTGCAAACTTTGAGTTAGCAAGATGCTAGAATTTTCTATAGAAATTCTGCTATTACGAAAGGAGCCAATTTCTCAGGTTACTAAAAACATCAATAGTTCTCTATTAGTAGTCAATTTAAGTCCTCAAATACCTTATGCTATCTCCATACGCTACCTTTGAAAGAGGTCATTTGACTGGCAGAAGAAATTAAATGTATATACTGAAGCAATTATTGTATTGGCAAGGAAAATTGACTCAATAATTATAGTCTCTTAGTACAAATTATTAGATATACGAAAGTGAAAAAGGATATTTCGAGGAAAGTATTCAAGGAAGGAAAATTTTTGAGACTGGAATCTTCTTGGTTGATGAACGCAAGATCATTTATCTATTATAAAATATATAGATCTGTCAAATTCGAGTTAAAAATAAGTGCAATCAGAAAAAAGAAACTTGTGTGCAAATGAAAATCTTTGATTTTGAATAATTCCTTTATACAAAGAGCTGGGGTGCAATCATACAGAGTCGTCTTCAGCGGAGTATTTTCTCACTATCTAATTCTGATTATAGCATTTTAGTTACTATTTAGCATTTTGATCTTCATAGTGATGATCATTTCACACCCGTAAACAAGGAGCAGGAAAGGAGACATGTGCAGGTATAGACTAGGTTCCTTACCATGAAATTCCGTTTCACACCCATCCACAATCGGTAGATGGACCTTAGTAATGACCATGATCAAGACGAAGACTGTAAGTAACAAGGTGAGCTGCACTTACTGAAACATCTGTCATCGATACTACACAAAAAACTGCCCACAAAATGGTCAGTATCTTTTTTATTTTTCTACCCGATTGTTTCAACATCCATCCCACTTCTTTATATTATTTTTTATTTAAACAATTGAAAAGGAGGAATAAGCAACATTGTACCTTAAATCATCTAAATTATAATTTAAGATGAGCCTATAGGTGTTTTCTTTTTCTCTTTAATGCATAAGTCCCAATTGTTTCAGTACTTTCTATTGTTCAAATTAACACTACATTCTTTATAATCCGCGTCTCATCGAAAAGTCCGTTAAGCAAATCTTATATTGCCAATTAGGTATTCAACTAAACGTTTTAATTCTTAACCTATCTACGAATAATATTTTCAGTAGATATATATCAATAAATATTTTTATAGAATAATTAGATAATTGCTATTTAACCACTCTAATATATGCATAAAGAGCGGCCACTATATATCAGTAGATATATAGTAAATATGTTTTTTGGATACTTTGATTGATTACACTGATGTACAAAGCATTTTTTAAAAAGAACGCACTGCTCCAGCAAATAAACTACTCACAAAATACTAAAAGTTAAACCACAAGATAAATTTCAGGATTGTGCAAATAAACAGACGAATAATGTTTTTTTATGCATTATAAATTGGATACTTCTTTTAAATTTGTATATTACAACTAACATCATGCACAGATATTACTTCATAAAGTTTTAGATCATTTTTTTCAATCTAACTTCTTCCCTGTATTCTATTACTGATTTTACGTACTCTGTCGCTTTTTTTGCTGTGTTTTTAATTTCGTCATCTTCTGTTTCTCTCTTTACCTTTCCCGGAACTCCAATAATCAGGCTGCTTTCAGGAAATTTCTTCCCTGCAGAAATCAGTGAGTTTGCGCCGACTATGGAATCTTTCCCTATCTCAGCTCCATTTAAAACTGTAGAATTCATTCCGATTAGCACATTGTTTCCGATTTTGCAACCGTGAAGCACAGCTCCATGCCCCACACTCACATCATCCTCAACCTGAACCCCATTAATGGAATCCACATGAATTACTACATTATCTTGGATGTTTGTTCGATTTCCAATCTTTATGCTATTTCGATCTCCTCGAATCACGGCATTAAACCATACGCTTGAAAAATCTCCAATCTCAACATCTCCAATCAGATCCGCAGAATCTGCAATAAAAGCGGTCTTTGAGATTTTCGGGCTGTTGCCTTTAAAATTTATTATCGTCGATATACCTCCATTCTTCCAAAATGTTATGTTTTAGGAATTTTTTTCTTGTCAGTAAAACCCAAAAAAGCTGTATTATAAGTTGTGAATTCTCTTAAAGGTCAAAACTTATCAGTGCAACAAAATTGGTTTAGTATGGGAGAGTAGCCAAAAACAGATAGTTTTCCAAGAACCTATTAGTTTGGTCAAGTCTGTTGACTTTATCTGAAATAAAAAAATACTACTATTTTTTAGGAAAAATTAGATAAAAAATTTCATAGAGCAATGGTTAAGTACCTTTATTGCTTTTCCATGCAGTTGAACTCCCCCACCAACATGGTTTTATAGGTGAGGAATATCCATCGCTGCGGATTAAGTAACAAATTTAGGAGAATTCTTTAGTCTTTGTATCTGTTAGCATTTACCTATTAAGAGAAACTTATATTTAATACTTCTCATTATTTTTGTTATATTTAGTAGTACGATGTTCTAACTTTGCGATAGATGCTAAAAGGAAATATATCATTTAGAGATAGATGTTGTAAATATCTCTAACCGACATAATTAGGATTAATAACTTTAATGTAAAATTTTTTTAGTCGTAGACGAAATAGGATTTCAATAAATCCCCATATTTCGTAGTGTGATTATAAATGGCATATGAATGGCTCATGTAAATCAAGATTATTGATATTCTCGAAAGTTTCCGAATCGCTTTGTGGAGCTTCATAGATACATTTATTAGTAAGTACCTGTTTTATCCCTTTTGATCTAGATCAATATGTTGCTTTTCTACCCCAGAAATCCTTAATAATTAGTCTCAGTTTTTATTCAAAATAAATATTTTAAAATTATTTTTAGTAAATAGAATTAAGTTTTTCTTTAACCAACTGTAATAATACCCTTTATCTAGGTATTGGCTTTGAAAGTATGTTCTTTCACTCCAATAATTATTCTGCGATTAAAATAAACTTTACTCCTAAACTATGTTTTTATTTAAGACTAAAATACCTTCTTTTTTAGCATGCTTTATCCAACAATGACCCGTTGAGCTATAGACTGAAAAATCTTCTGCAACTTTAGCTAAACTCCAACCATGTTTTTTACTACTAATTAAGCATGAAGTCTCAACCATTAGTTTGTCTTTCAGAAATTAATTGCTACCGCACAAATATCCTGTATAGAAAACATATCCAAGGTCATGATTTAACTAATTGATTTATCTTATATGATTCAATATTGAATTATATTTCAAATTGGCTATATTTGTGAATTTCCGTATTGGATTGTTAGATGCATTAGCTTATTTTTTATATATCTAAAACTATCATATGTTAAAGAGGTGGAGATAATGAATTTACGTAAACAGTGGGACGGTTTGTGTGATCAATTTGGGGAGGGGATAATGTTTTTTGTAGGGTTGGTTGTTATATTTGTTTTAGTGTGGTTGTACTGTGGAGTTAGAACTGGCTTTTATTAATCAAGTTACTTTAGGATATTTTTTTCTCAATATCTTTTGTAAGATTCTTTCATCTTTCGCTAAGAGTACACAAAAGACATTGATATCCTTCCTACGTGCAGCTTGGTGATCTTTGTGATTTTATCGCAACATTAGTATATAACATCTCGTTTACATCACTAACAAGCACTAAAGGTTCAATTAATTCATTATTCCTGTAGAAAGTTTGATTTTTTGCAAAATAACAAGGTTCCAAATATAGTTTCGGTAAAACAGATGAAGCAAGCACTGAAAAGTAACCAGACATGGTGTAAACAATATACTATGAAGAACTTTATAAGAAATATTTTTTTGAATATTATTATTGGAGTCGAGTATCTTAACGAAAAAAAAGGTAAAAGTGGATGTGATAATATTGGTTTTGTAGTTTTTGAGTTAAACAGTCTTGAAGAAAGGTCAACATGGTTTAAAGAAACGATTTGCTATTCAATTATCATACCTGATAAAAAATGTGGTTAGACTAAAAATCTCACCAAAGAATGCTAGTATAAGGTAGTTTTATAAACTGAGATCTTTTTCACTTAAGAAATATGATATAACTTCATAAAATACATTTTAAGATTGTAAAATAAGGGCCTAACATACATGAAGAGGCTGAAAATGAAAAAAGCGAGATATGATAAAGCAAGTAGAGGTTATACTTTCATAAAAGCTTTAGGCATCACTTTACTGGCATTTTTTATTCTAGTGAGTATTGCAGGAGCGGTATCAATAGCAGACATTTCGAACTCCAGCAGTAACAATGTTTCTAATTTAAATAAGTCTAATGAAGCACTAAAAGCATATGACAAAGCAAGCAACTCTGATGAAGCACTAAAAGCGCTTGACAATGCAATTGAAATTAACCCACATGATTCAAATGTTTGGATCTATAAAGGAAACGTTCTTTCTGATTTAAATAAATCCGATGAAGCACTAAAAGTATATGACAAAGCAATTGAAATTGATCCGCAGAATCCAGACGCTTGGTACAATAAAGGAAGGGTTCTATATGATCTAAATAAATCTGATGAAGCACTAAAAGCATATGACAAAGCAATTGAAATTAACTCACATTATTCAGAAGCTTGGCAAAATAAAAGTACTTTATCGAAATAAAACAAATTTGATAATAGATACTTGGTACAATAAAAGAACTTTATCTAAATAGATTAAATAAATTCGATTTATGGGGCAATGTAGCTAAAGTTACGTAAAATCTGACTGGCTCGCTATCCCTTTCTTTCACTGCAAAAAATATGATGCAGGGCAAATAGTTTTACTGAAAAAGCTTCATTTTCGATTGTTTTCATTGATACTTTGGTTTGGCAACCACATAATTAAATCTAATCAAGTATTGCATATAAGTGACAAACTTTATATAAATACTGAGAATTTGTAATATTTTGATTATTCTTGTTCAATGAGTAAGTGTTCGTTAAACTTTTGCTACGATATTGTAAATGATAATGTTTGTAAAACTTATGGTTTATTTAGATATATTCAATTAAATTTTGTGGGCCCTAGATGATATATTTATTTTGGATATCCAGGTAAAACCTGGACATCGAATAATTTCATATTGTTATTTTTATCTAATTTAGACTTGGCAATTTTTTTCCTGTTTTACGGTGTTTGGAGGAGATTTTTTCTGCTTTATGGTGTTTAGAATGGTTTTTATTTTTTTGTTTACTCAAACAAGCTTTAGCTTTGGAACCACTCAATTTAGCCTTGGAATCTTTAGACGAAGAAACCTCATCCTTATAGCAATGAGATTCTGAATTTGGTACTTCTGTAATGCCATAAGGTTCACTGCCATACATAGAACTGCCATACATAGGACTGCCATACATAGGACTGCCATACATAGGACTGCCATACATAGGTACAGGTACTACAGCACCACCATAACCGGCATAGTTAGGTTCAAAAGCATCGCTATAACCGCCATTTTTAGGTTCAAAAGCAGCGCCTTGACCGCTATTGTTAGATTCAAAATCTCTGTCATTGGTTAGAGATATATATTGAATCCTAGTAGGTCCTGTTACTGTTTGACTAGACGGACCCGCCTTTATTTGTTTGCCGTTGAATAAACCTATTGCATACGCTAAATTTGTTACAGAACCAGAATCAATGTCTGCTCGTGTTATTGAGTAGTTTGCTGTCCCGATAACGCTTTGCCCGGGGCCAAGATCAGCACTGCTTATAATGAATGGGGTTTCGCTAATCTTGTGGTCTTTAACCTGAATAGGTCCATTGATATTCACATTTCCTATATTGGTTACATTGTAAATGTATGCAATTTGATCTCCTAAATTTGCATAAGTTGCTGGGGACGCTGACTTTGTTATGCTCAAAGCTGGACTCTGGCATGCGTATGCTATCGCAATAGCGGTGTTTGAAATTGTATCATTGTTTGTTGCATTCGCTGAATTCATCACGTACCCATTATCAAGATCTTGCTGTTTTATTGCATGAGTAGCTGTTCCTGTAACTTTTTGACCTACGATAAGACCACTGTTGGTTATGTTAAATGAACCAGTTCTGTTGTCATTAACCGTAATATTTCCTGTGAGACTCAAATCTCCTGTGTTAGCTACAGTATAGTTGTACGTGATACTATCTCCAACAGCGGTATAATGGGTTGTAGGTGGTGACTTGGTTATTGTCAGAGCTGGTCCAATAGTGGCAGCTGCTGATGAAACTATAACCAAAAATAAAACTAGAAGTTCAGTACAACTTAAGAATATTTGTATCATTGTATTGTGATTTTTTTTCATGTTTCTCTCCTTATTCTTTTCTTTAAGAACTTTTTTTTTTTTAGATATGGTAAGCCATAATTAAATTGACCCAGATTAACTATAAAAAACGATGTTGGTAGTAGAATTGACACATATTATTCTTTATACCTAAATAGGAATATATATAGCCCCACTTACTTATAAAGTTTATGGGTTTACTACCCATGCACATACTTTCTAATAAAACTCCAGATCTTAGTAGATATGGCACTAGATCCGTAGCATTAACTTTTGAACAAACCAAAAAATAAGCTAAAAAATAAGCTTTATTACTTTTGATTAAGTTCTCTAAGTTCATAAGTTCTACAAGAATAAGCATTTTATGAATTCGAAGCACAAGATCGACAACCAGAAGCATTTGTGAAAAAAAATACTAAGTGTAAAGTAGATAATAAAATAGTTAGATTTCTATTTCCATTAAATGGATGTAGTGATTGCAACGACATACTAGATCCTGTCTTTCGATGATCTATTAAAAGTAGGGCGCTGAAGTCTCATAACAATGATTTATAAATTAATATGAGTTTTATCGTGCTCAATCTAAAATGGATACTATGAAAATTTTGAAACCGAATATAGTCTAATATATTGAAACCGTGAAAACTCCTGAAATCAATATATAAGGAATTGGCTATATTGGATACATCGAATTTACTAGCCCATAAATAAAAGAATTGCCACCCATCTTGTTAATCAGAAACACCATAAATGGAAGCACTATGCTGAATCCAAGTGTCCCTATGAAATTTACAGTAAGGAGAGGAAAAAGATGGATACTTTCTCTTAACTGAGGGTCAAAAATACGTTTAAGATTCTCATTTCCCTGATTCTCACCCAAATTATTTTCGTAGACTTTTTCCTGTGAATCTTTGGAAATGTTCCTGTCTCCATTTTTCACAAAAATTACTATTCTACTATGACATAACATTTCACTTTCTACTAATTAGTTGCCTTTTGTAGGAATTATGCACTTAAGTAAAAATAAAGTTTCACCAATCATGTAATTGACCATTATTAACATATAATTAAATTAATTTCTAAATTCTTTCATATCGAGAAAATAGATGGTATTCTTGAGTGCATCATACAGAAAGTGGGTATGATTATCTTCCATGCCGATAAAAATCGGTCAGTTGGTTAAAAAGATTTTTTTATCGATGATAATAGGCCCTTAATTTGTAGATGAAAAATTGTTTTGCTTTTAATTCAGCAAATATATTTATAATTATTTTTAGCTACAATTTTATTTTCATATGGTGCCAAATAAATAAGTTTAAGAAATACAGTATGTTAAACCGTTAATTAGAAATGTTTCCCAAATCAACTTTTAGGCGTTCTATTACTCTAATTGTTAGTAACATGTTATTATATATTAAAATTGCAATGTGAGCGATGCGAAAAAAATGGTTAGAATTAGGAATAAGTTCACTTATTCCTGATTAGGATTTCTATTACATGTATTTCAGGGTCATATTGCCGGATAAACTCACATCCCACATTAAATCTACCATCTCTCCACTCAGTTTGTTTAAGAGGCCTATTAATTATAAGACGCGCAGCGATTTCATTTTCATTGTAAGTTAATGTAGGCACCGTTATAACTCCCTAAAAACTCATATTCCCAATCTTCTTTTCTGCTTCTTCATCTATTAAAAATGAATACTGTAACATTTCATCTGTCGCTGTCTCTTTGACTTCGGCTCTTACTTTATCAAATACTTCTTGTGGGATTTCCCTGGAATAATTTATAAGTATGTGTGTTTCATTTTCTATACACATGTTGTAGAAATTTTTCATATCTTCTACAAGACAAAAGATCACATTCCTAACCATTTGTTTAGTGGGACCCAAGATCCAACTAATTGTAACATCATCTCCCATCCTGAAGTTTGAAGATCGAACTGAAAATTTAACTTTCGGAAAATTAGCTTTGAGTTCACTCCGAATAATTGCTGCCCGTTCTTTTGCTGGTATAAAGTTCATCTTTTATCTCCCCTATTAGTAATACACTACTACGTATGCGTCAATTGTATTTATAAGTTCCGTCAAAAAAAAATGATAAAGAAAGCTTGATTTTCCCATATAAACTCTAGAAAAAGAACTTTTTAATATATTCTAGGTCAGGCAGAATTAATTTTAATAGTTATACAACCAAAAATGAACTTGTGATATCCATTTTGAAGCAGTGCACACCATCCAAAATTAATTAGTTCAATTTATATCGATTTTAAAAAAATGGTCTTTTAGGTATTTTTACCCCAAAAAAATTAGATGCAAAAAAAGATAGGAAGAGTAAACAAAATTTAAAACCTACATATTTATAAACTTATTTCTGTTGCCAATTTAACTAATATATCCAACAAAAAACATCAACTTTTCGATAGATAGATTATGGAATCTTAGTATTCAAAAATTAGTCATTTCAGAAGTGAAAAATTATTTGCGATAAATAATCAAAAAAAATAATGATATCTTATTTAACAAAAACAAAAATTTATATCACGCAGTTTCATTTTAGTACAACAATGAATCCTGAGATAAATCAATCAGCTAGTAGAATTTATCCAGAAAATTCATAACCTGCAACTGTGCAATGTTTTAACTTAAATAAATTTAATATACGTTGCAATTAAGATTCATAAATTTTGACTATAACTCTGACCATCACTATATAATCAAATATTAAGTACCTAAATATAGTTTACTGTTTCACTTCCGATATCTCAAAAAACTTCTTAAAATAGTTACTTTTGAATATTCATGGTCGCTGTTTATCTCTGAGTTCATTCCATCCATTAACGTATTCTTGCTCTTTTCTGACCTCTTCTTCTAATAAAAATTCTAATCTTTCATGAGTCATCTTTATAAATGGAAATCCTTGATCAATTTTCATGATTCATTCACAGCTCCTTTCAAATTAGTAGATTTATCATCTCTCTGAACATTCATTGAACTTATAATTAGATCATATTTTTTTGCATTATACAATTCATAGTAGAGATAAAAGTAATTAGAAATGCATTTCAATTATATTATTCCAACTCTTTCCCTGTCCACTTATAATAAATCGGTCCATCATCTCCAAATACTCCTCGATATGAATTTAGGATTCCTTTATTGACAAGAGCCCCAAGTGTCAATTTTGAAACTCTAGGAAGTTCTTCCTGCACAAATCCCATGTCATATCGCAGACTATAAAGTTGTTTAATTTTATCGATTGCTTCTTTTTGTAGTTTCAGTCTATCCATGGTATCACATTTACCGTTTTGCTGCATTACAGTGTTACGGCATTAACGTATTTATATTTTTTTACATAGTAATATTTTTATATATATTCAAAAAATAATTATTCATATTACTAAAAACAGTCACTTATTCGGCTCTATATTGCAAATATATGAAAATATAATAAGATAATAGGAACCATAAAGGTAAAAAAATTTAATTTCTGAGTAACTGCAATAGTAAATGCAAACTTTTAGGATGCAGTGAACATTCCAGAGTGTGAAATAGCAGTCAATTTAACCGTTAATAAAATAACTGGCCTTGTTACAAATGCAACGGACTGAAAATAAAAATTTCGATTTTTTTTCACAAATAAATGATTCATATTAATTTATATAGTTGGAAGTAGAGTATTGGGTAACATTAAAAAATTTTGATAAACCATTTATTTCCATAAGTTATATATATCATTTAGAAACTGAGGTATAAATCGTATCTTCCAATAATATTTTTATGAAATAGCTAGCTATTAGGAATAAAATATATATCCACAAGTTACCAGAATCTCCACCAGGGTTTTTTAGCTCCCGGTGCTTCAATTGCTTTTTGATTAATCAATGTCTGCATCTGCATCATGTAATTGTTATGCATGGATTTTAGATCTTGTTCTCTCTGGCTTGCATTATCGAGCTCTTTTTTTAGTATTTTGTTATGCTTTTCTAACTCTTCAGTTTTTATGCGTAGTTGCCCCAACTCCAGAGGGTCCATAGCCTCTTGCATCTCTTTTATGCGATCTTGTAGCTCTCTTATGAGTGCTTCTTGCAATTCCAATATGTTTTCATTACCTTCCGATTTAATCTCACCCTGATGGCTCATGAGGCACTCTAAACCTTGTATAATTGCATCTGTTATGCCATAACCGGATTGAATAACTCTTGTATAAAGCTCATTCGTGATGTAAGCGTTCACACGTCGCTTTTCCTCATTCATGGAGTATATTATTTTACACAAGTCTTACACATAGTTTACGCTCCGTTTTAACAGATACATCACAATAAACCAATTGTGTATAATTTTGTTATAATATCGTATTTTACACATAGTTAATATTTATTTAAGAATGGGTATATAAACTTCTAAATATAATCATGTGGTCACAAATGATATATAAATAACTTATGAAAATAAAATCTTCATCGAAATTCTTGTTTATAAATTTAAACCTATTTAAATTTAAAATACACTTCCTTACACATAATTCACATTATTTACACACATTTCACACAAAAACCAGGAATTTAATTTTAGTTCAAAATTATACCTCATATATAATTTCATATACATTACACATAAGTTACACTTACTTACACACATTTTGATGCAGTTATACATACCCCTCACTCAAGATAAGTATAATTACACATAGTTCACACTTTCTTACACATTATTCCTATTTCTTTACATAGAATTCATGCTTTTTTTACACATATGTCCACAAAGTCAATTAAATATTAGGTAACGCGGCCCACAAATATAAAGAATAATTTACACTTGTTTTACACATAAATTACACTGACTTACGCACTAATTAGAATTTTTTAGATATAAATCCCATTTATTTACTTATCTCATTAAATAATACCGAAACAATATCTAATTCTCCTATAAAATCGCAAATTTAAATAAGTTATCGAATAAAAAATTTACATAAGAAGAACACAATAGATATTCCACAGATGTATCCAGAGGGGGTATTTGTGTACCATTTCCCTACCAACATCCATTAAAAGTTAAATCAATTTTTAAGTTGCTGTCACATTGAGAAAATAGATGACATTCTTGATTAAATATGCAGAAAGTGGTAAGTAAGATTAAGATTTGTATTTTTATATTTATATCATCTTAATACTTGATAATAATTTAACTTACGGAAAATTAATTCTTTTTAGTTTATATATTTATTACCCATATCATATACATTCATTTATTAATCGAAATTTAGACAGGTTAATGAAAATAGTTGTCATATATAATTCGGAGATGTTATTTCCATAAGATTATTGACGCCGTCTCCCAGCTATTTTAGGTTCCGCAATTATGTAAAGCTAGGGTAGATGTGTTTCAATTCATGAAAATAAAGCAATTGTTGCGATGGAAACTTAATCATGAAAACATCACCTATATAATGATGAACTATTCGAAAATTTTTGAAAATCTCTGAATGGGAAAATAACTTAATAGGGGGGTGAAGATTAGCATGGTTACTTTAGCACCAGTCATGAACTTCTATGGTGGACAGGTATTTTATGTGGGACTTACGCAGTTGCATAGCATTCTAGAGAAATTATAACTTGAGATAATGAGGTATATTGTACCTTATTTTGAAATTAAAGTTCGTAATTTCATCGATTCGAAATTCTGCAGATGCGCACATATGTAGAATTTTTTTGCCTATTTGGCCACTATTTTTTGTTGAAGTTAGATTAGTTTTTAAGCTACATCCATATTGGGAAAACAGATTACTTCCTTGCGTACATCTGCGAGAAATGGAAATATTGTCTCTTAACTTTTCATTTTTATTTTTTCCAATTTTTGATCACATTTTTGATGCTGGATTCTATAGATTGCATGGCTAGCAGAATAAAGATAAAATACTGTATAGATCAACGTTTTGCAACCCAAATGTTAAATTCACTGAAGCAAATTTAAAGGCTAAAATTATACTTTACTATAGATGTAAAAAGAAAATATTATAAATTTACATTTATTTGTTTTCATAATGCGCCTATCACAAAAGGATAAAATAAATTATATGCCGTCTCATTGTGAACCGGAAAAGCTATATACAGTTATAATATTTATATTAAGTAGGTGATTACGAGTTAAAGGAGTTTTTCTCTTAATCGTAGGAATCACACAATTGGGAGCTTAATCAGAGGTGGCAAATGGCTCCCAATTAAAGTAATTTTTTAGAGGTCTTATGTGCTTGATAAGAAAACTGTATTATACAGCGCATTTCCAACACCATATATACCCTCAAGGATAATAGCATTGATATTATCATATTATTTGATTGGTATTGAAATTTTGAAAAAACCTATCAAACCATTTAATGAGCTTATCCGCATTTAAGAACATTGAACCGGACAATCAATATAGAATGATAATTGACTTTGAGTATATAACGGTCCTAATAAAATATTAACTTATTGTTGATTTACCACTCTTTTCAGGGCTATGCTATCTCATTTGAGCGAATTTTGTACCTCTAGAGTGCTGCAGGTCACCAATCCTCCGTCTTTTAGAACGTGGCTGTCGTGAACCATCGTATCTCTTTGTTTTCGTTTAGCCCTCAAGGTCATCTCTTCTTTGGAAAATAGTTTTTTTAGGGCCCATTGTCAGAGTAAACACCTCCATACTGCCAAATATAATGGTAATCTTTAGAATTATGATATGGATATAAATTCCCTACACTGGCCTGGAGTAGGGTAGCTAAATTTAAGGATCTAACCAATTGAACCAAGGAATTATGTGCATTAAACCTTTGAGTATCAAAAAATTAATTTGATAATAACGCCAATAGCACTTCATTTTGCCCTATAAGTAAGTAAATTCTAAATGTTTCAAGTTTCTCCAACAATATTGAAAAATTAAGTTCATATACCTATTATGAATTGAGGAAATCTTTGAATGAATCAATGACTATAGACAACATAAGAAGAATAATTATATATAGTTTAAAACATAATCTGTCTCTAATAATATAATTTGCTAGGTGACCTTTATGTCCAACACTCGAAATTTTGTTTTGCGAGATGAAGAAAGCAAGGAGCATGGAGTTTTCACTGGGAAGCAGCCCCGTCAGGCTGCCCTGAAAGCTGCAAACCGAGGAACTGGAACCAAATCAAAACCGGAAACTATACGACTTAGGGAACGTGGGACAAAGAAAGTGCATGTTTTCAAGGCGTGGAAGGAACGGGTCATAGCTCCAAAAAACAAGCCTTCTTGGATGCCGGAGAGAATTAGTAAACCCTTTGTCAAGAAAGAGAAAATCGAAAAAATAGAGTGAACATAGTCTTCACCATATGCCCTAAAAATGGGGATTTTCCATTTATTTTTGAAGAATGGTATTCTTCAAGCCTCCAATTTTTGATGTTGAAAACCCAGAAATCTTCGATTTTTAATATATCATATTTATAGGATTCGGATTTATCTTTTATTTTGTTTCTTTCTGGGAAGTCTGTCCACACCTTTTTGTTGATTTCTGGACTTGGCTTTATTTTTTATTTTCGTATTCATTATTCATTTATTTTAAAGATAGCTTCCCCTATCCTGAAAATGAAGGTAAATATATAGGAATTCGTTAAAATCGATGGGAGATTTTTTAATACAGACCAGTTTTTTTCTTGAGAGTAGCCAACTATCAGTAAATTAATACGCAATTTTGATAATACCAGAAAATATTAAAAAATCTCATCGATGGATATTCGTCGTTTAAGGTATTCCTTTATCCAACTGAATTTCTACAAAGCTCATTTAGCTTTATTGTTGCCGTGCCAGCTGTTAAGTTACAGCAGTTGATATCGTGAGCATTATAGCAACTGTCGCTGAAGCAACAATTTATCCAACAGCACCCGTGTTCTCCATAGCCACTTTTAGTGAATCCTGTTTAACTGCTGTACAATATACATTTTCTTACCCAACTGGCATCGTTACTGCAAGAAATACAGCGAGCAAAATAATAAATGTCTTGTTCATTTTGTCATAATTTTGTTTTCACATTTACCTACACTCTCCAAACTTTTCCTCAATATGATACAATATTAAGCCTGGTAATTTTTCAATTCACTTCCTATCTGTAGATAATTGAGTAAATATAAATTACCAATTAATAATCTTATTTTAGTTTTTAAAAGCTAATATACTATTATATTCTCTTATTATAGTATATATAAAAAAACATGAACTTAAATTGTATCATTTAAGAATTATTATTCCAACAATATAATAGATATGGAAACATGCATATGAACCTATCTTAAGAAAATATAAATAAACAAATCATATTAACAAAATTTGATGTTTTTTATTCGAAGATTTTTAAAGTACCTTCATGACTTTCAATTTCATTTTTTGTTCTGATGAGACGGTTTTAAAAAAAATGTTATTTTTATTGGCGGTATTTGTTATATAGATTTTTATTAAAATTAGTAATCTTTAAATCTAGGAATATTATAATATTACTTTTTTTCGAATTATTTAAAAATAATTGCCTCGTAGAGATATAATCTTTATAAATCCTTTGGAACTCAAGTTTAGTAATATATATGTTTAATTTCATAGGAACAATAAAGGAATTTTCATTTATGAAATCGTCATTGAAAATAGGAAGTGTGATGTGTATACCCATAAAACTACACATAACTTTCCTTCTAGTACTCCCAATGTTTGCATATATCTTTTCAGTTAATCCACAGCCATTTGGTTTTGCTGGAGTTGAGCCGCCAACAATGAAATATGCTCTTTCTGCCATGGCTTCCATCTTGCTCTTTGCATCAGTTCTTTTACATGAACTAGCACACTCCTATCTTGCAAAGCGTTATGGAGTTAAAATCGATAGCATCACTCTGTTTCTCTTTGGAGGTGTATCTGCTATGGAAGAAATACCCAAAAAACCCGGACAAGAAGCAAAGATGGCTTTCGTCGGGCCTCTAACGAGTATTATCATAGGCTCTATCTGCGTTTCTATGCACAGATACCTAATCTCCCAGAACCCAGCGTTGTCTCTAAATCCAGTATATCTTATCTTTTGGATCCTTGGATCCATGAACTTAATACTTGGAATTTTCAATCTACTGCCTGCTTTTCCTATGGATGGGGGGCGGGTCCTTCGTTCCCTTTATGCCAGAAAAATGTCTTATGCGAAGGCTACTCATAGAGCAGTTTCTGTTGGGAAGTTTTTTGCTATTCTTATGGCAATATTTGGAATTTTTGTTGGAAATCTTTGGTTTCCTCTAATAGCTCTCTTTATTTATGTTGGCGCATCTGAAGAGGAACAATCTACTCAGGCCGATGTAGCTCTCGGAAACATTCTAGTCAAGGATATTATGACAAAGAATGTGATCTTTGTTAATCCTTCTATGACAGTGGAAGATCTTGTTCAATTTATATTTGAGAAAAAACATATGGGCTATCCCGTGATAGAAGGGGGTAGCTTGAAAGGAATTGTGACTTTTACCGATATTGAGCATGTTCCTTATCTTGAGCGTTCTATGACCCTCGTTTCGGATATTATGACACAAAATATAATATCCGTCCCTTCAAATGCGAGGGCTAATGACGTCATGAAACTTATTGTATCCAAGAATATTGGGAGGGTTATAGTTGTTGATAATGAATTGCTTGTAGGAATTCTGTCTCGAACAGATCTGGTTCGAATTTTGAAACTCAGATTAGAGTCGTGAACTAACACTCAGCTGAAGACTAAGTGGCTTCTTAGTTCATTCCGTCCTCTTTTGAGAACAAGTCACAAAGACTATCCCCCACATTTCACAGGTATCAGATCACAATTAGATTTTGGTCAATGAGATAGAATTTTTTTGATTTTAATTATAATCGGAATATATTTATTGTGTTTTGTCGTGCAATCAAGACATTTCCATACTCTTCTTTTAATGTTAGCCCAGAGTTGGGGCATCCACAAAATTTACCAGTCTTGTTGCTCTAAATACTGTTACTTAATGTATTCATATACAGACTTACTCAAAATACAGGTTTTGATCATCAAAACCTTAATTATGGGAAACAATGAAAAGGTTGATATATGGTAGTATATTTTTCCATGGAGCTCCATTGTCTTTCAGAATCTGGCGTGAAGCGAGAATAAAAGCACTTCTTTTCGGTTCGATAATGCTTTAAACGGCTTAGTTACTGGAGATATTAGGGAGCTCAAGGTTAATATTCATATTTTATATGTATTTAGTAGCTTTGCGAATAAGTATCAGCTCAATCATTCCGATAACCATAATTCTTTTGCTGCGGGATTGCTTGGCATTTCTTGTATATTTTCCTAAAAGACTTGTATGTTTCTCTAAGCTTTGGTACTTTTCATAAAAGGTTCTATAGAAAACCTCTGAATGTTGCGAAACTATCGACGACTCGAATTTATTGTAAATTTGAAAACTTTTAGAAAAACAACCATTAGATCCTGCTATTTGTAAATCATTTAGATATGTCGGTTCATTGGTTTGGTTCCATTTCAATGCTTTTTTGTTCATGTTATTCTGGAAGCTGTCCCAACATTGTAAATATATACTTTTATGAAATCTCCAAACAAATTTTCTTTACTAAACTAAAGTTATAATGGGCCTGAAAAGTGTTAATCCAGTTCTTAAAGGATTTTTATCAAAAAAAAGGCTTAATAAAGATTATTTATTGAAATAAAACTCTATTAATTATTATTCATAATTATAAGTAATATTATATTTATTTTTATGTATATTCATTGTATCAATCGCCGAAGAACCAACAAGATAATTTGAATAAAGAGGAGCTATAAAACTGAACTAGGTTTCTTTAATATATATGTCAAAAATAATGAGTGAAAAACAACATGAAAGCAGATAAATGTTGATTTGGGATGCAACACAATTGTTGAAGCCAAAGCTACTAATTGTGCTTTTACTAATAGCAGTCACTGAGCCTAAGAACTACTGCCGATGGAACAAAACGGCTTCTTAGTCACTTCTTAAGAGATTGAGAATAAATCCCTAATGAGTTACCTTAAATTGATGAGTATATCTTTATTTCGCAATAGGTTTTACTGAATTGAATTAATGGCTAATGGGGGTAAGATACCTGAAAAGAAAATGTCCTCGTTTATCATACTGTAAACTATACAAAAGTAACTCATTCAACTGTAATAAAGAACCACAGGGATGTGGAGTATGGAAATTAATTGAAAGGGAAAAATCAATCATTATAGCAACCCTTTGGAACAAAAGATTATTGCTTCCCTTAAAGTATATTCATGCAGAGAAATAACAGTTTAGATTAATTGTCGAATGTGATTTAAATTTCCACAATTTTTGATCAAAATTTTGCCAAATATTTATTATCCCTAAAAGTTGATGGTAAAGCTTCACCTTTTTTGTACAAGCTCTCTTTCGGTAACAGTACCTTTACCTTTGATTTTTTTTGTGTATGGAGTATCAAAAAAGTTCTTTTAAAAGACAGGATTTCGAAATTCAGGTGAATCAGAGCAATAAAAGTGTATTATAATAGAAGAATGTATAATTTAAATAATATATATAGATATATATTTTGAGAGCTGGCGCGAAGTCCCAGTTACTTGCAACTGGATGCAAAAACAAAATTTCGATTTTTTTCTTGTTATGAATTACTTCGATGGCACTGCTGGCATTCCATGCCCATAGTCACTATGCCCTTGATCACAATGACCCCCTTGGTCACAGTGCCTATTACTATATTCACAGTATCCCTGGTCACAGTGCCCATTACCATGCTTGTAGTTATCAGAAAAATCGGCCGCCTCTGAAGCCGTAGCAATAACTAATAATACAAAAAGGACTGAAAGCAAAATAAGCATTTTCTTTTGCACTCTATCAACTGATTGTTTCAACAACATATCACTCCTTTGAATAATTTAAATTAAAATATTTGAAGCTGGGAATAAGCATCTTTGGGCTTCAAACATTCTGAATCATAACACATGTTACAAGCCTGCAATGCATAATTTATCTCCTCGACGTAGGAATCTTAATAGTTTCATGCCTTCATATGTTCAAATTAATTCGAAATTCTTTATAGAGGATTTCAATGAACCTTTTATTCACACGAGTCACTTAGATACTACTTCTAAGTACATACAAAGTTTTGTGCTTAGCGAATTACTCCATAAACCATGTTCCGTCGAGTAAAGCACTTCAATGCACATTTACCAAACGTTCACAAAACTTTGATTTTTTAATTCTTAGTAGCACTATTTTTAAAAGAATATATTCATAAATCAGATAGTAATTTTTTTAATAATGTAGTTAGTTAATTTAAAGTCATACTATATAAAATATAACGAAACATTATTTAATATAATATAACTAGTATATAAAAAACTAGCGTTAGAATAGTTTAGTAAAAAAGTCATTTAATATTTATGAATTTTACTACAAAGCATTTTGTTTGCAGTGAATTTTTCGGAAACATGAACAATGTTAAAATCAAAGTTTCGAGATAGAATTTTAAATTGTATGAAGAAAAAAGATGCAAGAAGCTTCTTTATGCATTATCAGATATACACTTTTATACTAGATTAAATAATTACCCAATATTTCTGTTATTTTTAGTGTCACAAGTTTTCCCTATGAAATTACATACATACCATGAAACAAAATAAAAACCAACTACCCAACATAAAGTTATACATAATATCTAAATAATCCTGTTTGAATAATTATACCCGAGAGTTATATTTATTTGAAAGGCTTTCAATTTTTTGAAAAATCGATATTTTGATGGATCATAGTACTAAAGAGACATGTGACCACATAAATTAAACTCGTATACAATTAATCGCTTATTCAGGGTATCATTGGCTTATCTCCCTTGAGCGCCGCTATAATGACATCCATAATCAACAAACCATAGTTTCTGATTGCAGAACGTAGGCTCTAATTCTACAGGAAGCTACATCTATGTGTGTGGTCCTGAAAATTCCTTGCATTTTTTGCTATGATTTCATAATTTTAATGGCCTTTTCTGCCTGGCTATTTTCAAGTGGAATCCTCAGATCAGGGAAGAAAGCTCGTGGTCTTTTCTTTGTGCTGTACAAACCCATCAAATAGATTCCTTACTTTTGTTTTCTGATTAGAATCTTGTTTCCCTCGTTTTTGAGGGCTTAGATAAGGTGGATTTTTTTCAATCTTTTTATGATTATTGAATTTAACATTTCTTAAAACACATTAAATTATTTTTGATTCAACTTTCGATTCACCCTCTCCACTCAAAAGCATACTTTTTTTATCAACCCAGCTACAATGGATTATCGAATATAACAATGCATAAAATTTATCTAGCTGCTACATTAAAAATAGTTCTCCCATTTTCGGAGCTTTCGGAATAACTCACTCACACAAAAATAAATACGTATTCAGGCTGGGTACAATATAATGCAAATTTATCTAGCCTACACAAATTTTGGACCCCGTGAAAGTGTCCCAGTTGCGTGCCAGGTCTGAAGAATTAGAAAGACGCAATACAACTTTAAAGCATAATTATGCAAAAATTTGTCTTTGAATTCAGTAGATAAGTAGCAATTCCCTCAAAATAAATACATTTCACATCAGTTATGTACTCAGCAAATTTTTGGATGTGTTTACAGAGTGAGGGGGCGACTTAAAAAAAGTAATCTAGATACCTGAGTATTCTCATAGGAAGCTTTCATAGTTCTGCTTTTCGGAATCTTTTGCCTCCAAAAACTGATTACTTGTGATTTATCTTATATAACAATAATTAGCTGTTTAGTCTAGCCAGAAAAAATTACTGATATCGATTTTGTTGCAATAAATACTTTTGATTGCTAACTGATGGGAAATAAAAAAGATATCATCAGACAGTTTAAGATATGAGCTCATATAAATTTGCTCAGTAAACATTAGTAAAACTAGCTATTGATATTATTTTTTCCATACTGAATAATTACGACAATAATAAAGAATTTCCATTTGATCAAAATGGAAATCCCCCTATTATTTAATCTAATTTACACTTAGCAATTTTTTTTTGCTTTATGCTTGCTAGAATGATTTTTATGTTTATGTTTATGTTTACTCAAAGCACATTTACCCTTGTGGCATTTAGACGAAGAAACCTTACCCTTGCAGACATTAGGTTCAGAATTTTGTACTGCAGTTGTAGGAGTTCCACTGCCAATCATGGGAGGTTCACTGCCATACATAGGACTGCCATACATAGGTACAGGTACTAAAGCACCGCCATAGCCGCCATAACCAGGTCCCCTATTATTATCTCTGTCTCCGTTATTTTCATCTCTATCAGAGGTTTTGTTCTCTTTTGTCATATTTTCTGGGTGGAACTGATCAAGGAACTTGAACCATTCACCATTCCCAAGTTTACCTAAATCATGATCAAAGTTCATCGATGCCATAGGACTATCATGAGAATCGTCACATTCATCGCTATTATCAACAGCTGCTACTACACTCGATATCAATGTTGCCACAATAAATAATGTCAAAATACGTGGTATATTTTTAGATATTTGTTTCCCCATATAATCACCCCAAACTGGTTTGGTAGATACAATTATTTATTTGATTTAAGTATCAATCAATTTAAATTAAGTATGTTAGTTAACATATTTTTTAAATTTTTTTTCAATTGTATCAGTTTGGATATTCGCGTCAACGCTATATATCAATTGCAGAAAATAAAGTCAGTAATTTAATTTAGAAGTTGAAATTAATATATATATTGTCTTATATAATAAAGCTCTTTTGACAATTCCAATCTCATTTAGAAGAAATTTGGTTCCGCTGCAAAAAAATATGATATCCATTGAGCTATAGAAATTAAAAGGAGATAATGGCAGAAAGAGGAATAAAAGTCGACCACACAACAATCATTAGATGGGTACATCGATATTCACCTGAGATAGAAAAGAGGATAAGAAGGCATTTAAGACCAACAAATGATTCATGGGGAGTTGATGAAACTTATATCAAAGTAAAAGGTAAAAGGAAATATCTTTACCGAACAGTTGACTCAGATGGAGACACAATCTATTTCATGTTAAGTTCAAAAAAAGATATACCTATGATATTTCCACTGTAATCCCAGCATTCTGAGAGGGAGAGGACTGAAGGAGCTCTAAAAGATAAACTTCATAGTTTATGATGTAAATATCATGTTTTGGTTATAGAATTAGAAATATATATAACTAACTAAAGTAATTATACTAGCTCAATAGCAAAGTATCGTATAAAATTAATTGACACGATAATAAGTTTTTTCCCCACTTATCCTATTTTGTTGTCACAGCAGAAATAGCAGAGGTATATCTCCCTTTGTCAACAATCTCCACATGCTTTCACTGCTATTTGTTTCAATTGGAAATTATGGAACTTATGTAATTCATGAAACCAATCGACATGAAACAAGAAATTAGCTTACTTGATAAGCGATTTCTATAAGGATATCGGATCATAGCCGTTAATTATTGAAAATCACTATCCGATATTTTTTTATCAATATTTTCTAAAAAATGAGGAGAGGCCCGTTTTCCAGATCAAACAAACTAACATAAAAAATAACAGTTTTTTTTCTGTTCAAATTTCAGATTCCTTAAATACATCTTTTACTTCCTTAAAACTCATATTTTCTGGGGGCACAATAATATCGGAAACCAGGAGTTTGTCCTCTTCAACTACCTCCCCCTTTTCCTTCATCTCGGATATCAGTTTAAAAAGCTCTTTTCTGAATTCCGTTTCATTTCCTTCCTCAATAAGAGCTACAATCCTGTTATCAATCTCTCTCAATGGATCGCATAGTGCCTCTGGAACATGATACTGACCCTCGCCCATAATTCTAATAATCACTTTCAGAACTCCTTTTGTTCTTCGGTTTCTGTTCTTATTTCCCCTGTTTTTGCCTGTCCCTTTCCTAATTCGGCTTTAAGCATTGAGAGTTCAGATTCTACATTGCTTTTCGTATTAATCTTTGAAAGTTCACAATCGATATAGCCCTTGCTATCGCCTGTAAGGTCCTCCAGTGCACCAACTTTCATAAGCTCATCTATTGCCTCAGCTCTTGCTTTCATCTCTTCTTTCTTATTTTCAGCCCTATCGATGGCAAGGCCCACATCTGCCATTTCTTCGCTGATCCCTGTAATAGACTCGTTTATGTATGCTTGAAGTTCCATGCTTTTTTTGAATGTATATTGACGCCTTGCGAGTACTCTTTTCAGCATTTTTTGAATACTTTAGAACTTGAACGGTTGAACTATGAAACAAATGGTATAAAAAACCAAACTGTTTCAATTTGTAGTATGTCTCAACTAAGGATTAACCATTTGTACCTATTTTTCGTTTAAAAACAGGAATATAATCTTTCATTTTAGTACATTCTGGAAACAAATACATTGCACTTTCCCATTCATCAAGTGTATAATCACCTAAAAGTACCTCTGTTATTTGGAAGCCTTTATTTATTTTAATCAATCCACATTCTTCTAACATTTTTAAAGCCTCTCGAAATCTACCTTCATAAACTGAAGCAATTTCGTATTTCTGACATATATCCATATAAACTTCAAAAACATCAGTTGGATTTACTTGTGTCTTCCTCTTTTTTTGATACCTCATAACCTTCATTATACAAGTAAATAAAATCTTTTGATTAGGTACTAAAAATGTTTGAATTGTAGTAGATGGATTGAAATGCATTATTCCCCTCCATTAATCATCGGGAAACATTCTCGGAGTTCTTCTAGTTCGTCGTCAGCATATATTCCCAATTTTAGCTGTGATATATCCTCAGTAGGTATTGAGATATATCTAGTTATACCACCATTTGCCCCCTTGTTTACTAGAACAGTATTAACGAAAGATTGCATCTCAAGAGACCCTATACACCTCGAAACACCGGTTCTATGTATAGGTTCTCGGGCTATCTGTTTACAAAGAGCGTCATACATTGCAGTTACACTTCCTGTAGTAACAGATTTATTATTTGTCATTAGTTTTACGATACTTAAAAGAACTATTTTATGGTGAACTGGAAGTTTTACTACCGATTCTATTATTTGATCTTTCTGTACTTTGTTCTCTGCTACCTTAATATGATCAATTGAAATTACATGCGATTTTTCATTTTCCGCAATTGTAGCGGCCGTATGGAGTACCCTCAGTGCCTTTCTAACATCACCAGAAAATTGAGCAGTATCAGCAGCACATTTTATAATCGTATCCTCATCAATTGAACCAGGAGCAAATGCAAGATCTACTCTATCTTTTAGAATATGAAAAAGATCATCTGTATTGTATGCGGGAAAATTTATTTTTTCAGCACCCATTGAAGAGATAATTCTATTGTCAAGTCGAGCTTCGTATTTAGAACTGTTAGATAATCCAATAACTCTGATAAATCTCCCGTCCTTAAGTTCTTCATTTGCAACAGCCCTACTAAAATTATAAAGTACGTCCTCAGATCTAAGGAAATCAATTTCATCAAGAATAACTATAAGAGCTGTATTTTTTGTATTCATCAGATGAAAAAGAGAATCATAATAATAATCCATTGAATACCCTGTTTTTTTTACTTTAGTTGTGGGATCAAGATATTTGATGAGTGTGTACAATATAGAATTCTGTGTATACACTTTTTTGCAATGAATATAAATCCAATCAACACTAATTCCAATTGGATTTTGTTCTAATTTAGCCATCAAACTTCTTAAAACAAATTTTGAGACCACTGTTTTACCTGAACCACTTACCCCGAATATCAAACCGTTATTTGGAAATCCGTGTCGAAACAGTTGTCTCATTAATCCAGCGACTTCTTTTATCTGTTCATCTCTCCCTATCAGTCTTTTAGGGATGTATTCAGTAGTTAGAACATCACCACGTATGATTATTCTTGTTTCAGACTCGTCAAATATAGAAGTATCAATAGAATCGTCAAGAGTGGTCATAAAAAGTGCCTCTTTGCACATAATATAGTATCCTGCACATCCTACCCTATTACGCACATGTTCTATTTGATCTTTTTTAAAATTTAACGACCCCCCCCCCTCTATGCACATGCTCACATGAATAAATGAATCGAATTTTTTCCTCTTTTTAATTTTATTAAGTTTTACGAGAAAAGAATTGGATTAACTTTGTTTTGGATATATGTTTCTTGTGTACAATTTTGTGGCAAAACTCTTGATTGCTGAATAATATTATTCAACACAAGTTGTGCGATAAAATGAGGAAGGAGAGTGTTCTTTGTCATAAGCAATAGTTATATCATCTTAAAAGCTTTTTAATCACTTTATAAATTATTTAAATTTATATTTGCTTTTGATTTAGATAGCTACTTATATAATTAATTCAATAACCTTACAACATAGTTTTTATTATCAAAAAACAAAAGCTTATCGTTTAAAGTTTAATGGATCATGTGAACATGTTCACATGTGCACAAAGGGGAGAGGGAGCACATTATATACAAATATAAAGTGATTTTATTATAGCAAATTATAATTTCTCTCAAATGATGAAATAGGTATTAAAATCAATTGAAATATAATTCTATTAATTTTTGTGCTATTTTTTTAGATTCATGGACATTTTCAATATACTTTTGCCCCCTGCTTCCAAGTTCCAATCTTAATTCTTTATTCTCAATTAGTTTTATTAAATTGTCGCACACCAATTCTGGTTTGGTATTCAATATTGGTAGGTTTTTATATTTTTCTGCTAAATCCTCTCTTATGTAACACAAAACTGGTTTTCTCATGCACATAGCTTCAAGTGAAAACATTCCATACCATCCTAGAATAAATTGATCTACTATAACATCGGATAATTTTATTTGTTTGAAACTTCTTCATGAGATACATTTTCTAGCAGGATAAATTCAATATCATACCCATATTTTTTTAATCTATCAATTGCTTGTATCACATACTCAGTACCTTTAGTTTTTCTTGAACTTGGAGCATGTAGAATTCTCAATTTGCTATTTTGAGGAATAGGATCAATAAGCTCACATTCCTTTGCATCTACAGGATTTGGTAACCATATTCCATCAGGAGCCCAGTCAAGAAGATCTGGAGTTGAAACAAGAATATTATCCGCAAACTTGGAATAAATATATTCTTCGCCCTTAAATCGTAGTTCATATCTGGGATGACGTATAATTAATTTTTTCCCAAATTTTTTCCATAAAATTGAGTCTATGCCTTTTGGAAAGACAAATTACACCGCTAAAAATGATATACATCATACCTACTAACAAATTTAGAAAAAATGACTAATTTTTTTATGCAATTATAGGGGAATTTGGAGTTTATTGGATAACAAAAGTCCGTTTCATATCCAAAGGGATGTTTTTGATATGAAAGCACATCACTTTCATATCCTAGTTCCCTTTGAGCTGTGGCTATTTTTTGAGGTACTCCTGCCACATCTCCTATATGTAATATTTTCACAATCAACTCATCCAAAAAATTAATTTAATCTTAGAG
>CAWKGG010000013.1:0-54392 GCA_963848985.1 uncultured Methanosarcinaceae archaeon
TATGCCTTGCACACAATAAGTACGTATTGGTATAGGAGCCATTGTAGGAGCTGGCATTGCAACTCCTATTGGCGCTTTTCCATAACACAAAGCTGTTGGAATAGTTGCCAAAATCAAAAAACAAAGAATTATCATGAAAATACTCAGTATCTTTTTTGTCTTCTCGAATGATTGTTTTCCCATTTATTATACACCTATTTTTGCTCAATTTTTATGTGCTGATGATATAAATGCCTCAATATGTTTATTTTTGTCACCTTAATTATTTCAAATTAATCATATGAAAAATAGTTTCTAAAAGAAAAATGATACCACATAAAATATTTCACAGCCAAAAACAATTAATTATAGATAATGATTTTTTTATTGCATCTGAATTCTTCAGAATTTAACATTAACTTTTTCTTAAAAAAGAGATCATATTTAGTCTTAGATTAGTTCTAAATTTTTATAAGTTTGAGGTCGTGTCTTTTGGTCATCTAACAAATCTGATTAATGATTATATCAACCATTTTTGGAAAACTGTAGCTTCCACTGCAAGCCAAATGCTAGTAAGAGTAAGGTTATAAAAGAGTATAATGACAAACAAGGTGGTATCACAGCATGGTTAAATATAAGGTATCCAATTGTAATTTACCCTGATTTTTGGGCAGTTAATTTCATCCTCACTTTCATTGGAGCAGAGAAATTGAAGTTATTGTAGGCAAAATAAGTTGCACCCTGCTCAATTTTAAGCTGATGAGAAGGTTAAAATCATTATCTATGGAAATATAAGAATGATTATACTTCAGCAAACAGAGGTTAAGCCATGAGTCAAACATATATTTGCTATGATCCTACTTATGCTTGCAACTGTTGTGGTTATGACAGGTTGTGTTAATGTAAATATACAAGCGCCCACAACACCAACTCCCAGTACATCAACGCCTTCTAAAACATTAGCTGGAAACAACAACATCTCAAGTTCAAATATGCAGAATACAGTTCATAGCCAGCGTCTGAACAACATTGCAAAGAAGGGGGTAAAGTCTAATATAAATCATTAATGCTAGTGCAGAAACATCAATCGCTTTTTATTTTCGCTCGTTTTTGCATTCACATGTTTTAGTACAAAATCTATGCATCAGTAAAAACGATGAATCCTATTTTTATGGTAAAGAAAAAAGGTACTGAGGCAATTGAATTTACAGAGTTTTTGGTACATTGCCAAAAAGAGCGGCTAATTAATCATGTGAGGCTTTACTGCATACCTTTCAATTTTTGCAGAAAGCACGGTGGGTTAAAATATAAAGACGAAAGGAAAATCAGATATAAAAACACATCTTGAGATAGTGTGGAATTCGTAGTCAAAGTGGACATTAAGAGATTTACTGACATTTAGATATTTGAAAACATCATAATATAATTATTGAAGACAAAAATCTTTCAATCGGATAAATCTGAATTTTGAGCAGATATTTTGACGCAAAAATCATTTATATTATTAATCTATAAAAATATATTGGAGGAATCTTAGTTGGTTAATAAAGGTAGCTGCCTTTTTCAAAATCAATATTTGGAGAAGGGTGATTTCCTTACTTCACCGAATAACCTATATACACTAAATCTGCAGGATGATGGAAATTTAGTGCTTTATGATTTGAATCTTGGCCAGGAAGCTATATGGGTTTCTAATACGTATAATATGGCTGTTTCACGGGCAATTATGCAAAGTGATGGAAACTTTGTTATATATGGATACCCAGACCCAATATGGAGTACAAACACATATAATCAAGACGGAGCATTTATCGCCTTACAGGACGATGGTACTCTGATAATATATGCAACAACACCAATTTGGGCGTCAAATACTGAGGATCAGTAGTGTTTTTCGAAGGGCTTTATACTCAACTTTAGCTGCCAAAAGCAATATAAAGAAGAAATCAAAATTATTGTAAAAGAAAAGCAAGTGCTTAAAATAAAAAAATATGTTACCCACTTTGTAGTCTTTATTCAAAATTTCAGGCATCAATCAGCCTAATTTTTCCTTTTACCTTTAATATGCTCAAGAATCCGACGCTTTTTGCTGATAGCCTCTTCAGCTGCCATTTCGATTGATGCCCTCATATCCTCAAAGTCTCTAGGATTTTCTTCACCATGTACCTTTTTCACAGGGGTATAAGCTGATTCTCGGAACCTTGGTGAAAAATCCCGGATTTTGCCATTCACGAGAATCTCTGCTCCGCGCCCTTCTTCCACACGACCTATAATGTCAATCTCGACATTTGCAGCCCTAACAGTTTCTAAAATATCTCTGGCATGTTCGGGTGGTGCAATGATTAACAGAGCATCGATAGATATTCCAAGGTAGTCGATCTCCAGGAACTCTAGCATAGAAAGCACCTTCTGATTTACAAGTGCTCTCATTTTATTTTCTTCAAAGATCAGTTTTACATCTGCGGTCTTTGAGATTTCTCTGGCATCACCCCGAATTCCACCATTAGTAATGTCCGTCATAGAATGTATCTTCCTATAAAGTCCTGATTTAAGTAGAGCTTCGCAGGCTTCCAAGAAACGGATGTTTATAGTCTCTTCCACGACATCATGCATCCCATAGTAAAGCGCAGTTGTAGAAACTGTACCACCACCAGCTCCTTCTGTCATAAATATAAGGTCTCCTATCTGTGTTTTATTCCGAGAGGTCAGATTAGGAAGTTATACCTACAGCACCAACTCCTCCAGTCATTCTTTCGCCTATGACCATGTCCCCGCCAATTCGAAGTGTGCTTCCAGTTATGAGGGGTATTCCAGTTAGTTCAGAAACCGTGGTTATTCCTGCGATATGGTCAAAGATCTTTGCAACATCTCCATCGTCTGCGATATGAATATCGGAAAGCATCGCCAGAGGACGGGCTCCCATGGAATATACATCACGTAAAGCAGCTCTAGCTACATGAAAACCTGAAAGAAAAGGAAAATCACTGAGGCGAGAATGTATGCCGTCAATTGTAACAACGAGGTAATAGTCACCGAATTTGATAACACCTGAGTCATCAAGCTGGGAGCTGTCTACAAATGCACCTGTTTGGCCTATAACTTCTCCGAGCTTGGAGTGAACATAGAAATCCCCAGTACCTCTGGACCCTACCCCAAATTCTCCCATAGAAACTCCTGATAAGGTAGGACTTAACACATCGCCTTCCACATTGAGTGTTGCTTTTGCCTCATTAATAACCGCAGCCGCAATTTCATGGACTCTTTCGGAGCTTATGTCCTTAATTTCGAGAATCCTCGAAGCCAGTTGTGCCTTAAGTCCTACTTCATTTGAAGGATCCTTCCTGAGAGCCCGTTTTGCAAAGCCTTCTATATCCATATTGACCATCTCTAGCAGATTCTACTACCCTAAAGTTCGGGGAAGGGATATTACACACACATTATAATATGGTGAACTAAATGTTTTTATCTAAGCACTTAAGAATCATAATTTAATTGCTGGACAAAAAAATAACAAGTAAAGTTCAAGCTTCAGTACAGGAGCAAAATCTCCAAAATATCTGTTCAGCACAT
Organism: uncultured Methanosarcinaceae archaeon; assembly: GCA_963848985.1. Classification (GTDB taxonomy): domain Archaea; phylum Halobacteriota; class Methanosarcinia; order Methanosarcinales; family Methanosarcinaceae; genus Methanosarcina. Next base: position 3,550 of record CAWKGG010000013.1, read on the forward strand.
TTCTACAAAATTTTTTAGTATCTTCAATCCAGTCGCTCCACTTTTCTCAGGATGGAACTGGGTACCCATAACATTGCCTTTCGAGTTCACGACAGAAGCTGAAAACTCCAGCCCATAGTTACACGATGCAAGGGTATTCTCCGACACTGTATCCACGTAGTACGAATGTACAAAATAGACAAAAGAATTTTCAGAAATGCCTTCAAACAAAGGGTGATCCTGTTTGATTCCAATATTGTTCCATCCCATATGAGGTACTTTTAATTCTGATTTTGGAAAGCGTAGGACCTTGCCAGAAATAATATTAAGTCCATCTGTCAGCTTTCCCTCTTCAGAAGAGCTCATCAGAACTTGCTGCCCAAGGCAAATACCGAGCATCGGTTTTCCTGATTTCACATACTCTTTTATGATCCCTCCAATTGGAGCAAGGTACCTCATTGCATCCACAAAAGCGCCGACACCCGGAAGAATTACACCGTCTGCGCCAAGAACTTCCTCAGGGTCCCCGGAGATAACGGAACTAGCCCCGACATGTTCGAGCCCCTTTTGAACACTCCGAAGGTTTCCAAGCCCATAATCTAGAATCACCATTCTTTTCATAGTTCTAACAAATAAGTTAAATTAGATTAAGTTTACGACAAAGAAGTAGGAAAAAAGTTACCAACAGAAACAAGCCATGAGTGGAAAAATTAAAGAATTTGTAAATCTTGTGAGATCAATATCTACAATAGAAAATCTGTAATATCTGTTTTACCTTTCAAAAATCATCTTTTACTATAGTCCAATGCCCTGCAGCTCGCTGTGGAATGGAAACTTCTCGAGAACTGCTATTAACTAACTGATGCATATTTTAGCTATATTTCTTCTAAAAAAAATGGAACTACATCATGTAAACCAATGTTTCTATAAAATAAAATATCACATGTTTTTGTATGAAGTAGAGTAAAAATTTCCTTTAATCAATAACATCCTAATTATTTGAAATATAACGATATTGATATTGGTAAAAGTTATTGTTTTGAGTCCAACGCAATAATAATGGTGATAATTTACATCTTTTAGCTGGTGATTTTTCAAAATATTTTCCTTCAATAGTACTCTAGACTATAATAAGTGACACAGAAGAAAAATATTTATAAAAAAATCGAATATTAGAAAAAAGTTATGGGGTAGTGAACTATGAAGTGATGAAGGTTATATTGGAAATGTTTATGATTTTAAACAGCAGTTGTCACTGAAAACAATATTGAAAATCATGAAACTAGAAAGTAAAAAAGATATAATAAAATTAAAAATATTTAATTTTTAAATAATTACTTTATTTTGTACTGAGCGGGGTGTGACACTGCTCAAACACTTGCGGCAGGGTATCCACAACAATTTTGATATTTAATACTACAAAAATTAGGAGACTTCAGGATGATTTGCATTGTGAGAAGCTATTATAGTCCCATTGACTGATGCATCATTCAGATGAACTTCCACTAATACAGATTTCTGGATACTGGATTAAAAGAATATTTCCAGGATTTAAAAAAACTATTGAATAGCAGAATAAATGAAGAGAAATTGGACTGCATGGACCCTAAACTATCTCTATAATTTACAAAAAAATGGAAATTATACTCATTTCATAGATTTTATCAATGACTCAAGGACATGCCAAAATATTGATTAAAAAAATAGAAAAAAGATATTAATGTAAAAATTCCTACATTTATACATATTTAAATGAAACTGGATGGAAAAACTGTAATTTATTTAATTTGACAACTCCAAGTTAAAACCCTGAAAAAAATAATACATGAAACGTGAATTAATAAAGTTATAGACAAAAATCTCCAGGATTCAAAATCTTTTTTTGGCACATATGGACTGAAATACTATAGAGAATTTCAATAAACACCTGATTTTCACGAATCTTTTATTATACAATTTATAAGCATATCAGCAAAATCTCGGGGTTTATCAAATTCTCTGAAATTTATAATTGCAACTAAATCCAATAAAAGAATTAAGGTAATTTATGAAAAACACACGAAAGAAAATTTAAGCATATTTAATGTATTTGAATATAAGTTTAAGGAGGAAGGGCCAACTTTCGGTATTGTGGCAATATTGGATCAGGACAAAGAATACATCTATTTGCAACAAATAAAAAAGTGGATAATAATAGGCAAACTTGCCAAGCAAATATCTTATGAACACAGAGACGACGGAATATAGAAACTGGATATAGAGCAAAAGAGATTTAAGATACGAACATATTCAAAAAACCCATTAAAAGGGCGCTATTTTTTGTAATATAATACATAACTTATTAACTTATAACAGTTTTGATTTGTGAAGTTAGTTCTGGATACCACCGCTTATCAAATGAAATTTGGTAAAATAAGAAATATAGCGCTTAGCCCTCGATTAATTAGGTGTATTGACTCGAAATGTACATAAAAATCAAAATAACAGTTTAGTAGAGACCGGGATTATTTATATTTTAGAAATTTTAAATATTGAATTTTGTATATCCGATTACAAAAAATAGAATGAAGATATATGAATGAAGTTTTTTCTTGTGACTTATTGAGGAAAAATTGTAACCGAATAAAATAGTTATTCGAAACCAAAGAAAACTGGGAGTATTGCTTACACAAAAATTATAATATAGTATTATATCCTATACAGGGGGTTCTTAGCTTAAAAAATATCGAGTAGCGAAAAGGTCGAAGCAAATAGTTCTTTGCATGGAAATGATGTTATGAGAATAGACCAACATCACAATAGACATTCTGACTTGAAATTGAATATTAATTCAGATAATTGTTAAGAACTGTTCAAGCCTAAGTTATAAAATTAGCATTTTAAAGATAAATAACGAAGTAAGAAATAAACTACCTAATGTTAAAACGTGATTTGATTATGAAAATTGTAATGAAATTTGGAGGAACTTCCGTTGGGAACGGAAAAAGGATAAGCCAGGTTGCACAAATTTTGAAGAAGTACCATGATGAAGGCAACCAAATCGTGGTAGTGACCTCGGCATTGAGTGGGGTAACAGACAAGCTTTTGGAAAATGCATTTTTTGCCTCGACAAAAGGCAATGTAAGCCTTATAAAAAAGTTTAAAACAGAACTTACGAAAAAACACCATGAAGCCGTAAAGGAATCAATTGATAAACCCAAAGTTGCAAAAGAAGTACTCCAAATTCTCGATCACCGTATTGAAGAGCTCGAAAAAGCTCTAATTGGGATTTGTTATCTTGGTGAACTCACTCCCAGGTCTATTGACTATATCTCCTCGTACGGAGAACGCTTAGCTGCTCCAATTGTCTCAGGAGCCATTCGATCTCTTGGGATAGCATCAACAGAATACACAGGTGGAGAAATCGGAATAATAACCTCATCAGATTACGGAAATGCCAGGCCTCTTGAAAAAACTTACGAACTTGTAAAAGATAGACTTGAGTGCATACTTGGTTCACAAGTTATCGTAATCACAGGTTTTATCGGAGAAAATGAAAATGGAATTGTTACTACCCTGGGAAGGAGTGGATCTGACTTTACAGCTTCCATTCTGGGTGCTTCCCTTAAAGCCGATGAAATCTGGCTCTGGAAAGAAGTAAACGGGATCATGACTACTGACCCGAGAATCGTGCCTGAAGCGAAAACAATCCCACAAATTTCTTATTCTGAAGCCATGGAGCTCTCTTACTTCGGAGCTAACGTGCTGCATCCGCGCACAATTGAGCCTGCAATGAGAGAACATATTCCAGTCCGTGTTAAAAATACTTTTGACCCCGAGTTTCCTGGAACCCTCGTTGTTGCGGAAAAGTTCCAGTGCGAGCACGTTGTAAAAGCCGTAAGCCTGATCAAAAATGTGACCCTAATTAACATCTCAGGCGCAGAGATGGCAGGGACAGTCGGAACTGTAGCAAGACTTTTTACGGCGCTTGCGAAAGCCGGAGTAAATATTGTTATGATCAGCCAGGGCTCTTCAGAGTCCAATATTTCTTTTGTAGTTAGCGAAGCACATGCGGAATCCGCATTAAAAGCTCTTCATGCCGAATTCAACCGCGAAATAGTAAAAGAGATCAACTTAGATGAAAATGTCTGCGTAGTTGCAGTCGTCGGTGCAGGTATGGCAGGAACACCGGGTGTTGCAAAACGAGTTTTTGGAGCTCTTGGGAATTCAATGATAAACATTATTATGATCAGTCAGGGGTCTTCTCAATACAATATCTCTTTCGTGGTTCGAGAAGAAGAGGCATTTGCTGCAGTCAGGATCCTGCATGACGAATTCGAACTATATAACGAAAATTGAAAAAAAGTTGTGAAAAAAACATGACGGGGCAGAGAATGAGCGAGAAACATTTGACATACGCTGATTCAGGCGTAGATATTGCAAAAGAAGAAAAAACAATTAAAAACATCATCGAAAAGCTCAGCTATGTACGAAAAGGCGTCGGAGCTCCCTTAATAGGGATAGGTCACTATGCAGGCCTCCTGGACTTCGGGGAATATGCCCTTGCCTTGACAATGGATGGAGTGGGTTCAAAAGTACTTATTGCAAACGAGATGCAGAGATGGAATACTATAGGAATAGACTGTATTGCGATGAATGTTAATGACCTACTTGCCATAGGAGCTGAGCCTGTAGCCTTCTTGGACTACCTTGCCCTGGAAAAGCATGACGAAGGATTTGCGGCACAGATAGGCGAAGGACTGCTAAAAGGAGCTGAAATCTCCAGAATGTCTATTGTAGGCGGAGAAACCGCAACAATGCCTGATATAATAAAAGGCTTTGATCTTGCTGGTACATGCCTTGGAATTGTCAAAAAAGATAAAATTATTGAAGGAGGAAAAGTCAGGATGGGGGATTTGGTTGTCGGGATTCCCAGCAGAGGCGTTCACAGCAACGGTTACACCCTTGTAAGGAAGATAATTGAAGAAGCGGGATATTCTTATTATGATTCCTGTCCCTATAACAGTTCAAAGACTATAGGAGACGAACTCCTGACCCCTACAAGAATTTATATCGAGATTCTTGATGTACTTAAGGTATGCGAAGTTCACGGTCTTGCCCACATAACAGGTAGCGGACTTTTGAAGCTGAGGAGAGTAACAAAACTGGGTTTTGACTTTTACGATCCTCTTGAGCCTCAGGAAATTTTCACATTCCTACAAGAAGAAGGGAGAGTAGAAGACCTTGAAATGTACAGAACTTTCAATATGGGTATGGGTTTTCTTGTTATCCTGCCAGAAGTAGATGCAGCAAAAGCTGCAGAGATTACCGGTGGGAAGATAGTCGGGAAAATTGTAGAAAGCGGGATCATGATAAAAGACATATTAATATAAATTCAAAGAGTGTAAAACTAAATTTGGAAAATCAACTTGAAAGAAAGGGAGAATCAATATTATGTTACATTATTTTGGAATCCTCTTATGAGATCTTGATTATGCCGAGAAACTTGAATTTCACTTTTTCCAAATATCTTGGAAGCTGGTTTGGGGCTTTTTGGAGCTTGCAAGGGAGCTGTCATTCTTCAATGAAATCGAAGCGTTCTCCTTCCCCACCTCCCTAAGCCTATAGATTTCCTTTCTACTACCTTCACTATCTATAGAAAGAACAAAAGTGCCATAGCAGGGTTTTGTATAAGTGAAAATCAGAGCATTGCCCTTAATCCCTATAGCAATTGGTGGTATTCCTATTATGTAGTAATCATTGAAGATCTTGTAGCCAGGAGGTACATAGTAAACCTCATCAGAGTTTTTCTGAATGAACTCTCTGGACTCTTTAAAAGTATTCTTTTCCATGAGAATCTCGTATTTCATCTGTTCAATGCAGCTCATTTGACTATATCCTCCATCACTTTATCTAGCTTATTTTTAAGACGAGAGGGGTTATGAACATCATTCACGACGATCTTTTCACAATTGAATTCAATAGTTTCGGACAGAGCTTCGGCGTTCCTGCCGAAAACTATGGAGTATACCTTAGCCTGAGAAATGGCACTCATGGTAGAAGCATAGGTCATCCCAGCATCATTATGCATAAAAGCGAAGCATATGTCGAAATAGATTCTTTTCTCAATAATGTCCTCTAGGGTTTTATCTAGGTTCACCAACTTTTTTACATAATAGCCATCGGAATCAGAGACCTTCAAAAGTTTGGTTGCAGCATCTGTCCCGGCGACTGTTACAGCGAAACCTAAATTGGTCAGTTTATGAGAAAGATACAAGGCAATGCTAGTTTGAATTGGGATCTCGGGACATCCCATCATGAAGAGCACTTTTCCGCCGGGCATAGCATTTCATCTCTTTGTTATTTTATCTTTGAGAATTAGATATGTGTTAATCCTGAATTTCAACCTTTGCAATTGATATGTCGGCTAAAATCCTTTAAAAACAAGAAAAGTTTTAATTCAACCATCTGCCCTGTAAAATCCTTGTTTCAATCCCTTTAGGGATGATTTTAAAAGTTAATGAAAGCTCTTAAATGGTACAAAGGGAGACTTGTTATTCTTGCCAATAATTAGGATTGATTGCAGTCAATTGCGAGTGGAATTAATGGTAAATATTTATGACCAGACGATACTAAAAAGTCTCCTAAAGAGAAGCGTGGTAGAAATTCTTAATTCGATCCAAATTATTTCTACGCTTTTTGTTTATGCGGCTCGGTAAAGTCATCAGTTGACGAGATAGTATCCCATAAATAAATGAGATCAGCATTAAAAATCTAATTTTCTATGGCATGCTCACTGCAAATACTTAAGAATGGGCGATCAACCGTAATTATGATATATTAAAATAATTTGTTTATCCATGGCAGACAAGTAAACAAAACAATAAATAACTCGTTATAGCAAAACCGATATTTGAAGGAGATATGATTATTTTGACGAAGTTGTTGCTTGAAAGTTGAACAATCATTCTTTTTTGCCTATAGCTTTTTCTACTCATTGTGGATTCTGTGGCACTAAGCTGAATTTGAATTTAGATCCATTAGCTATTGGTTGAGGAATTATCTTGGTTGCATGCTGTCGATTTTTAAGCAAAAACCAATCCTAAATTTAGACCAAGCTGAAATCTATACCTTTTTCCAATATCGAACCAACTAATTCTTTGGGAGACCTTTGCTGGAATAGAGCAATTTATTATGATTCCTCAATTAACCTCAGACGAATGAATTTTCATTATGTCCATTCAATTTTCACAAGTAATATCCTATATCAGGAAAAAAAGTTGCGCAAAAGTAAAAAGGTACGATGCAAGTATGAAAAGAACTATTGAAGATCCTGGGGGCAAACAGAACAATGCTGTGAACTTTGGCTCGATAGTCGCAGTTCGTGGCAGTGTCGTAGATATATGGTTTAATAATCATTTGCCACCCATATACACGTTACTACGCGCCGGAAAGGAAGGGCAAATTGCAATAGAGGTTTTGACTCAACTTGACGAGCATCGTGTTCGTGGGATCGCTTTGACCCCCACCGAAGGTCTTGCTCGAGGAATTGAAGTTGAAGATACAGGAGGGCCTTTGAAAGCTCCCGTAGGCAAGGGGATTCTCTCGCGGATGTTCGATGTGTTTGGAAATACCATCGACCGTAAAGAGGCACTTTTAGATGTCCAATGGCGCTCAATACACAATTCTCCACCGCCTCTGACACAACGGTCCACTAAATCAGAAATCTTCGAGACTGGCATCAAGGTAATTGATGTGCTCATGCCTCTAGAGCGTGGCAGCAAAACGGGGCTATTCGGTGGGGCTGGGGTTGGCAAGACTGTACTGCTAACCGAGATGATTCACAACATGATCAAGCATCATCAGGGTGTGAGTATATTTTGTGGCATAGGTGAACGTAGTCGTGAAGGAGAAGAACTCTACCGTGATATGAAAGCTGCAGGAGTACTTTCTAAAATGGTCATGGTTTTCGGTCAGATGAACGAGCCCCCGGGCGCTCGCTTCCGAGTTGGCCATGCAGCACTGACGATGGCTGAATATTATAGAGATGATGAACATCGCGATGTGCTGCTGCTAATCGATAACATTTTCCGCTTCATCCAAGCGGGTTCAGAAGTTTCCGGTTTGATGGGGCAAATGCCATCGCGACTGGGCTATCAGCCGACGATGAGCACCGAGTTATCGGAGCTAGAAGAGCGCATTTCCAGTACCTATTCCGGAGCCATCATGTCAATTCAAGCGGTATATGTGCCAGCCGATGATTTCACAGACCCTTCGGCTGTGCACACATTCTCACACCTCTCAGCATCCATTGTTCTCTCGCGCAAAAAAGCAAGTGAGGGGCTTTATCCAGCCATTGACCCTCTGCAGTCAAATTCCAAAATGACCAATTCTAGCATCATCGGCATGAGACATTATCGCCTGGCCCAAGAAATCCGCCAAACGCTCGCACAATATGCGGAACTCAAAGATATCATCTCTATGCTTGGCCTGGAACAGCTGTCTCAAGAGGATCGTAACGTGGTTGCCCGCGCCCGTCGGCTGGAGCGTTTTCTCACTCAGCCTTTTTTCACAACTGAGCATTTCATCGGCCTTAAAGGCAAATTTGTCTCTCTTTCAGACGCACTCGATGGATGCGAGCGTATCCTGCTTGATGAATTCAAAGACTACCCAGAAAGTGATCTCTACATGATTGGGACAATTGAAGAAGCTATAAACAAAAAAAGAATTCATGGATCAACATGAATTCAATACTCATGAATCTTAAGAAGATTTGGAGAAAACCAAATTTATGGTTGATTGTATATAAGCGAATAAAGCATTTGTTGAAATTGAAGGCTTATTGAAACTGTCTACTATTATTTATATATTCATGAATCCTACCAGTTATACTTCAATCTCTATCTGTTCGTTTTAAGCTACAATGTACAAGTAACTCTCGTATTTATTTCAAATTAATTATACCAAAAATAGTTTCTGAATAAAACATATTTTCCCATAAAATGTTTTAAAATCAAACAATAAAAAAATATTAATCACTTTTTAGAATAGTTTCAGAAAAAATTCACTTCCCCATAAAATGTTGTAACCCAAAACATAATTTTATATTAATTATATTTTTATTTTTTTTGAGATCTTCCAAAACTTAAAAGAATTTCTATTAAAGCTCAGATTTCCAAGAATTGCTTATTTATGAATCGTAAACAATCCCAAAAGTTGGGGTTTATCGAAATTCTCTTAACATTGAGACTTTTCCTAAAAAGTAATGCAGATTACTCTTAAGACAGCATGTGTAATTTTCTGCAAAATCTGCACTATATACTTTAATATTTTTTTAATTGTGTCCCACTTTAATTGTGCCCCACTGTTATTTATACTTGTTTCCTGTTATTTAGTCTTCATTTCTATCAATGAGTATTGAGACTGCTAGTCTCAATATTGATTCCTGAGTAGGGAGTGCACCTATCACCATACTTATACTTTTGAGTTCTTCGTTTAATCCTTGCCATCATATTTGTTGTTCTTATTTTTTCCAGTGATTTTCTGGGGACATAGGAGATTTTCATGATATAAATACGCGAAAAAAAGCAAGATGAAGGCCAAAGAGTGATGAAAAGCTTATCCTTACGATGTTGTAAATGAAAAAGCATTAATGATAAAGTAATTACTCTGAATGAAACAGAATATCAGGGAATCTTAAAGTTTTAGAAATATCCATTAGTGTTAATCATATCGACAATTATTCTGCAGAATAAAATATCTAGCGTAATTATTCAGAGTATAAGTTAGCTTATATCACTTGAGCACCGCTAAAATACCCTTTATAACCTTCAAACAGTTCTTTCGGATTGTAGAACTAGAGACTCTAATACCGTAAAAAACTTATCTTCCTTGTTTGGTTCTGAAAGTTTCGGATATTTTTTCTGTGATTTCTTCATCCAGATTTCCCTCTCAGCCGGTTTATTTTCAAATAGAACTCGCGGATCTTTAAGGACCCTCATGATTTTCTCTTCGTATTGTATTAAATCTAAAGTAGATTTATGGATTAGTATGGGCTTCATTTATTTTGAATTAATATATTGTGAAGCTGTCTTAAAAGCATATGACAAAGCAATATAAATAGATCCTGAAAATGTAGATGCATTGCTTCTAAAGGTCAGATAAATATAGCATTAGGAAACTTTTCTGAAGGTCAAAAAAATTTTGAGGATGCACTTCGTCTAAACTCGGAGTCGATTGATGCATATAATTACTTAGCGCAACAGCTCTTAAATTTAGTGGACCTAAAAAATTCTTCTAAGCACATTGATAGCGCTATTTCAATTGATAGGAAAAACGGGTATTCTTTAACCTTAAAAGGAAAAATTAAAATTGAAGAACAAGAATATGAAAAAGCAATATCACTTTTTAAACAAGCTATTTCTTTAGATTTAGGAAATCTCAGGATTATTATTTGGGACGCTTATGCAAAGTGCTTAAAGGCGGAACTTTCCTACGCATCAAACAAAAAAAATCTCAAGATATGATATTTGCAATTATAAGATAACTTGAGAAAATAACTCAGTTTGTTCCTGTAAACAATAATGAAAATTGTATACAGTTGGTGTTAAAGTTGCGTAAAGAAAAAGTAGCATATAAATTGAAAAGTAAAATAAAACTATTATTTATTTTTTGCAGTAATCACAAAATAGTTTTGAAATGTTTAGAAAACATAAATCGGCTCTTAGAAAAATGGGTTGTCGCAGAAGAAAGATGTAAGCGACTAACAACAGTTGACGATTCAAAAATAAAAGGGTATAATTAGTACTTTTTAGGTTGCTTTTATTATAAGATCAATGATTATTTTGCATCTATTGAAAATTTACAGAAATATTGCAAATTTGATATCGAACCTAAAATTAAAGACCATGCCAATCAGTATATCCATAATATATGGAATTTTCAGATTACGCATTCTTTTTGGAGATGGTGGATATCTCACCCCAGGACCGTTCGTTGCATAGAATCCGATTCTTAATCCTATGGTATTTCCTTATAGGAGTTTTATTACCCCAAACTACCATGTTTTTTTATCCAATCAATTGGACACATAATTCTACTGAGCATACTCTTTTAACTTTAATCCTAGTATTTGCCTTGATATCCCCAAATCTTCAACTTTTTAGAGGAAGTGGAATCGAAATAGAAATGCATCCAGTTTTATCACCAATTGAAATACCCCCTACTATTATGAGAAATCATCTTAAAGATCTTGAAAAATAGATATCAAGTGTTAATAAACATAGTCCTTTGAGCCTAATAAACCAAGTATAAACCAAGTAAATAGATTATAATGTAAACTATGTAAAAAATAGATTTTTTATTGAAAAATGGTTAACATGCTTATTTCCTAAATAATAATCCATATTTTTTAAGACAAAAACTGTGCAAAATATAAAAAATAAGCAAGATAATCACAGATGGAAGTAAAGGATACGAAAAAAAATGTCCGTAGTATAGTTAAACATGATACTAATGGACACTCTTAAATCTGATATCAACTGAAGCATAAAATCCCCAGGAATTTTATACCTAACCTATTTTTATGGCGTTTTTGCTGCCGTTTCCGCAGTTTGCACTAGATGCTAATGCTGTCAACGATACAACAAAAAGGACTGCCATAGAAAAGCCAGTACTTTTTAATTCTACTAGAAGATTGATTCAACATTTATTTCACCTAATTTATTTTTCCATCATTTTGTACTCAAATTTATCTGTTATATCAAAATCGATATTATCCAACTGATTTTTTGTAGGTTGAGTAGTTACATATTCTATTTTATGTTCCAGTATCCTTTATCTGATAAAATCACATGCGCTCTAATGCGTTTTTTATTCATGGCATTATTTTATAAACCTTCTAATTTTTTTATAATATTTTTACTGATATCGGCAAATTTGCAACAAAGCTGGCATCTTTCATACCTTTCCTGACAGATTGCACTACAGCCGGTTTCACTCCAGCTCTTCTGGCAATATCATCATCATTTAAGCCGCTCTTCCTGATGCCGCAGAGGATGTCGTCCAACTTTAGATAAGATAAACCAATTAACTTTTCGTTAGGCATGCTGTCCCCAAACAGGTCAGCAGAAGATGTCTTGTTTACGATGTGATCCGGTACCCCGATGTGTTTTGCCAGTTGTTTTATCTGCGTTTTGTATAGATGCGACATGATAGAAATGTCACAGGCACCATCGCCATACCGGTCGTACACGCCCATAGTTAACTCGGAATTGTCATCGGTGCCAACCAAAAGGTAATTTTTGAGAGTGGCATAGAAATACAATACCGTCATCCTTATGTGTAATTTTGCTCCCCCCACAGCCATAAAATCCCTGACAGATGGGGAACATGCACCGACAGTCGCCGTTTGGCTGAAGTGCTCAGGCACATTCTCACTGACTATGGTAACACTTTTACTTTTAAGGGTCTCCTCTATGAACTTCCTGTCAGATGCCTTTTCGTGGGAAACGATGTCGTACGCACCCAGCTCTTTTAGAAACGGTGAGATAACTATTTTCTCATGGGGTATTCCGAGGCTCTTAGCCAAGTTCATACCATCATCTGTGTTCTGTGGCTTAGTGTCACGATCGGGCAGTATAAGACCGTAGACCTTATCCTTGCCTAGTGCTTCAACACACAGGTATGCAACCGTTGACGAATCCAGTCCGCCAGAAAGGCCGACCACTACCCCGTCTTTCTTAAAATTTTTCACTTGATTCCGAACAAATTCAACTATTTCTTTCCGGGTCTTTTCTGCGTCAAATTCCAAATATTCCGGGAAGCCTAATTTTTCTGTTTCTGTCATAAAATCATCTCCATATAGTTTCAATTTTCTCACACACTGTATCATACAGCAGGACTTACGCGCTTAGATATATAATCAACAGCAATAGGCCAATAACTTTCTAATCCTGCTATAGAGAAAAATACTAAACAAAGAGTATTTAAATTTGTTGTTACCATTATGGTAACACATATTCACAAATAAATCTTCAGTTAATTCGTAATCATGAAAACTCGGAATAAGTAAAGAATGAAGAAAAAACATATTAGGCCTTAAGAACTTGAGAGAGGCTACAGCCAATGAAATTATGAACGTAGTAAGGGAAGAATTGATCATCTCTTCTACAAGTCCCTAATTTACTACATGAGTTTGAATCTGCGATAAAAAGATAGGTTGATGTCGGTAGGAAACAACCTTAAAAAGTAGTTAATAGAATTCTGATGAAAAGAGTAAATCCAATAGCTGGAAATAGTTATCTATGACTAATAGATATAACCACCGTAATTTAGTTGGTTTACATCTCATAATTTTGTTGTTGTGGGATTTATAGGGGTTCCCATTCGGGAAATATAAAGGGTTGTCATAAATACCGCCATCGACGCTATAACCGCCAGAAATGCCGGCACCACCGCCACGTGCTTCAACTGCTACAGTTGTCAACGATACAACAAAAAGTACTGCCATTGAAATAGCCAATACTGTTTTAATCTTACTAGATGATTGATTCAACATTTATTTCACTCTCCATGTAGTTACATGCTTATTATTAAATTTTTAAAACTGAACTCGATTTTCGTATTTTTATTTTATCCAGATATCAAAACTTAATTTCTTTGAAGATATTGATGGCTCATTTGAGATTTTTCCATAATATCCTTGAGTCCCATCACTTTGTTGAGTTTATACGGATAGGATATTAGATAACAAAATAGAAAATTATTTAAATTTGTTGTTACCATTGTGGTAACATATACTCCAAATAAAGCTCCAATTAATTCGTAATCTTGAAAAAACTTGGGCTAACTGAAAATGAAGCAAAAGCGTAGGTAGGACTTTGAGATTGAGAGAAGCTACAGTTCGTGAAATTCATGAAGCTACAAATATATTAGTGGTAATAATGGATTAGATAACTTTTTTCAAATTTACAGCAGATTCACAAAACTGTCATACATGGTTTGTGTACCAAAAGTACAGTAAATCCTGATTGACTCTTTGATGAAAGCTATCAGTTTCCCTTAATGTGAAGGTTTACACTGATTTTGTAATAGAGCCAGATTTTTTGCACTAGAACCGATTAGCCACTGTTTAAAATTACTTCCCTATCTATCTATCCTGCTTCAAATGCCTCCTGCAATGCTTACTAATCTCAGTGATTCCTTTTCATAATTTTTCGCAATGGAACTCTCACATAAGCATTAGAGATTTGAGAAATTTAGGTAATTCTGACAAATAGGCTTTACTTGTCCTTTATGATATCATTTGGCACAATTAGTCTTTCATAGACAGATTTTTGTAAATAGGCAACAAGAGGTAAGTTAATTATCAAGCCCTCTCTTAGATTCCCTGCTATGTAAACTGTTATCGATATCTTTCCATCAGCAATCATAAAAAATTCTTCTTTATACTGAACACCTTCAATTGAAATTTTATTCATAAAACTTGTAAACTTTTTTGAAGTTTCTCTGAAATCAAGAGGTATTGATGTGAACTTGTCCAGTTTATCAACGATAAGCTTTAAACTACAAGTTTTTTCCAATTCTGTTATCTCGGGCTCAAACTCTTGTAGAAATTCTGGATTGGTAGAATAGATAATCAATTCTTCCCTTACTCCGTCCATAATTTCACGTATACGTGTCTTCAGTACACGGTCACTCTGAATATACCAAACAGGAGAATTTTTTGGGAGTTCATAGTTTAGTTCCTTGAGCTGGTTTAGTGTATCGATTGAGCAGTTTAAAAAATCGTCTCTTATTTCTTCTATTACATTTTTGGGATCAACTGCTCGAAAATATGTTGGAGATCCCTGTCTCACTTCCAGATAACCTTTTTTCGCAAGCGCGTTAAGAATCTCATATACTTTAGCTCTCGGAACACTTGTAGCTTCATGAATTTCACGAGCTGTAGCTTCTCTCAAACTTACAAGTCCTACATATGCCTTTGCTTCATTTTCGGTTAGCCCGAGCTTTTCAAGATTACGAATTAACTGAAAATTTATTTGCGAATACATGTTACTACTATAGTAACAACAAATTTAAATAATTTTTTGATTTTATTGTCTGTATCCTATAAAGTACAAACTCAACAAAGTGATGGTGTTCAAGGTTAGTGAAAGTGAAAGAAACATCAGACTTGACCAGACACAGCATGGTGAAGTCACATATAACACTTAAGTACAGGTATACCTTTACCTATATTTTTCGAAAAGCCTCTCAATTAATAAGTAGAGATAGTAGGAAGTGGTAAAATGGCTGAAAGACAAGTTGAAAATGTGGTTATCGAAATCCCAAGAGGAAGTCGGAATAAGTATGAATATGATAGAGAAAAAAAGTTTTCAGACTCGATAGAGTGCTTTTTTCCTCAATTGTGTATCCATGTGAATATGATTTTTTCCCAAATACTTTAGCACTTGACGGAGATCCTTTAGATGCACTTGTTTTAACATCGGAACCTACATTTCCGGGATGCGAAATAGAAGTGTACCCTGTTGCATTATTTGACATGGAAGATCATGACGGAAGAGACCAAAAGATACTATGTGTTCCAAAAAATGATCCAGTATGTAACGTTATAGAAACACTTGAGCAAGTTCCCTCGCATTTATTAACGAAAATCACTGACTTCTTTGAAACTTATAAGAAATTAGAGGGAAAACAAGTGATAGTTATAGGTTGGAAAGGGCTCAAAGAAGCTGTCAACATACTCAATGGAACTAAAATTTAATATTGAAAATATCGACCCAGTTCTGTTTTTTTCACCAGAACTCTATTAGCTATTTTTTTAAGGTTACTAACTTACCTATACCATCTTATCTTTTTATTTTGGGCTCAAACTCCTGTAGCAATTCGGAACTGGTAGAATAAATAATCAATTTTTCCCTAATTCCGTCCATAATTTCACGAGCTTTAGCTTCTCTCAAACTCAAAGTCCTACCTACGCTTTTGCTTCATTTTCAGTTAGCCCAAGTTTTTTCAAGATTACGAATTAATTGGAGCTTTATTTTGGAATATTTGTTACTACTATAGTAACAACAAATTTAAATAATTTTTTGATTTTATTGTCTGTATCCTATAAAGTACAAACTACATATGTAGGAGATCTATTGGTGGTGATTTCTTTGAAATATATAATCGCAATGATAAGACCTGAAAAGCTTGATGCAGTCAAAAAAGAGCTTCAGAAAATTGAAGTAAATGGACTTACAGTGTCATCCGTTTCAGGCTACGGTTCCCAGAAAGGATATCTAGAATTTGATAGAAATAAAGCTCAAAATTACGAAGCACACCTGCTTGAAATGATCAAACTTGAGATTGCAGTTAATGATTTTAGTCTTCAAATGACAATGGACGCAATCAGGAGAGGAGCAAAAGACGAAGACGGCTATGTCGGGAGCGGAAAAATATTCGTACTTCCTTTAGAGAATACGATCAGAATTCGCACTAGTGAAAATGGATACGATGCTATTTAAGAGGTGATTGAAAATAACTATCGTAGCTGCAGATACTGCGTGGGTGTTGATTTCTTCAGCACTCGTATCATTTAATGCTTCCTGGGCTTGCACTATTCTATGGAGGACTAGTCCAACGTAAAAATGTCTTGAGCAGCATGATGCATTCATTTGTTGAATGGGTGTTATAGCCGTTGAATGGGTAATAATTGGTTAACCGCTCGCTTTTTCATCCGGGAACTCGTTCATAGGTGGCCTTGAGAATATATTCTTGCGAGGCATTGATCCTTACACGGCAACAGGTACCATTCCCACATATGCGTTTATTGCATTTCAGGGTATGTTTGCAATAATTATTCCTGCCCTTATTTCAGGCGCTATTGTGGGCCGTATCAAATTCAAGTCATATATTACATTCATTTTATTATGGGGTCTCTTCGTCTATGCTCCTATAGCTCACTGGGTATCAGGTGGTGGATTTCTCACGGGAAAGACCCTTGACTTTGCAGGGGGCACGTTTGTCCATATATCATCCGGTATATCCTCCCTTGCAATTTTATGCAGTTGTATCTTTATCAGTGGTATTTTTTATGATTTCTCTTATGATGGTCAATCCTATCATCCAGCAACCGTACTGGAATTAATCAATGGGTTTAATCCTGTTTATGATAACGTAGGTGACACTCCATTTAATATAACTGAGACTTATCCTAGAGCAGCTGAGTTAAATGCTGCGGATTTATACAAGATATCAGGAAATATTGAAAAAAGTAAATCAAGTAACATTGTCCTTATAATCACCACATTTCTAATTGTACTTGCTACTATTTTATCTATGACAAAAATAAAAATAGAAAAAGCACTTGTAATTGCATTTTTAGTCGCTGTGAATCCAGTTAGTATATATCAATCATTGAGCTACATGGTGGATGGACAGTTTGCATGTTTGATTTCTTGTTTCTTGTTTTTAATCTGGTTGATATCCATAAAAAGCAATCACTTAACATTTATATCACTTGCAACCACTTCAATTTTAATGATAAACTTAAAAGCTACCGGATTTGTTTATACTCTAATTTTTTCAGTTGGATTTTTAGCATTTTTGTGGGTATATCAAAAAGAAAAATTCAAATTGGTTTCAAAATATCAAGCTGTGGCTTTTTTTATAGGAGCTATATTTGCCGGTTATAATCCTTATGTGACTAATACACTTGAACATCATAATCCATTTTATCCGGTACCATTCTTAGGTAGTATGTCATCAGTTGGGAGAGCGACAGATCTACTTTCGGTTCAAGATATACCAGCGAATTTCCACAACCATCCACTACTTATTAATTTAATTAGATCTGTGTTTTCACACCAAGAAGTATATACAAAACCAACAGAATTCAAAATTCCATTTACATTTTCCAGTAGTGAACTAGACGCATTCTATCGGCCAGATGCTAGGGTGAGTGGATTTGGTGTTTAGTTTCGTGGAGCTGTTGGATTATGTTTAGTGAGTGTACTATGCATGTTGAAGATATGGATATTTGATGTATTAAAAAATCCAGATACTTTGATAAAATTACTAATTATTTTTTTGCTGGGCATTTCTATTTCAATTAATACCTACTCCTGGTAGGCAAGATACGCACCACAATTATAGCTATTTCCGATTTTTCCACTGTTTTTCTTGCCTAATGCCAAGGGTGCAATTTTAAAAAAGTCACGATTTCTCTTAATTCTAACGCTAATTGTTAACATAGCAATGATTTCATTCACTTACGTAGTTATGAAGTCGTAGGGACGATGGTGTTAAACAAAGAATTGAATGATCTTGCATCACATTCTCAGGACATTGAAGTTAATGTTGGAGCTTTCGTTGCCACTGAAGTACGGTTGAATGAATTTGGTATAAAATATAAGAATGTTCCAGTTCAAAATAATTTAAAACCCTGGGCACTGTTTTAATCTTATGCTAAAGTTTATTTACCTGACAAGGGTGGATGAAAGAAAAATACTGTTAAAAAAATATCTAATTAAAATAGAGATAGAATAATCCTACACACTAAAGATAATAAATACGTTAAGAACTTAGTATAACTTGCGTTCTCATCTGCTTTACATAGCAACAATCTATCCCAAAAAACCCACCTATCCAATACTTCACAAAAGTTTACCCCATAGAATAAAGAGATAAAATCATAAAATGCAAACTAGTGATTCCAATATCAAATCTTTCTATGTCGGATTGTACATTCTGAACTTCAATTATTTTTCAGATGAGAACGTAACTACCCTTGTAAAAGCCCAGCACCTATAATTCTTGCTATTAAACCGATTTTTGTTGGATTCATTGCTTATATAGATTCTTTTTATTCTCTAGAATCAGTGCAGATTTCTCGACATGTATCAAAATTTATTTCCAAATTAGCTAATTTTAGGCATAACTTGTCAAATAAACACAAAATGTGACTATAATTATTTTTTTAAAATGCCAAATAATATAAAATTAAATAGATTAATTTACATTAAAAGGCCATTATCAGATAAAAATCATCAAATAAACCACCACAGCCAACAAATCCACATAAACCGCCATTGTCTATGTCATGGTCTCTATCGATTTTTAACATAGTCACTCACCTATGTCACCAAAAACCATTAGCCTACACAGCCCGTATAAACCAGTTTAGAGAAACTAGGATCGATTTTTATGATGGCACCATTTTTTTAATTCTCATTGGATGAGACAATCCCAAGTGCCAATACAGACCTAGCCTATACTAAATTTATAGATAATAAGTTATGATGCATATATTCTAAGGAGCGGCCAGAAATCAAATGTAAAAAATGTTAAATAACAATGGTACCTGGAAAAATGAGTGGTATTTTTGATCAGCTCGGTAAAATATAAAATTCATTTGGGAGTACTTTCGCCGACAAATTACAGACACTGATTGATGCAGCAAGTGATATAATGAATTCTTTAAGCAAACAAGTTCGGTAAGTAATGATTATCTGAAATAAATATAAGTTCAGTCGTTTAAATACCTTAACATTAATTTCTACTTATGAAAACTTTTACTGATTCTGCTCTCAAAGTTCCAATTTTTAGTAGTTGAAATGATACAAACATCTCAAATTTGCCTATGCTCATTTACAAAGCTTCAGTTCTTTGAAATTTATTTATATAACTTCATAGGCCCTGAGAAATTACCTCTTGCATTCACTACAAAATTTATAAATTGCCTAAGTGTTAATAATACAATTATTAATACAAGAAACAATAATTCACTGATGAAGCCAGCATAATTCATGATCTCTGCTACATTAATGTTAATTCAAAAATAATAAGAACTAAGTACTATTTATCTGAATTATTATCTTAAAAAATACTTTGAAGTAAGCTTTCTTATTTCAAAAATTTTATGTAATGTAATCTCGCAAAATATCCACGAATTATTGAGGATTTCGATAAATCTTTGATTTTCTCGATTCATTGCTACATAATTATATAATCCTGAGATCAAATTAATGGGTCTATCTAAATCCTTTCTATATACTTCCTACGTATTTCGGATTCATAATGGTCGATAGTTTCTCAGGTCCTTGAAAGCTCCAAAGGATGGTAATATTGTTGATGAGGGTAATATTGTTGATAATAGATACCCAATGGTGCAGAAACCTAAAGATCCTTCTAAAAACCTAACTAGAAGGACTATTGCCTCAAAAATGATTATATGATATAGAAATACAAAATATAGAAAAAACGGATGACAGAGAAGGAAAGAAAGTGAATGTATTGATAGATAGGCTAACCTGGCGAATCAGTATACTCGAAGGCTGATTAAAAGAAATAGTTTATGTTGAATTCAGGAGTTTATTCTGAACCATCATGAACAGTATAAATTACGAAAACGAGGTTCGAGAGAACCAACGGTGTTGATATTAATGAGTAAGGAATGTCCAGACTGCCATGGACGTGGCTATGAACTTATTTCAACTGATGTATGTCCATTATGTAAGGGAAAGGGCAAGTCAAAATCAGTAGATTTCATGAAATTTTCGGAAAAAGATATTGACAACTTCCTGAAAGAAGGAGCAACATGTGAAAAATGTCAGGGTACTGGAAGTTTTGAAAAAAAACTACAATGTGGGACTTGTGATGGGCTCGGAAATATATACACTTGTAAGGTTTGTGGGGCGCGCATTTTAGAATTTAGGGATAATGAGAATGAGATATGCGATTCATGCTCCAGTTCTCAATATGTTTATTCACTTGATGATTCCTGTGATATTAAGGACGTGGAAGCAGAAAAACTTTACCATGGCGTAGTGAACAGTAAAGCGTCTTTTGGAGTTTTTGTTGACCTGAATCCCCATATAAGGGGGCTTATGCACTCCAGCAACGTTGGGACACTACCTGAAATGGGGGATCCAGTGATCGTATTGGTGAAAAGCATCAAAGCTGGAGGAAAACTCGATCTGATTCCGAAAACCCTTAAAAGATATGAAACAGTAGAGATTGAGAAAGAGCTCCCGCTTAAGAACTCTGCTGAAATAGACCCAAGTATGAGGGGTAGGATCATCCGAATAGAAGGAGATGTTATCCAGGTAAAGCAAACAAGTGGGCCAACTATTTTCACGATTAACGATGAAGGAGGCTTTATTCAGTGTGCAGCTTTCGAGAGCGCAGGGAAACGTACATATCCACACATCGATGCAGATATGATTGTTTCAATCACTGGAGAAGTAACTTTGAGAGATGAGCAGGTTCAGATCGAAGTCAAGAGTATGAAACTGCTTACTGGAAAAAAGGAGACAGTTGTCAGGGCAAGAGTTGAAAAAGTAATTGATGAAAAAGCATCACCTTCTGAAGTTCCTTTTCTTATAAAAAGCGATATTATGGAAAAGCTCAAACCCAGGATGCTTCTTGTAGCTAAAGAAATTAAAAAAGCTATCTTTCATTCAAGGCCCATAATACTCAGGCATCATGCTGATGCTGATGGGATTACCTCGGCAATTGCAATTGAGAGGGCTATACTACCCCTAATTACTGATATAGGTGGAACAGACGCAGAATATTATTTCTACAAGCGAGCTCCTTCGAAGGCCCCTTTTTATGAACTTGCGGATGTTACAAGGGATATTTCATTTGCACTTGAAGATTCTTCAAGGCATGGGCAGAAAATGCCGCTTGTAATTCTTGTGGACAACGGCTCAACCGAAGAGGATGTTCCCTCCATGCGGCAGGCAGGGGTTTATGGCATAGATATGCTTGTTATTGACCATCATCATCCTGATGAGATAGTCGATCAGTATCTTATAGGACACGTAAATCCTGCACATGTAGGAGGGGATTTTGGGGTTACTTCAGGCATGCTCTGTACTGAGATTGCTCGTATGATCAATCCCAAAGTTAGCGATACAATAAAACATCTTCCTGCAGTTTCAGCTGTTGGAGATCGTTCGGAAGCTCCTGAAGCTTCAAGATATATCTCTCTGGTTTCAGATCACTATACTCTTGAAGAATTGAAAGAAATGGCTTTGGCGTTAGATTATGAACAGTTTTGGCTTAAATTTAGCAGTGGAAAAGGTCTTATCGATGATATCCTAGATTTAGGTGATAACTCTATCCATAATAAACTGATTTTTCTCCTGTGTGAGCAGGCAAATACCATGATAAAAGAACAACTTGAAACCTGTCTTTTTAATGTTAAGTCTCAAAAATTGGCAAATGATGCTATCATGAACGTTATTGATGTCGAGAACTATGCCCAAAAATTCACCTTTCCACCACCTGGAAAAACCTCCGGGGAAGTACACGATGTACTTGTCAAAAAAAATCCAGGTAGAGCTATAGTGACTATAGGATATGGGCCTGACTTTGCTGTCATTCGTTCGAAAGGGATTCTTATGAATATTCCAAAAATTGTCAGGGAACTTAGGGAGGAAATGAAAGGTGCAGGTGTCAGCGGAGGAGGCCACCTTGTAGTGGGCAGTATCAAGTTTGTAGAAGGAATGAGGACCGAGGTGTTATCAAAGCTTGCCGAAAAAATAGCATCTACGAAAATCGAGTATTGAACACTTTATAAACATCCTTCTTCTCAGTTCCTTCACAATGGCACCTGTGGATTAAGGAAATGAAATAATTTTTATGCAAAGTCCCAGCTTGTTTGTGACCCGAATTTGAAATTTGATTTTTATTCCCTAGTTATTGTTTTTTTATTATTTTAAATGGGGATATCACGGGAATAATTGGGAATTATTAGAAATATAAATAACATAAGGCATACTTGTAATACAAAATTACATGAAAGAACAATTATAAAACCTTAATATCTTATTTTCTGTGTTTTCTCAGTAGCTTTCAACAAAAATAACAAATTTCATTAGGTTAATAAGCTTTTTAAATATTGATTCTTATCAATTGACATAATCGGTCATATTGCAAAACAAGAATGATATTGATTTCCCTATCAAAATTATTTAGTAAAGTTGAATTGATCCGGCTGATAGTTGATATCCAAAAGGTGATCTGTAGGAGAAGGGGCATACCCACAGATCGATCAAATATCTAATTGAAGATATGGGAAATATATTAATGATTATTAAATTTAATTTGTTGTATATTTTTATTTATATATTTTATAAATTTAAATTAATCAGTATTATATTCTGTGGTTCTGATCTCACAGATTAGGACTTATTTGATATTATCCTATAAAAATGAAAATTAGTGTAACAATTTTGCGAGCTGACCTACAGATGAGATTTGAACTTGAATAAGCGATGGATGATTTCATGCTATCTTATGCTCTTTTTATTAGTATCAGCAGCAAAATTTGCAGGTTTCTTGATTCAACAATAATTGACGCTTACGTTTTATAGACTTTATTCACAGAACATTTTTGTGGACCATAGGCATTCATACTAACGTAATAAATTCCTGGAGTTTGGATTCTACAACTGCAAATAAATTTTCCGAGTTTAGTGCAATGCTGACAGAGCGATAAACAATTGCAAATTTATATTTCAGTTGTTGGATTAGTAACAGTATATTTAACTTTAGATATGGGACGTATGATAGATCCAATAAATCCTACTTTAATAGGCATAATTCCTGTTACGGAGTTTTAATCCTGTAATTGATACTTCGTCACAGGGTGCACAATTGCTGTCAGAGCTAACTGCTCGTCGGAGCAATCATAAAAATAATAAATAGTAACACCAGAAAACAGGCTGTATTTTTAATCACACATCCCTAATAAGTGTCATAATTATTAAAATATTGTCAAACAATTCTTATTTTATTTAAAATGATTAATCCGGGGATTAAAATCATTCCCTTCTTATTTCAAATTCTAGTGTAATTTTCATGGCTCTCTATAGTCTTTAAGAATCGGCAGTGTCTAATTGGCTGATTTACCGGCTTAATTCCTGTTATTAATTTCTTGCCATACTTATCGTAAATATCTATTGTAACTCTATCTATATCCATTAAATACCCTCCCAATAAAACAAAATTTTGGCATTCATAAAATGATACTAGTTATATTTAAACTAAACTATAATTTAATATACATTAGTAGGATTATATAAGTCCAGATTACATTT
Organism: uncultured Methanosarcinaceae archaeon; assembly: GCA_963848985.1. Classification (GTDB taxonomy): domain Archaea; phylum Halobacteriota; class Methanosarcinia; order Methanosarcinales; family Methanosarcinaceae; genus Methanosarcina. The sequence goes on from CAWKGG010000013.1 coordinate 27,603, forward strand.
ATTAATTAATTATTAGTGAATGAATATTCTGATTAGGATATTTACTGACCAATTGAGCTGAAAATCAGCTTTCAAAAGATTATTTGCTGTGAAGAAAATAATCAATTATACAGGATTTAAATATAATTTAATTTTTAAAAATAATATGAAGTTAATTCAAGAGTTTAATACTTAATATCCGGGTATATATAGAAATTTGATTTACAGGTTATATTATAACACTGATAAATAGCACAAATAAAGGAGTAGACATAATGATCTTGCTTGAGACTAACTTTTTCTTATTTATTAGTTTAGGTTATCCGGATGATTTTGGATCTCAAAAAAATTGATCTTGTAGCTGCAGGTGAGGAAATGCCTGAGCAAACTAAAAGGTCTACTCGAAAACTAGAAAACCTTTAAATTATAATTATATCTAATTTCTTATATCTTTTTTGCATATATTGTAAATTGTTATAATTAAAACTAATTAGTACTAAAATTACGTAATTCTGGTCTAGTTGATTATCACAGCTATGGCCTTCCCACTCAAAAAATGGCTAAAATCGCCTCCCAATCGTTCATTATTCTACTTCATGATATTTGAAGTGGTGTCTGTTTTTATGTTTACTCAAAGAAGCTTTAGCTTTGTAGCCGCTCAATTTAGCCTTGTATATTGTATTTGTGCTCACTCCCGTGGCAGTTATATATGCTGGTTTAATAAGTGTATCATTGCCGTCAGGTCCCCATGCATTCAATGTAACATTTTATTTTCCAGGTTTTTTAAAATTATGATGAGTTGTTATCTTTGAAACACTGTAAGTAGTGGCGCTAGTTCCTATATTTTCAAATATTTAACGCCAAGTCGTAACTTTACCAGTGACATCACCAGTAAATCTTGTATATTATGAAATTTTTTCCATTAGTAACGTTAGCGGAAAAATCCTGATTTTTTACATTGTCTGATGCTAAAACTGCTGGAATTAAAAGTAAAACCAATAAAACCGTCGGTAAAATTATTTTTTCATATCTAATTTCCCTTAGAATTAAATTACTTAAAGTGTCAAAATATCATCAGTTGATCATAAGTATTAATTACCTAAATAGTTTGGAGTTTTAAGCATATGATTTCCAATGAATTGCATAAGTCCCATATTGTTCTGATCGTCTAGCAGGCAGACTGTCTACAATGAGTATCGAGATAATAATTCAAAATATCTATTTTTTTCTTCAAATAAAGAATTTATATGAATAACAATCGCAAAATAAATTTTTTTAATGGCTTAATTCTAGAGATCATCTCTAAATTGTCAAACTTAAGGGACAAAAAATCAAAAATTCCATCGATAACTCAACTCACTCTTGGTCCCTACAGTAAAATTATTTTAAGTATATCATAGAGTACCTGACTTTACTCACAAAATTGCTTTAACTAGCCCCACAAAAGTTCGTAATTAACGATAGCATCTCCGAATCGTCAATAGTGGCGTGTTGTAGGACTAATAATTGATACACATCTTAAGACTATCTATTCCACTTCTGTATTGTTTATTGCGGGAGCAAGGACTTTGATTGTATTCTCTATCCATCATTGTTTTTGAATAGTTATGTTTGGCCTTACAATGCAGCTTTTCTTCGCTTGTATATTAATATTCGATTAAAAGTTTTTTCCTGAATAGCTTTTTTCAATTTGAAAAGTTATTGCTTTATGGAGCTTGGAAAGTTCAGATAATTTTTAAAAAATAATATCCAAGTTTGTTTAATAGATTAAAAATATAATTTTTAAGTAGAAATATTCAATTCACAACATGAAGTATTGAGAACAATGTGTATTAAGATTCTTGGGATGGTAAAGGCATAGCTCTAGATAAATTAGGCAAAAAACACGATGTAAAGTATACAGTTCTACTGATCAAAATTTTATTTCTATTTTGATAGCTTAATATAAATCTCGACATGGGATTTTCGTTCTAATCATCTTATGGATAATATTAGCCAAGATTTTAAAGCTATGGCAAATACCTTGGAACAATTCGATTTCAATAGCTTAGACGATGGCTCCTGTCTTATAGAACTAAAAAATTATTCATAGAACTGAAGTTATATACTTCCAAAGTTATAAAACTATATGTAACCTCGCGAGAAGCTGCCTATAGTTCTATGACAGTAAATTTATTGGGTTTTAATTTGGTCTAAACAATGACTTAATCTAGGCTTAATTAGTGAGACTGTTATCGTAAATCCTATAGAAAGCTATTACATTCGTGAAAAAATGGCTCATGTCGCCTGAGAAAGGCTCATTTTTGATTAATCTAGTCTAAACTCTAGCGTCGCGCAGAAGAAAACTAAAAAAATATTAAATACTAGACTTACTAATATTAATTATATCAAATAAAAAACGGCGTTATCATGGCGCACCCTTTTAAACTATCTCCAAAAATAACTAAACGAATTGGAGGCAATATTGCTCTAGAAACTTCCCTATGGTCTTGCAGCTGAAGCTGCAGGAATCACATATCAGGCGTTCAACGAATGGCAAAAGAAAGGCAAAAATTCAAAATTTGGAGAATGCTTTGAGTTCTATAAATTTATTCAAAAGTGCAATGCAGATGCGGCAAAGGAATGCCTTGAACGTCTCAATAATGCAGTTGATCAGGAAATTGCCAAGTGTGTATGTGGATTTTGTCCAGAAGGTTCCACAAAGACTTTGGTCGGCGTGTGTACCGAAAAATAAATGTTGCTTCAGAAAATAAAAATGAAAATGTTGAGATAGGTGTCAGTGATGCAGACGGCATTAGGACAAAAATTATAGATAAGTTTACTTCAGTTAGAGATAATTAAGAGTTATCAACTGGCTAAGATTTCTCATTTGAACTGGATATATTTTTACTCAAAAATCCCTCTCTCCTTGTTATTATGCTGTATGATTGTAGCTGAAGTCACCAAAAACGCCACTATGATTACTTGTTTCCTATTATCCAGTATTCATTTATACCAATGCGAATTGAGACCGTCAATCCAAATATTGATTTATGGTTAGAAAATATTCCAATCATTCACACAGAGCAATAATCCAAACAGCATGCCCATCCGATACTGTTGTTTGACTTAATCTTAACACAGGCATTTATCATTTCAAAGGTGACCATTGGTACGGGAACACCAAGAATGGCGCCTATGTTTGTCAGAAAGAAGCAGATAAGGCAGGAAACCGAGCAACACGGGAACAGAGTAATATAAACAAAACTAAAGTATAGGGAATTTAAAAAATCTCAATTTTTGGTCAGGAGTTATAAAAGATACACATGCAATTTATTGAAATCAAATATTTATTAAAATTATTCATCTAGTAGAATGAAAAAAGTAATGTCCATTTTGTTAGCAGTTCTGTTTGTAATCTCTGCGACAGCAGTGGTAGCTAGTGCAGATCACAACCCTATCCATTGGTGGCACCATGACCAAGAAGATTTGGACCACGGTCATTGGTGGCACAACGAAGATTTGGACGAGACCATTTGTGACATCATCATAGCTGCTGGGCGCGGGACACCTACCACTAGAATAGGTAAAAAAATAAGTATTTAGACCTTTAATTCTTTTATTTTTTAGGACTAAGTTGACTTCCTTTTATGACTATCTAATTCTAAATAGATCCGGTCCCTCACGAATACATAGCTTTTATTATAAAAACTGTGCATTTCCTCATTTTCAGCCTAATGATAGGTTATTTTTTGTCAAATTTAATAAATAATACACAGATTATATAAAAATATTTGCATTGAATCACTGATTTTCTCCATATACCCTTTTCAATTAACATTTACTTCTGTATAGCTAAATGACTGTTATAGTTGTACTTATCGATTTATAAATATAGTTTAATGTTAACAGACTAGGGGTTATATCTATTTTTATTAATTATGTTATTTAATCGTGTATTTGTTTGTGAATCCCTAGGTGAAATAAATGATCAATAAATCAAAATTGTACTCGATAGCCTTAGTTGCAATAGCCATGGTTTTTATGCTGATAAGTATCGCAGGCGCTGAGCCATTTGCATATATTATGACCGACAGTAGTAATGTCACTGTATTTGACATTGCCACAAAAAAGATTACAACTAATGTTATTTTAGACTCTTTCAATTCTCCTGTAAGAGTTACAGTCACACAGATGGAACAACAATTATTTTGACAGACGGTGTTTCTGGCAATGTCTCTGTAATTCAAAACAATGTTATAACCACATTGCCTTCTTACCATTTTGGTTATCCCACAAGTGTTCACGACGTGGCTATAGGTCCTGGTAAAATAACTCCTACAATTAACTAGCCGAAACTTGCTAACATAACATATCCAACACCATTGAACAAAACTCAATTAGATGCACAGGCTTTTGATCCAACAACTGGAAATCCAATCGATGGAACTTATGTATGACAGGCGCTGCCACAGTGATGATGTCCATGCGAATGACATGCACCTGCTGCTAATGATACTACAAAAAGGACTGCCAGCAAAACTGCGAGTACCTTTTTCATTCTAAATGATTGTTTCAACATTTTCATAGCCCCCATTCTTACAAAGCTACGTCTTTACCATCTTCTGTCTCTATACCACTACTTTTTTCATAACTATAATTTGACAATCGTCGGTCATCGTAGCCAATACTTTCCCATATATATATCTCTACTATCATCTGTAGTCATCGCCAGTACTCTTTTCATAGCTACATCTTTACCATCATCAGTCTTCAATTGAAACAAAACTTAACTATGTTGCTGGTAAAAAGGAAAGGACATTTTTTCCAGAACAGTAATCATTAATCATTATATTTCTTTATTTTTAAATTATTAGGTTAATTAAATTGTGTATGTAGGAAAGTTAACAATTAAATCCACTATTTTAAAGCTTATTTCTGCATTAAATGAAGAAAATTTAGATATCAAATACCCATCAATAAAAATTCAAGAATGTAATTAACAACAGAATTCCTGTAATAACAGGCCAGTACAGTACCTTCACATACATGTTGTCTTTTGCATCAATAAAGGGGATACGTCCGATTTGACGCAAAAAATATTGAATTCAGGGCAACAACCAAGATTGCAATGTACATTACAAAGTAGAAATACTCAAGGTAGATGACTCCACTTATGGGAATCCTAGCTCTGAGAGAAGAGTGGGCAAGGATAAGAGTAAAAAGAATTGAGGTGCAGTAGCCCAGGACTCCATGAGAACTGAAGCCAAAATGAGTTTTATTTTCCCCCTTGGTAATTATTGTAAGGATTGCAAACAGAAGAATGATTACTACTGTTATGGGTAGAAGATCGGGGTTAAAGGGAAATTTACTGCTTCTTTTGATATCGATGTTGAAGTGAAAGTTCGGGTGCATTGGAATTTGTAAATTTCCCTAATCCAATATTGGTATTATTAGAATTAATCCTGTAACTGAAAAAGGTTTTTTGTGGATTCCAGCCATCAAGCACGAAAGGGCGTCGCAAACCTGGAAGGTTTTCTGGAACCAAGGTATCATAGGAATCAAAGTCTGGAACCAAGACGTTTGATGCAGAATTGTTACTCAATACCCTGATCCATGCATCTTCTCTATCAAATGGGTATTTTGAATAATCAAACTGCTGGTGCAGAGTAGTCTTAAAACGCCAGCCTATAATACCTGTGTTCTTATTCGCATATACCTTTTCAATTGTAGTTTCTTTTGAATCCGGAAAACTAAAGTCAGGAAGCTCCTTCCAAACCCCTAGGCCTGAAATATTTTGCCAAATATATCCGGTTATTAAGACATCATTAGCATTCAAGAACTCCATGGACTGAAGAAAAAATCCTGTAGGAATTCTGGGAGTTGTTGAGCTCATATCGACGTGTTGCAATACCGTTTCAACATCTTCCCTGTTGAAAACAACAAGGTCCCCATTCCTGCTATCAAGAGCGGAATTATTCACAGTAAGATGCCACAAGAAGCCCATCCCAAGGATACAAAGGAATGAAAAAATAACCGTGAGCATCCAGAGCCCTTTATGATCATACTTATAAATGGATACAAAAACCAGGCACAGAAAGAATAAAAAAGCAAGAGTTGTGAACACTATAAGAATAATCGAGTGGATTTGCTCAGTTTTTTTGTTCAGCAGAGTTTCTTCCTGAGGAAGGACAAATCCTAGAGTCCAGTCTGTAGAAGGAATATTTTTTTGAAATACCCAGTAGGATTTCCCTGTAAAGGAATTTGTCGCTAAGTAATCTTGTTTTTTTATGTTCTCATTTATGAAGTAAAGATTGGGATCTTTTTTTGCAAGCTCGTGAATATTTCCATTAAGATACTCTTTGACGGGATAAGAAATAATTTCTCCTTTCCCAGAGATCATGAAACCATAACCCGTATTTCCTATGTTGAGGCTATTTAGATATGCTCTTATTCCTTCAAGAGAGTGACTTACACTTACAACTCCTGCAGCTTTGTCCCTATTTCCGGATTCTGCAAGATAAAAAGGAGTCGAATAATCTATCTGATAATTGCGGTCTGCAATTCCGAAATAAGGTGAAATCCATGCTTTGGATCCTTTTTTCAGGACATCATTGTACCATTCGGTTTGTTCACTATCCTTCGTATAATTATATATGAGTGGAGCGTATACGATTTCTGAACCGTTTCTCTTGAAATGGGGTGCATAAAGCTCCCCGGAATTGGCAGCCGGAGAATATGCAATGACAATACTAAAAATGCTAGGATTGATCCTTCATTTCAGCCAGAAGACGTTCCTTGACCATGGAATCGTTTTTCAGTTTTTCGGAACTCAGATCCTTTGCAACTCCATCAGCAAGGGTGCTAGTAAAATTAAGTCCCATATTGATATTTTTTATGGCAGAGTCGGCTTTTTGGAGCGCATCTTTCCTTGCATCTTCCTGAATTATTTCATTTGTCTTGCTACTTTTGTACTCATATCCGAAATGTATCAGTAGCAAAAAACTAAGTAGACAGAGTAGTAATGCAATACAAACTATTTGTTTTTTGACGTTTATCCAAGTCAGTCATTTTCATCTCTTAAACAATTATTACGGTTCCATCCAATAGCACTTCTTTTCATTGTATTCCCTTGTAGTTATAGTACCTAGTGTTTTACTCCTTATTAATTATTTTCAGATTGAGTAAATGTCGTAGGTATCAATTTTTACTCTACTCATTCAAAATAATAAATATTAATTTCATTGAAATAAATATATTTTTAATAAAAAGAAAAAATAAATCAATTGCGACATCAATGGTAAAATTCATCGTGATTTATGTAGCACTAAAATTTCAGACGCTAAAATTAAATATCATCTTGAGTATCATTGATCTATTAGAAAGTGTCTTAATAGAAGGCTATCAAAACTACACAGATGCCGTAGTTACCGGACTTAAGCTCATTGTAGGTCAGACTACAGTCAGATAAACTCAGATAGAATCCGACTACTCAGTAGTGGAATTGGCGCAGGGCAGGGTAACCTTAAAAGTAATAGAAAAAGGGTGTGAATCAACTGATGGCCGGCCGATAAAGCTTCAAGAACAAATTAAAGTCAAAGACGAAGATCTAGGAACAAAAGGCAACTGTCTAGAAAAACTTACAGATATAATGCGAGCACAAGCCATACATTTACAAACACTCGTTAATCAAAAAGGATATAGAAGCACCCGAAGCTAAACTATTTTTGTAGTGAGTCTGGTAAAATCATGCCAGAAAAGAATATCAAAAGGAAAAGATAATCTAGTAAAAATGTGTTAAGTTATAATTTAGATATTTAACCAGTTAATGAATCATGAATTTCTCAAAAACGATCAAACTTAGCTAAAATTTGTTTTCTGAGTAAATCTGCTTCCTGAAGTATTATCTCGAAATTTGCGTTTATATTTTCTGAATAAACATTTGTTTTCCTATATACCCCCTTCCAAATTCTTCAGGAAACCTTCGGCTGAGAATCCACATGGGAACTTGGCAATTGCTAGCTTTTACCCTACCATTTAAGTGTTATAGGAGAGCTTTTGCCGCATCAGCATTTCGCTTTTTGAAGTGTTGTGCAAATTGATAATATTTCCCAGATTTCTCTGTCTTGCCCCTGTTTATATATTCATTGAATGTTTTATACGTGATTCTTGCAGCTTCGGCAGCCAAAGAATATGTGAGTCCCAAAGCGATATTGCCACCAATTTTCTTGGTTATATTAGGCGTCATTTTAGTCGGTCTAGCCATGGTTGCACCGTTTTTCACTTATTATAATTAATAAAAGTGAATATTGTATTTTTCTATTTATTTAGTTTCTTTATGTATAGAACAGTACTTTAGGCTATTAAATCAAAAATAAACGATTATAGGGCGATTTCTGGTATTTTATTGAGTCTAGTATGTATATTGTAGCTTAAAGCGAACAGACAAAAAGAAGTTATGAATGATAGGTAAGATTTTATTTAGAAACTATATTATTATTATTATTATTATTATTATTATTATTACATTAAAATAATAATGTATTATGTTCAGCTGTAGCTAAAGTTTTTTCATTGCATTTAAGCTTACAGGCTATGGGCTGCAGGCATCTCTCGCCAAAAAATTCACTTAATTTATTTTGGCACCTTAACGATTGGAAGGTAATAGATATGTCAGAAAGACTAAAAATTAGCCTTAGTAAATTCAAAGTAGTACCACATATTTTTGTACGATCCTTGCTCCTTCTGTTATTGACGGTACCGTTTACCAATGCAATCAGTACAAAGGATGAAGACTACCAAGCACTTGAGAGCGATTCGTATACTCTAGGTGTTCAAGCTTATAGATACGGTCTTGCTCCAGTAATGCTTCAACGAACGGAAAATCGGCAGGTGAAGGAACATAGGAATCACTCCAACCAGATTTAGGGAGAGAAGGGGATGAATATTCAGAGATATGATTATTCCAGAAAGGAAGAAGTCAATGATATTTTCCTCTATATCTTGCTGAAACATGACTTTGAATATTTCTTCAAAAGATAGTGATCAGTCATTCAGCATAATCCATAGATCATAGGAGAATACCTGTGAAAGCAGCACAGTAAGAAATTGTACAAGAAATTTAAAGGGAAGAAATATGCTGTACAGAAAAGTGCCAAAGAATGAAGACGAACTTTCGATACTGGGATTCGGGTGCTTGCGCCTTCCCACTAAAGAAGACGGTAAAATAGATGAGAAAAGGGCGATAAGCCAGGTACGTTATGCAATTGACCAGGGTGTAAACTATGTTGATACGGCCTGGACCTACCATGGAGGAAAAAACGAGCTTTTTCTAGGACGAGCCCTTGCAGATGGATACCGACAAAAGATCAAGGTTGCTACAAAACTCCCATCCTGGCTTGTGGAAAATCGCGAAGATATGGATAGGTTCCTAAATTCTCAGCTTGAGAAACTCAGGACAGACCACATCGATTATTATCTTCTTCACGCTCTCTCGGGAGAGGTATGGGACAAACTGAAAGTTCTTGATGTGATTGATTTTCTTGATAAAGCAAAAGATGACGGACGAATTATTAACGCTGGCTTTTCCTTCCATGGATTAATTGAAGATTTTAAGCGGATTGTAGATGCATATTCCTGGACTTTCTGCCAGATCCAGTACAATTTCATGGACGAAAAAAACCAGGCAGGAACAGAAGGACTTAAATATGCAGCTTCGGAGGACCTTGGCATAATTGTCATGGAGCCTATGCTTGGAGGCAATCTAGCCTGTATGGTACCTCTCGAGGTTGAAAAGATCTGGAGAGAAGCAGAGGTGAGACGTACACCCGCAGAATGGGCTCTTCGCTGGGTGTGGAATCATCCCGAAGTTACAGTCGTGCTTTCAGGCATGAACGAGGAGACCCACATAGAGGAAAACTTAAAAATAGCAGATGAAGCCTACTGGAATTCCCTGACTGAAGCCGAAATGCAGATTGTAAGCAGAGTTGAGCAAAAATACCGTCAGTACAGGAAAATTGGTTGTACAGGCTGTCAATATTGCATGCCCTGCCCTTCCGGTGTAGACATACCGTCGTGCTTTAGAATGTATAATAATCTACAGATGTTCGGTAATTTGGATTGGGCAAAGTTAAATTATGTAACATGGACAAGCGGGATATTTTCAAATACGGATTCAGGATTCGCTTCTCGGTGTATTCAGTGCGGCCAATGTATGGAGAAATGTTCACAGAATCTGAAAATACCTAATCTGCTTGAAGTGGTGGTGGAGGCACTTGAGGGGCCTGATATGGAGCAAAGGGTCACCATGGTTAAACAAATGTGGAGAGCAAAATTCACTAGCTAAGAGTTTATCCAAAAGTATTAATGACATGTTGTAAGGTATCCATTCTGAATATGTTTATAGAACTGAAAATATTTCCCAGATTTTTCTATTTTCCCCTTGTTTATCCAAATATTTAGTGTTTTGTATGTGATTCCTGAAGCTTCGACAGCAAGAGCATAAGTCAATCCAAGTGAGATACCGTCACCGATTTTCTGTTGAATTTCAGGAGTTAACTTAGTAGGTTAGGCCATTGTCACACCGCTTTTTACTCTTTAAAATAACTATTAATTAATGTTTTATTTAGATTTACTTAGTTCTCTTAGACACAACGGTGGGCTTTATACACGTCAGGTCACCGAATGAGCTATCCTCAGGCTCACCGAGCCATTTTTTTAACTATTGTAATGATATTCTAAAAGTACTCTTGATAAACGTCGCACCAGTGAGCTCAGGATAAATCCTTTTTCCGACCAAATTCAATCCCCATGATCTTGCTTGTATTGCACTGTAAGTACCTTCACGATATTTTCTACATATTTTATTATTTTAGATATATATATACATGAATTTAAATGGGATAATTCTTTTGATTTTGAGATAGCATTTCACATAGAAAACAAATCAACACATTGCACATACAACTTAACTGGTGATTTACCCATTTTTGTTCAGGCATGGCGGCTACTAGGTTCAGACTCGTCATATTAAATATAAACCATTCTAAGGCGATTTTGAGATGTTTTTGCGATATGGTAAGAGAACAGAGCTGGAAAATAGAATTGAATGAAATGGCTGCAATTAAACCAAAAAGCAGCACGTTAGAAGTTACAGTAAATCAGTAAATTTTTCAATTAAATGTTACAATTTATTTCCATAATTAATTTCTGAAGTCACATGCAAAAGCTTAACTTTTACTTCTTCATTCCAGTCTGTATTCATTCTAGTGCAACCCAATTCATGAGTAATACCGGGTTGTTGATCAAAATCAGCTATTTGCTCTTCATTGTTTTGTCACATACCGTGAAATATAATTACATAGCTGCTGCAACTGTCTTTGGATAATGCTTCATTTTCTCAAAGCTAGTACTAATGTTGAGCTATTTGTCACAGTCAATGTGTTGGCATCTCTGAAAACTCCAACTGATTTTTCTGCTTCAGTGAACGAGAATCGGACCATGGACGTGCTACACGCCAGCCATTGTGATACAGTGAGTGGTGCGCCATCATCTCGAAGTACTGTGTACTGTGCTTGGTTGATGAACTGATCAGAAGATTCAAAACAATGACCACTCACTTCATGATTCGTATGTAGATTGATCAGAATAAATGAAGTGCTTTACAGGGCCAGATGATACTTTGTAGCAAAATTAGATGGTTATATGTAACAATGAAGTGAGCAGTAAAAGAACGTCTATGTGAATAGTCTATATTAAGAAAAAAGGATCGGCTCAAAAAGAATCAAGTAGAAAGAGTTTACATAGTAGCTAAAAAGGACATTCATAGCAGGAAATTTTTTCTGAAATTTCAGTAACAATTCTTCACTCCTTCTTCCAAAAATCGACAATTGTGACTTTTGCAATACACGAAATATCCTTCCAGAAAATGCTTCCTACTCTCTCCATTTCATTTTTTACAATCGCTGCTACTTCGGCCGCTTCTTCTGCCTTGCACTCAAAAACTAACTTGTCATGCACAGAGTTAATTAATTTAATTTCTCTTGGCTCTAGTATTAAGAACAGATTCCCCATTGCTATTTTAAGGATGTCTGCAGCCTTCAAGAAACTGTGTGAACTCATCTTTGGTCAGTATGTCGGAAGATTGCACAGGGCTTTCAATTGTTTTTCGCTTAAGATCTATGACCCATTTAGGAGAGTTATCACATGTAGACCATCTGAAGAACTTTTTAATCAATTTTATATAATTTCGGATAGTGCTGGGAGAAAATTTCCTTTCATCTTCACAAAAGATAAGCAATCTATCGAATGTATCAGGATCCAGCTTGTCCAAGGTCTCACTGAATCCTAGTTCCTGAAGTTGCTCGACAATCCGAGTTGTATAGGATAGGTACCATATTATTGTTATTTTTGCGGTTCCTTCCCGTCGAAGAGCAATTGAAAAATTTTCAATCAACTCTTTGTTTTCTTTTCCGATATCTGCATTTTCTAATTTCTGTTTTGCGTTCAAATAGCCAGCATCAATACAATGAACATCATCAACAGATTTAGTCATGTACATATAATATCTTTTAGGACTATAAATTTTAAGTTAATAGACCTCATTGACCTTGTCCTTGAATGTGGCAAAAGAGGTGTTTCAACTTTGGCTCTGCTTGATAAAGCTAACACTGAAACATATGGGGAAACCCTGAGCCAACTGCTGTCAATATCGGAGTGAGAGTCGGCCAGAAATCCTTATTAGTGGGCATGATCTATGTGATCTAGAACAGCTTCTTGAGCAGACAAAGGGCATGGAAGTTGATGTTTATACTCATGGAGAGATGTTGCCTGTCAATTCATATCCTGCTTTCAAGAAGTATGACAACTTCGTAGGCAATTATGGGAGTTCTTGGTGGAAACAGAACGAGGAGTTTGAGAAATTCAATGGACCTATTCTGATGACGACAAACTGTATAATCCCGCCAAGAGATTCCTATTGAAACAGGATTTACACTACAGGAATAGTGAGCTTTGAAGGACTTATTCACATATCTGAAAAAGAAGCGGGTTCAAAGGATTTCACTCCTCTGATTGAACAAGCAAAAACAAGCAAGCTCCCGGAGCAGCTTGAAAGTGGAACAATTGTTTGTGGCTTTGCACACGAAGCGGCTCTATCAGTTGCAGATAAAATCATAGATGCGGTAAAAAACGGAAAAATCAACAGGTTCATGGTTATGGCAGGCTGCGATGAAAGGCACAAGGAGAGGGCTTACTACACTGAATTTGCAAAAGCCCTACCCAAAGATACTGTTATACTGACCGCGGGCTGTGCCAAATACCGCTACAACAAACCGAATCTTGACGACATCGGTGGAATCCCAAGAGTTATTGATGCTGGATAGTGTAATGATTCTTACTCACTTGTGGTAATAGCCGAAAAATTTGCAGAAGCCTTTGATCTCAAGGACATTAATAACTTACCTGTATCCTATAACATAGCTTGGTACGAACAAAAAGCCGTTCTCGTCCTATCTGCTCTCCTAAGCCTTGGAAAAAAGAACATAACCCTTGGTCCTACACTTCCGGCCTGTATATCTCCGCATGTTCTCAAAGTGCTGGAAGATAATTTAAGCATAAGGCCAAACACAATCGTCGAAGAAGATATGAAAATACTTTTGAATCCTTATGAACCGAGGGAAAACGGGGATTCTAAGGGGGAAAATATTTTTTCCAAGCTTTTGTTCTCTACAGTTTTAAGCATGAAGAAATAATAGTTGCTTTTTGGTCACAGCTTTCTGCTCTTATCTTAAAAGTTGTCTTGACAGGTTCCAAGGAATCATGGCCTTTGGATCTTTGGTGTATTAAATATTATATATGAAATTATCAACGCTTTGAAATTATGGGGTAAATTTCCAAATGGATTTTGTGAAGAAAGATATACCAGTTCAAGAGAACAACCATGAAACATATCCTAATACTGGCAAACCTGAAAAGGAATCACAGGGCTAGGGAAGACATTAGGTGTTTGTAGGAATACTGCTTTGAAAAATCAAAATTTTGTTGGCCAACCCGCTGTGAGCAACGGTGGATGCTCGAACCATCAAAATTTTAATTTATTTCCTGAGTTTTGCATTGATGTCGTCAATTGTCAGTGAGATCAGTGTTAAATTTGGGTGATCTCAGAAGATATTAAAATGTATCAAAAAATTATGACAACAACTGTTATTATCCTTGAAAACAATCTCCAATTGGGATTTATGTGATAAAAGAAGCCATGCTATACGAAAAACTCGAAGACAATAAGGTCCATTGTGGTCTATGTGCTCATAGTTGCAAAATTTCACCCGGAAAAAGAGGTTTTTGCAAGGTCAGGGAAAACAGGGGAGGAAATTTGTACACTCTTATTTACGGTACTGTATCAAGCGAGGCAATTGATCCTATAGAAAAGAAGCCTCTATATCATTATTATCCAGGGTCTTATGCCTATTCAGTTGGGTCAATAGGATGTAACTTCCGCTGCAAACATTGCCAAAACTGGTCGATTTCTCAGGCCTGCCTGGAAGATTCTTTCACAGTGGATATCCCTCCTGAAGAGCTGATTAAAAGGGCACTTACCACAAAATCAAGGTCAATTGCCTGGACTTATAATGAGCCTACAATCTGGCATGAATACACCTATGAGTCTTCAAAATTAGCAAGAAATGTAGGACTTACAGCAGTCTATGTGACAAACGGGTATATGACTCCTGAAGCTCTCCTTCATATAGCCCCCTATCTAGATGCGGCTAATATTGATATCAAAGCATTCAATGAAAAGTTTTATCACGATGTTGCCAGCGCAAAACTAGGGCCTGTACTTGAGGCTTCTGCCTTTGCAAAAAAGCTGGGAATCCATATAGAAATTACGACCCTTATTATTCCTGGAATCAATGATTCCTTAGAAGAGCTCAGGGAGCTTTCACGGTGGATTTACAAAAATATGGGATCTGAAACTCCACTACACTTTACACGTTTCCATCCCCAGTATCAGATGCAAGATCTCTCTCCAACACCTGTGCATACCATGCAGGAAGCTTGTCAAATAGCAAATGAGGAGGGATTGAATTATGTCTACTTGGGCAACGTTCCGGGGAGTGAGCGAAATAATACATTCTGTCCTAATTGCGGGAAAATGTTGATATCACGCGGTTTATTCGCGATTGAAAAATACGAGATCACACCTGAAAAGACATGTCCCATATGCGGAGAAAATATTCCCATAGTAGGAGAATACACCAACTCAAGACATGTATCGTGCGAAGATTGATACTGAACTAGATAAGCCCTTACATTAGTGATAAAACTTATTATTAGCTTCGCAATAGCAAAAATTAAATAAGCATCAATTAGTATAAAATACACCGTTTTGTAGTAAAACATTTTTTTCAATTATCATATTTGTAACAATCTCTCCTTTCCACATTCTTCGATTACCAAAATGTGTGTTACTTATAATTCTATATCGTGTCCAAAAAATATAAATTCGCAGTCCTTTAATCCTCGACTATGTCTGTAAAAGAAGGTTCTTACAAACCCTATTCAGAAGTTGTAATTAGCAGTATAATCTACGGTTCAATAGGCGTTTTCCTAAATAATATTCAGGACATGTCTATTGAATCCATCCTCTTCTCAATATCTTTTTTTGGCCTTTGCATGATTTTTATTTACCTATTGTTCCATAGAGGGTTGGGCCAGCTTAGATTTAGGAAAAATAGAAGATACCTAATTCTACTAGGCCTCCTGAATACAATTACAGGCATATGTTACTTTTCTTCCATAAAATATAGTGGGATGTCCGTTGCAGTCCTTCTGCTTTATACAGCTCCTGTGTATGTTAGTCTGCTTGCTCCTATGATTCTTGGGGAAAAAAATAGTAGCAAAAGTCTTTTACCACTTTTTTTTGCCGTTACAGGGGTGCTACTTATTGCCCGCCCAGGAGAAGTTCTGATGAGCGTGGATACTGGATCCAATTTCCAGAAAGGCCTTATTTTTGGTTTGCTGGCAGGGCTATCATTTGGTACAACTATAATCATGGTCCGTTACCTGAGGCACGATTACACAGGTATAACTCAGACTTTCTGGATTACTGTTATAAGTTTCCTCATTATGCTTCCATCTGCACTTTTCACTCCTATCCATCTTTTCATTGAAAACCTTAATATTCTGATGATGTTCGGTTTCACTATTACATTCGCTGCTGTTATTTACGTCAGAGGAATTTCAGGAATAAATGCACAAACAGGTAGTATTCTTGCCCTTTTAGAACCAGTCTCCGGAATCTTCTTTGACGTTGCCATTTTAAAAAATCCAGTATACATCTCAACTCTTCTAGGTTGCTGTTTAATTATCACAGCAGCTTATATTGTAAGTAGAAGGGATCGGAGTAAATGAATTAAAGGTTCAATATTTGAAAAGTAAGAGATTCTGCCTTGAAACAAGAGAGTTTCGGTATAAATATCCTGCCAAAAGCTCTTTACTTAAGAGACCCTCTATTTTTGGTACAATGGTTTTGAAAACATGAGATAAATGGTAGAAGAAAGTTCAACTATCGGGCTTAAAGACTGTGCAATAATTTATACATTTGGATAGAATTTAGCGCGCTTGACGATGTGAATCCGATAATTTAAAAGAGTGATTAAAGGCAATTGTTGAGTGACCGGATTCTGGCAAAGGCATTCTATCCACCTATAGGCCAACTGGATATTCCGAGTTTAGATTCCTAGTTGATAGATAATATCGATGTGATCAAAATGTCGAATAAAAAACTTTCCGAAATGTGGAACAGAATGTTGGGCTTCGCTTTCCAGCATCATCATTTACTTTCGGATTTAACAGCCCTAAACATATAATAATGCAACTCTTAGTTGCGGGAAATACAGGAAGAATGCAAAAGAAATTGCGAAAAATTTTTAAAGTAAGTGAGGGTTTTGAAGACCAGATGAACTACATACATGATAAACTTTCTGGAGGCATATCCAAAGTGCTGCAGTAGCAAGGTAACTGAGCCGTTATTTTGCAATTATGCTAGAGGATGAACCTAGAGACAACCTTGATACAAAAATATATGCCCAGATATACGAATTGCTCAATATACTAAACAAATAATCTAATCCAGTATTTATTGTAGCCACTTAATAAAAAAATGGCCTCAAAAGCTGATAGGATTATTATGCTTATGGGATGGTAAATTGGTTCTAAATGAGGAGAAAATATGGAGTATGCAAAAGGTAGAATAGGCAGGGTCTTTACGGTCAGGATTGACCATAAGGATGACCTGATTAGGGAACTGATCAAATTTGCGGAACTAGAACATGTTGAGTCAGCTTTTTTTACACTGCTCGGTGCATTAAGAGAGGGAAAACTTGTTACAGGCCCGAAAGAGAGTGTTCTACCTCCGGAACCTATCTGGTCTGTTTTTGATGATGTACATGAGATTCTTGGAATTGGGAATATATTTCTTGAAGACGGGAAACCGAAGATCCACTTGCATGTGGGAGCAGGCCGGGAAGATGGTGTTAAATTGGGATGTTTGAGGGTTCAAAGCGAGGTTTTTATGGTAGTTGAGGCATTCGTCCTTGAGATCGAAGGCATTTCTGTCAGAAGAGTTTCAGATACCGAAAAGGGATTCTCACCCGTGAAATTTGAAAAAATCCCCGAATTGGAATAATAACTATTACACTTAGTCGTATTGGAATCCTCAATCCGTCCTTTGAGTATTCATTTTAATGTGACTATGTTGACAACAAACCTAGTGACTGAACAAATAGCTAATAAATAAAAGTGCCTGATATAAAGTTTATAATTCACAAAGCTTCAAGAATTTGAATATTCCCTTTAGTTTTCCCTCTTTCTTTGATTTCCAAACTTCCTTTATTTATTGCAAATACAAATCCCATAGCTAAAACCACAATTCCTATTAATCTGTGGATTAAATTTAAATAAGAGATTATGCGGTAGTATACAAAATTTATCATGTTTTGAAGAGATAAATTTATTAATTAATATGCAATTGTGAATATTATATCATGTATTTTTAATCTGTATTTATTTAATTTATCCAGTCTCGTTATCATTGCAATGAATTCAATTATCACAAGAACCAAAGCTATTCTTTGTAAATCATATTAAAGAGCGCAAGGATTATTCCTCCTACATTACTTAAGGAAACAATTTTTCTTTTAACATGTCCTTCGTCATGAGGGCGTTGTCATTGGATAAAGCCTTCTGCTCCACCATGGTTAATGTGGTTAACCTTCATTAATTATATTACTAGTAGCACTTTCATCCTATCGTCATAGTCGTAGGAGGAGCTCTGCGTTTTCATGTGCTATCTTATTCTTGTCCACAGGGCTCACAGGGAGTTGATCCAGGAAGTTGCGTGCTTGCGCCATTGGGCTATAGGGGTAGTCTGCTGAGAACATTATTCTGTCGGCTCCGACTTGAAGATACAGGTTGAGGAATGTAGTAGTGAAGTTGAAACCGCTGAAGGTATAGTAAATATTATCTCGGAGGTAGTCTGCAATAGGATGGTTAAGCTTCGTTACGTTTGGTGATAAAACTTTGTCTATTCTGGGCATCATAAACGGGAGAGCCTCACCCATATGGCCAATCACTATCTGAAGGCCCGGGAACTGGTCGAAAGCTCCACTGACAATAAGGCGGAGAATATGGATCGCTGTCTCGATATGCCAGCCCCATGCCGCCCTTGATAACCCGCTTGTCACCTCTGGTGAGAATCCTGCATAGTAAGCCTCAATTACTGGTTCCGGCGGCAGTGTTGGATGTATGTAGAGTGGGACCTTGAGCGCTTCAGCACGCTCCAGGATCGGCCAAAAGAATTTATCATCCAAATAGCGACCTCGTGTGTGGCCGTTGATATTTCCTCCTTTGAAGCCATGTTCATTAACCATGCGCTCCAGCTCCTCAGCAGCTATGTTTGGATCAGCGGTCGGTAGAGTGGCTAATCCAGCGAAACGCTTTGGATAACGTTGCATTGCCTCTACGAGATAGTCATTAGCTTCGCGGGTCAGCTCTACTGCCTCTGTCGCGTCGAGTTGCTGCACCGATGGAGCGGTCAGAGATAATACCTGCACGTCGATACCTGCGGAATCCATTTCTGCGATTCTCTTATCGCCGAGATCGGACAATTCTTCGATAATCTTCTCATAGCCAAAGTGCTCTGCCATCTTAACTTGTTCTTTGAGCTTTCTTCCTGGGCCATCCAGAAATCCCGGGGTAGCATAGTGCTCTTCAAGAGTGATAGTTCGCATCATTTCGCGATTACCAAGTTTTTCCATAATCATTATTTCTTGTAAAATCCTTAAATAATTTCTCATTGATGTTTGTTTAGGAGAATCGGAACTAGCCCATTGAGTGACTGTACCCTATTTTTTATTAAATGAAAATAAAGAATCTTAGAAATTGAACAAGTATAGGTTATTCAACAGTACCTATGACTAACATTAACTAAGGAATACGGAGACATTGAATGAAAGAAAACCAAGCGAGCTTTACTGCAATGACGGTAGCCTACATGCGTGCCTATCATTCCAAACATGCTACCGACAAAATCTTTGACGACCACCTAGCCTATAATTTAATACCCAATGAAAAAATCGCACTAATTGAAAACTATTGGATTGAACAATGTTGGACTTGGGATCAACAGTTAAATGATACTGAACCTACTGCAGTGCGCTCCAAAAAAGCGATTACCTCAAAATCATTAACACGAGCAGCCCATGAATTTGCGGGCATTTTCTGCAGCCGTGCTAGATATACGGAAGATGGTTTAGAAAAAGTAATCAAAAATGGAGTAAAGCAGTATGTGATTCTTGGAGCAGGAATGGATACATTTGCATTCAGACAACCTAAGATGATGGAACATTTGGAAGTGTTTGAGGTTGATCACCCAGCTACACAAAAATTTAAGCTTCATCGCCTTGCTGAGTTAGGCTGGAAACATCCAGCAAAATTACATTTTATTCCCATAGATTTCACAAAGGAAAGCCTGATAAAAGCACTAACTAACTCATCATCTTATGATCCAAAAGTTAAAACCTTCTTTAATTGGCTTGGTGTCACTTACTTCTTGACCCGAGATGAAGTATTCACAACATTTCGTTCTATCAGGGAAATTGCTCCTGCAAATAGCATTATTGTCTTTGATTATCTTGATACTGATGCATTTATTCCTGAGAAATCGTCTCCAAAGCTGCAAAAATCGTTGGAGTATTTGAGGGAGATAGGTGAACCGATGATCACTGGCTTAAATCCGTCAACGTTAGGAGACGAACTCACATGTTTAGGATTTAGTCTCAAAGAAAATTTAAGCCCAGAAGACATCGAAGAACATTATTTCAAGGGACATACAGATGGATATCATGCGCAGGAGCATGGGTACTTTGCATGTGCAGTTGTTAAATAATTAGGTATAACAATATGCCAATGAAAATTATAATTTATCCATGATTTTTCCTTGGGTGTTCTGTTCAAATTATGCAGAGATTGTCATACAAAAACTGTGTATCACATATGAATAAATAAGTATTATTTGTATTTTATGATAAAATAGAACTAATATATGATTATTGTTTAATGTTGAAATATTCCTTAGTGAAAATTTTTTTGTTTAGAAACTATTTTTCTTATAAATTAATTTAAATAATATATTTAATTGATGTATAATTGAATTCATTAAAATTAATAAAAAGGAAATCAAAAGGAGTTCAGACAAATGAAAAAGACACTTAATGTTTTGCTAGTAATTTGTTTCTTAATGTCCGCGACCGCTGTAGTAGTGAGTGCAGAACCTGTTGTGGTAAAAGCTGCGAAAGGAGTAGCAGTAGATTCTGAAGATTGGCAGATGATAGCCACAAAAGGAGTAGCAGTGGATCGTGAAACTGGACAGATGAAAGCTGCGAAAGGAATGGTCATCAATATTGAAAGCGATGAAGACTAAGAAAAGTGTAGCTATATATAATCACATTATTCAAAATATTGGCCACACTTAACTGAAGCAGAAGCGGCGAAGCTATAAGAGGTAGCTGATATAGTGAGAGTGTCTTCGGGTTTGAAAAATGAATTTCCGAATTTATTAATCGATAGGCTCAAGGATTCATCACTACTACCGTGGCCATTACTGCCCAAATTGTGACTGCGTGCGGAAGAATCAAAATAAAATCGGGCAATATCTATTACTTTAAGGAGTGTCTTTATTGCCCTGGAAAAATTAGGTGACCAACCCTTTTAAATTATGAATGGATATTACACCTATCAACATGAAATTAACAACAATGATATATTGTTTGTGCAGTTAGTGATATCATCAATCCGATACTTTTAAGCTTATTTTTCCCCCAACTGTTTAACTCATTCTACTAATAGACTAAGCAATTTCTGTTTTTCATTGGAAAGAAAAAGACACATAATCAACCATATTTTACAGAACCTTCGAGACACTGCTAGATCTATAGAATTATTACTTCCTTATTTTTCTATTTACAATGGTTAGGTTAATTAGTTCCAAGTGTTCCAGGGGCTCCACATGTTCTAGAAGTCCCATAAGCTCTATGAGTAATATATCAGCAACCTTTTCTCATTATTGATGGCATTTAGGAAATTCATCGATTCTATCACAAAAACTATGCATAAAAAAGTAAAAAATGGTGAGAATTTGGGTAAATCTCAATTTTAGGAAGAGCCGCCTTCTGGAGTACCTGGTGACCTGCGACGATTTAATATCTCAATTGTACCGGTATTAATGCCATGGGGTTCCTCGGTAAATACAGGAACACCATTGTCCCAATATGCAGGAACCTCATCGGTGGTAATTTGACCTGGCTGCTGAGCAGTAGAGTAGGTCTGTATAGGACCACCTTCATAGTGGTGTGCACTCGATAATACAGCTGTCAATGGTACTGCTAAAAGGATTGCTAGCAAAATAGTTAGTACCCTTTTCATTTTACTAAATGGGTGTTTTAACATTTATTTCACTCCTATTATTAAATCAACAACCTCACGAACGATTTGATCGTATTCTGGAGAATTTTGATAAACCATATTCATGGTTGGGTGTATGGATATCTATATACCAAAGATTGTATTTGGGATAATTTTGATAAACCATACCCATGATAGGTACAGAGATCTATATACAAACTAATTATTTGAAATTATTTATAAAAAAAATAGTTTCTAAACAAAAAGTCTTTCCCAATGGAATATTTCAAAATCGAACAACAATTAAATACAAATTATGTATTAGTATAATTTAGGACTGATATTCACGTTTTCATTACTCATTTTTCCAAAAAATAGGATTTACGTTTTTACTGATGTGGACGTTTTCATACAAAATTTGTGCATTAATAAAAAAAGATAAATTTTTTTTGTAGCAAAGAAAGGGGTATAAGTCAATAGTTGGTTTCTTCTGACTCATTATTCTTAGCCTTGTCATAAATTTGACTTTAATTGTCCAATTTTAAAACATTTAATAGATAAAAAAATTTTGTTCAAAAACTATTTTTTGTACAATTAATTTAAAAAGCTAAGTAAACCAATGAATAATTACTGATGTAAGAATATTCAGTAATTATAAAACATCTCGATAAACCATCGGTTTAAACAAATTGGTGGTATCCATTTTATAGGCAATCGATCAAAAATTTGGAATTATCTGTAATGAATAAATAGTTCTTAGTTATATTTCCACTGCATCTTGTATTGTTTAAATTATAGGGAAATTGAACAAAAATATGGTGTATAGACAGATTGGAAAATAAATAAGAGTTGACAGGACAAAAAAGATATCTAGCTATTTTGCTAGCAGATCTATTTGTAGTAGCATTAACAGCAGCAACAAAGAACGCTGAATCAATTATTTATCAATTAAATATGACTTGGAGGTTAAATTATGCCTAATTTGATAGGTCTTGCAGTATTCTTTTTATTATTAGCATTCGTTGCATATGTATTGGGTGCAACTGGAATTGCAGGTTTCTCAATGGAAATTGCAAAGTGGTTAATAATAATTTTTGTCGTACTTGCTATTATAACAGCTTTATTTATCACGATTTTCATACGCTCTATTTAAAAAAATCAGGAACTCAAAATAATTTTGGAATTTCATATCGTACTTTGACTGAGGTTAGAGATAAAGGTGAAAATACTCAAAATGCTATTTCTGCCAACCAAAAAGCTCTAGAAATATATACAGTTGAGAAATATCCTGATGATTATGCAAGTACTCAAAATAGTCTTGAAAATGCAAAAAGGCTTTTAATTTAGAGCCGGTATAATTTTTATCCCAAAGTATAGTATAGCATGCATAATTTGGTTCCGTTGCAAAAAATCCTTTCTAATTGATACAATAGAATAAAAAGAAAAACAAAGATAGTGATATGCTATCTAATTCCTTTAAATGGAAGCCTTATGAAGGAGAAATTATCCTATTAAATGTAAGATGGTACTTAAAATATCCATTGAGCTATAGAAATTTAAAAGAATCGAAAAGAAGATCATAAAGCATTTAAGACTAACAAACTATTCGTGGAGAGTTGATGAAACCTATCTCAAAGTAAAAGGTAAATAGAAATATTTTTACCGAGCAGTTGACTCAAATGGAGATACAATTGATTTCATGTTAAGTTCAAAACGAAACCAAAAAATAGCGAAGAGATTCTTTAAGAAAGCTTTGAGTTCTAATCATAATCAAATTTCGAGAGAAATAACAGTTGATAAGAATCCAGCTTATCCACCTGCTATACATGAACTGAAAAATGATAAAATACTACCTAAAAACGTAGGCATTAGACAAATCAAGTATTTGAATAACATTATAGAACAAGATCATAGATCTATAAAGCGGATAGTTCATTCAATGTTAGGATTTCAGTCTGTTCTATCTGCTAATAAAAATTTAAAAGTAGTTGAAGCTATGAATATGATCAAAAAAGGACAAGTAATGATCTAAATTACTCGGTTCGTAATGAAGTCAAATACATTAATCAATTGTTTGGTATAGTTTTATAATGTTGGTACATTTCCTTTGAATATTTTGCCTTTTATTCATTCTCCATATATTTACATGCTTATTTTGAAATTTTTGCAACGGAACCCAGAGTATCGTATACATACATATTATACTGTCACTAATTCAGAAAATGTGGATATCTCAGGAAATATTACGGTCACAGATAACAGAACTGGCCAAATCTCTATATCCAACACGAATTTGCCCCAGGTAAAAGCATTAAAGGAACAGCTACCTATGTAATAAAAAAAACTGATCTTGATGCTTGTTTTGTGACCAATTCAGCGTATGCAAGAAACAATAATACCAATTCCAACACTTCTACCTTGACAGTACTAGACTTGCAGAATTCAGCTTTGATGGTAGTAAAATCAGCATTTCCAGCAAATTATTCCACTATAGGACAGACTATCACATACATCCACACTTAACAAATTCTGAAAATGTAAATGTCAATGGACCTATCAACATTGTAGATAGTCTCATAACTGGCCTAATATCCATATACAGCAAGGATCTTGGCCCTGGGCAAAACATTACAGGATTAGCTACTTACACAATCACACATAACCTATGAAAAAGTATTTAGAAAAGCTCAGCTAAATGCTACTTCTTCAATGTCTGAAATATTTGTATATAATCCTCCATCAAGAACTGTATTAAGTTTAGGCACTCATAAATTGAATACTACGTTCACACCAACTGATTCTACAAATTATACTACAGCATCAGCGAGTGTTTTAATCAATGTAGCAAAGACATTAACCCTGATAGCAGAACCTGTAAATGTTGAGTAACATTGAAAACCAATTTGACAGATCAATAGCTTGACTTAAAATATCAATTGGAAATATTGTTATGGATAATTAGAAACCAATTCGAAGATGCAACTTAGTCATATTTGGAATAAAACAGTATAAAAAATTGCAATGGGAAGTTGACGTGTAGATATAAAGATTTTTTTACTTTAAAAATTGTGCATACATGGGCATGTAGAGACTACAAACAAAGTCCTCGATCCTGCAATTTCATTCAAAGCTGTCTATGAACCGGTGTAGAATAAATTGTGATGAAAAAAATGGCGCTAAAAAAGTTTCAGAGGGGGCTCAAAATGGAAGAGATAATTGGAAAAGTTGAAATTGTAGTTCTAGGTGGCGTAGGTTTCAATTCATACAGGAATTTTGAGGTCCTGTCAGTACAGACCCCTTATGGAAAAGTCACAGCCTATCACAATACTATTAGAGGGAAAAAAATTGCGATCATCCCCAGGCACTCAGGAAAAAATCATATTCCTCCTCATAGAATCAATTACAGAGCGAATATATGGGCCATACATGCCCTTGGGGCAAAACGTGTAATCTCCACAAATTCTGTTGGATCAATGCGAGAGCACCCCGTGGGAAGTTTTGTGGTAATCGATGATTTTATAGATTTTACCCGGAACAGGTCTTCAACCTTTTATGATGATACTACTGTGCATATTGACGTCTCTGAGCCATATTGCACGGAAATTAGGACAGCCCTTATAAAAGCCCTTGAAAAAGCAGACATTTCCCTACACTGAGGGCATTTATGCATGCACAGAAGGCCCGCGCTTTGAAACGAGGGAGAAATAAGATGCTGAGTCTAGTTTGCAGATATTGTAGGCATGACTGGTGTGCCAGAGGTAACCCTTGCAAAAGAACTCAGTCTTTGTTATGCTTCTCTTGCCTTAGTCACAAACCAGGCATGTGGAATGACAACCCATAAATTAACAGCAGACGAAGTAACTGAGGGTGGTGGAAAAACTCAGGAAGCAATCTTCGCGATTATCTCAGATGCAATCGAAAACATTCCCAAAAGTCCGAAACTGCAAATGTAGGTTTTCAAGGGAAGGAGCTTGCCTTTAAAAACCCTACTTGTGAGGCTAAGAAAATATCTTATGTTTAACTTTTTTTACAAATACTGTTGCACATCAATATAAAAATTTAAAATTTTGAACTATAGTATATATTTGTTATAGTAATAATATCGATATATTAATACACAATTTAGTAAACTAAAATTTTGGGCCAGTTATTTATTAAGTTTATATACGTAATTTGTTGAAGTCGACGTTTTACAGAAATTCCTACGGGGATCCTATTGTACTTCTGAATTCTTTCTTCGCGGAAATCCTGGCCAAAATAGTTCTTGCTAATTTCTGTATCTAGCCCCTTTTTCTTTTTTGGTTTATCATTCTTTGATTTTAAATATAGCTTCCCTATTCTAAAAATATTTTTTTTTATTTTCAATGCCATCAATTGATAGAGATTATAATAGAATGTTGTACAAAACATCTTTGGGTTCACTCTTTGAACAATAGTGACAAGAACTTTTCTTGCCTTAAATATTCTTTTCAGTGATTGGATACACTAATTCCCCTGTAGCTCATTTTGAACTGACCCTCTTGCTTTTTGAGATCACTCACATTTAAAAGATGTTTTTTCACTGTTCTTTTCATTGTTGCATCATAACTTTTTGATTTTGCTCCAAAGTACCCTTGGTCTCTGTAAACCACTTCATTTTGATACAATGATTTGCATTTGGCAGTTCAATTTTATAGTCCAAAATAGCTTAAAATCTAATCCAATTAGTTAATAATGGTTCTCTGGGAATTTACCGGCTTTGTAGCCTGCTGCGTGGGTATTAGACTGAAATGGTTTACCTTTTGGGAATAACACTTACTTCCTAAAACTAGGAACTAATTTACCGGTTATTAATAATATTTTTTAGGATAAACTGTCCAAAATATACAAGTT
>CAWKGG010000014.1:0-20857 GCA_963848985.1 uncultured Methanosarcinaceae archaeon
CTGCGCCCACCCCATACGGATAATCCTGGAGCAAGTTTAATCTTCACACCTGAATCCCCCTCAAGGACTGTATCACTCCCGATTCGAAGAGTATCGCTTATGTAGTATGTGAACTGGCCTTTAAGGTGGACAGTTGTGCCTGGGTTATTAGCTGCGTATTCAAGTGCTTTGTTAATCTGGACTTGATCGTCTTTTCCATCACAAATAAAATTTCCGCTCCCATCTCCTGAAACCGTTATAGTTCGTGTGTTATGGCCGCCTAATGCAGCTGGTACGGTTGTTAAAATAAGGCAAGTTACTAGGAATGAGGTTCCTAGCTGTCTTTTTAGCATCGTATCACCTTTGGGTTGGGTTTTTAGAACTTGAGTAAATTACAAAAATTTAGGATTTTTGTATCGTTTTTTCCAAAAGCTGATAAGTTTATTAAAATAAGGTATTTTTCAGGAACAGAATTCCTAGTTTCCCTTTAAGCATCCTTTAGCTTTTGGTTTTATCTGTATAGGGATTTAAGTGTAATCAAAACTTTACAACCCACATTTCGCAAATGTACACAAGAATAGCATGTATTTCCTCAATAAGACAGTGGTTTAAAAAATAATCTAACTTTTAATGGATATAGTGAATTAATAGGCAAACAGATTCCACATCTGTGCACATATGCAGAATGTAGGTTATGGGAATTTATATCTCTTTCCCATATCTTTCTCAAAATTCTATATTACGTACTCGTAATAGTTTCGTTTCCGAAATATCCAATTAGCTCGATCTGTACTAAATACCTAATTAGTTCGGATCTATACGGTTATTCAACAATCGACATTACGTCTGCGTAATATTCTTTTAAACCTATCCAATTCTGGTTTCTGAGACATTATAGCGAAAACGTTGCATATATAGTTTCCAATCTCCAATTACTTTTTAGAAACTAGTTATTGGAGATGGCTATATATGGGAAGCTTTGATTTCCTACTACTCCAACTCTGTTACTAACCATAGGAGATTGCTCCTTCTGGTCAAGTCCACCTCTTTTAGTAATAACGTCTTTTAGCCATGTCAATTCAGAGAATCAACAATAGATGGATTAATATTTTCCAGACAAGAATTGACATCGAGTTTTATGCAGTTATATTATAAAGTATTTTTGGTTTTTTGTCAATAAATGTGCACTATTTATTGTTTTTTTCGTTTGCCGCAGACTTTCGAGCACATTAAAAAGCAAAAATTTAGAGTACTTATTGCATTAAGTGCCAACATAAAATCACAAGGATTATTATTTTCCTTAAGAAAAATAGATACAAAAAAAATGGCAAGACAGAGATTGAACCGCCCAAATATCCACATCCAATTACAAAAAGAGTGCATGGAGAGTTTAACCAGTATGGTGCTTTATCAGGTAGATTCACAAGCAGTAAGCTTAATTTACAACAGCAGCCAAGTGGGTATCGAGAATGGAGACAGATATACTCAGCAGCGCCGGGAAATAAAATAATAGCTGTGACCTTTCTCCGATTGAACTTAGAATCATAGGTCAACTAGCTAAAGAACCAAAGTATATACAAGCGTATAAAGCCAATATGTACCTGCATAAAGAGACCGCAGCACAAATGTTTAATGTTCCCCTAGAACTTATAACTTTTTGTTCAAAGCACCTTTCAGCTATTCTGCTCGAACCTTGCATTGATATTCCATTAAAGGCATAAATCTTAAATAATTAACTTTAAACTCTGGTATATCTTGCAGGCCATATTAAATGTAATCATTAAAATTTTCCATTGATAGCTTTTTACTATTTCATTTGTAAATTTACATTTTTACTCATAAAATTTATACACCTACTTTTGACTTTAAACCAAGTTTTCCCCTGTATTTACTGTTTCCAGAACATTAGCATTAAAAGCAAACCGTTTATTTAATTTAGCTTTTTACTCCATGTAATACAGAGTCTGGTTTAAAGCGTATAAGCAAAATAAGGAAACTATCATCTCATAAATCACCTAACTTAGTTATTCTACATTATGAGTTAATAACGATAGGCAATAAACATTGCAATCATAAATATAAATAAGTAATAAGCTACAGGTAGGCCCAATATAATGTTCTCATTCGTTGGCTTGAATTAAGTTGGCCATCACAAAATCGTTTCTGGAACTGCTAAAGTGGTCCCGGTGCACGATGTGGATTAAGGAGTTTGTGACCGTGATGAGTGTGTCATAGATCTTGATAGCGCTTAGGACGATTTCCATCGATTTGCTAGCTGTAGTGATTTATTTGATGAATTTTCGTTAAGTATATCTTTTTTATGCTAATTAAAGATTTAATTCGATATTGTTTGCTATTTTTAATGAATAAATCGAATTAATTTTGGGATTTTTTGGTCAATTTATACCTAAAATTGGGAATTATTTGAGAATTGATTTTTACGAAAACGGCAAATATGTACTGTTTCCGAGAATAAAACGAATCTATATAAGCAATGAATCCAAGAAAAAAACAATTTAATAGCAAAAATTGTAGGTTGCTGGTATCTTTTATACGAGTAGTTACGTTCTCATCTGAAAAATAATTGAAGTTCAGAAATGTCCAATCCGAGATCGAAGAGATTTGATATTGGAACCACTAATTGTATTTTATGATTTTATCTTGTCATTCGATGGGGTAGATTTTCGTGACGTATCGGATAGGTGGATTTTTTGGGATAGATTGCTGCTATGTAAAGTAGATGAGAACGTAAATTGTACTAAGTTCTTAACTTATTTATTATTTTTAAAGTATAGGATTATTTGATCATTATATTCATTCCAAATAATCACTGTTTATCGAACTTGATTATTTAAAAGAATTAATTATAGCATTTGCTAAATCAATCAGTGTCTGCCCATTAGTCGGCGAAATTACTCTCCTATCTATTTTATCTTTCACCTGGGTGATAAAGTATCTAAGTTCAGCAGGTTTTGCAAACGGATTTTCCACACTTGGATCATTTTCTATTCTATCCAAATTTGTCTCTGCAGCGTTGAGTATAGCTGTTAGTTCAATAGATGACCCTTCATCCAGCTCACCAGAAGTAGCTAAACCTTGTAAAAAAGTAACCATTGTTGGATTTGTTGTGTAGGAGTTAGTACAATTTTCGGCGTAGGAGTTAGGACATTCATTGTAACACTAGCTGATTCTGTAGTATAATTTGCAGTATAAGTTGGTGTTAAAGTAGTAGTCAATATCTGCTGCCACTAAGGCTATAAAATAAACTCATAAACATATTAAATTTATTTATGTTAATAACTAAATTTATATTGTCGATGATGATGCTAATAATGATTTATTTATACAAACTAAAAATAGAAATTAAATTGCATCAAATTAAATCAAAAAACAAATGTATAGTTTTCCAATAAAATGTTGAAAGGTTTGGTGAAATAAAATGTTGGAACAACCATACAGTAGAATGAGAACGGGACTAGCTGTTTTGCTGGTAGCCCTGTTTGTAGTATCGTTGACAGCAGTGGCAGCTAGTGCAGGGGGCAGTGGCGGTGGCTGGCACAGACACGGCTGGGGACACGGCGGTGGCTGGCGCGGACACGGCTGGGGCGGCTACGGTGGCTATGGTCTTGGATATGGCGGCTATGGTGGCTGGGGAGTAGCTGGCTGTGGACTACCAATTTGTGCACCTGCCCCGGCAATGGTCAGTGCACCTGCTCCAGTATCTGTCGTACCTGCCACAACATATGCTGACCAAGTTGTCAACGTACCTGTCACAACAACTGTTAAACAAACTGTAGAAGTACCTGTCACAAAAACTGTCAAAAAAGTTGTTGAAGTACCTGTTACAACATTTGAAGAACAGTCTGTCGACGTCCCTGTCACAACAACTGCTCAACAAGTTGTCAAAGTACCTGTTAGTGGACTTGGCCTGGCACCAGTTAGCTCCGGCTACGGTCTTGGCTACGGCGACCTTGGATATGGTGGCTACGGCGGCTGGGGCTACGGTGGCTACGGACACCACAGACACCACAAAGGCGGCTAATCATAAAATAAATTAATTTCTTTTTTTATTTTTTTAAAATTTAATTAGAAAGTTAATATATAATTATCCCAAATAGCAAATATGTAGTTCTATTCTAAAAAACGTTAAATTGGATGAAAAAAGTGATAAACTACTGATAGGTTGTGGTATGGGTTCTCATCCGATAATAATAAAAAAGGCTATAGCCACTTAAAAATAGATTATAGAGCCGCTAAAGTTGTTTATGCGTGTTGTGGGAGCTAAGCGGTTTTGGATCGTATATTTAGTAAATGCTTTAGTGCCGGTAACATATGTTTTAATAAAAACTATGTTTTATCTACATAATTAGGTAAAAATAGTCGGTGATCTTGGCTTAAAAATGAGTGTAATACATATATTTTCACACAAAAACTGTGCATTTATTAGGAAGACGTTAACTTTACGGTATAATTAAAATATTTCTTTACAATCGGGGAGTTAAGTATGCACAAAGGTCAATATTTATTCAATCTCATAAGCTTTTTTTGGTATGGACAAAGTAGATAGACTTAGATTTGAAACTTAATTCTTTTATCTATGTTTTTTTACTGCTTACATGAATAGGCTTAGTAACCTGAATGCAATACCGCCTATCATGATTGCTGTGCCTATCTCTGCTATTGTTACAGCAGTTGCTTTTCTCCATCCAAATTCTGATGCCATAGCTAGTATATTAGCTAGACATGGTATGTATATCATGCTGACCAACGCCAATACTATTAATTGCACTGGAGTCATAATCAAGCCAAAGTTCGTGGTATGGAAAATTACAGCCAGTGTTAATAGAGTCATTTCTTTCCTTACGATTCCGAATATCAACAATATACCAGATACTGCTGGCAATCCAAGCCACCAGACAGTTATCGGCATTAGTGCATTATTAATCGGAGTTAGTACTCCAAATGCATATAATGCTTGCACTGCCGCGCTGCCGATGATGTAAGCTGGGAATACGATCATAATCAATGATTTGGTGCGTGCCCACGTCTGTTTGAGTATAACGTTGAGAGAGGGTACGTGATAATCTGCCATCTCTATGATAAGACCAACCGACTCTCCAGGCATTACCTTGAATGCTATGCGACCTACCACGATAATTAGCAGTATATCAAATACATATAGCGCCAGACCCCACCAGATACTTACAAATGTGGCTACCAATCCTAAAATAACAACAGTTCTCGCTGTGCAGGGTATTAGCGTAACAAGGTAGGCTAAGAGTGTTTTTTGCTTCGGAGTTTCCATTATCCTGCAGGAGTAAAGTGCTGGTACATTGCACCCATACCCCAGAATAAGTGGGATTACTGCCTTGCCATGCAATCCGAGCTTATGCATACCGCGATCGAGCATGAATGATATTCTAGTCAAGTATCCCGAATCTTCAATAAATGCAAGTATTAAGTAAAATGGTAGAACATACGGGATTATGAGAGTTACTCCGGCTACAAATCCGGTGAAAGCACCATTCCATATGATGTTTTCTATAGGGCCTGTAATGACTGGTTCGTACTGCTCTATTGCTGTTAAGAAATCTTGTATAAAATCAGAAACACGGGCACCTATCAAGAACGTCCAGACCAACAACCCCCCGATGACCATGATAGCAGTTACATATCCCAATAATGGGTGCAGGGCGATATCATCCAAAGTTTCTGTCAACGTTCTTTTTTTCACTCCTGGCATGACATCCTTGACTACATCATGAGCTATCATATCAGCTACCTGATAGCGCTCACCTGTAATCACTATTCCAGAAGGCTCACCGTGTATCTTCTCAATATCGTCAGCCAGTGAATCAGCTAAAATAAGAACATTCGGGTCAGCCTTCGCGAATAGGCTGCGAATCTCAGCATCTTTCTCGATGAGCTTGATAGCTGTCCACCGTGAAGGATATCCAGTGTTTACATTTCCCAGGGCTGCTATAAGTTTCTCCAAGCGTTGTTCTATTTCTTGACCGTATTTTATTTTGTTTGGGAGTTTTTTATTTTCGATTGCATCGATAATTATTTCTGTCAGTTTGTTGATGCCTTTTCCCTTGATTGCTACAGTGGCGACGACAGATATTCCTAGGATTTCCTCAAGTTTTTTAGTATCGATAGATAATCCTTTATTTTCCATGAGGTCCACCTGGTTGAGTGCTATGACCATCGGTGCGCCTAGTTCTATCAATTGTAGTGTGAAAAACAGATTTCGTTCCAGTGCCGATGCATCTATGACATTTACGACTATGTCCGGCTTTTCAAGAGCTATAAAATCTCTAGATACGATCTCTTCCATCGAGTATGTAGAGAACGAGTATATTCCTGGTAGGTCGATTATCTTGACCTTCGTACCTTTATACTGCAATAATCCCTCGGCACGCTCTACAGTCTTCCCCGGCCAGTTACCTATTATCTGATCCACGCCAGTTAATTGGTTAAATATGGCACTCTTACCCACGTTAGAGTTTCCTGCAAGAGCAACCACCCTTTTGAAATCTTTCATCTTTTTAGATGCTGGGTCACATTGCCCACAATTCTCACATCCTATCATAATAATACTCCGTTTTATTTTGCCATGTGTACGAAAATATTATCTGCAATGTCCCTTGCTATCGCTAGATTCGTTCTTCTGACGCATATTTCAATGGGCCCATTCATTGGTGCCTTTCGCAGTAGTTCGACTTTTGTATTCAACGTTAATCCAAGATCAGATAATCGCTGCACTACTTTTTTATCGCCCCTGAGGAATTGGATGCGACCTTTTTCACACGGTTCAAGGTCAGTGATCGGAACAATGCTCCCATCATTAGTTCTCTGTTTTCGCAAACTTGTGACTTCATTACACTCATCACATGTGCCTGCTAACATGGTACAGGAGCTGATATGACTACCATGTGGACACCTAGCAGGAGCGTTAAGAATCTTACATAAAGCGTTTTCTGTCTCGTCTGAAATATCGTGCTCCATCTTACATGCTTCAGCATGCGCTTTTTCTCCATCTATGTGGAGAGTATTGGTGAGAAATACTTCCAGAAGCCTATGTTTCCGTTTAATTTTGATAGCTATTATCAACCCTGTTTTTGTGAGGGTAGCGCCCTTATACCGTGTATAGACCACAAGGCCTTTTTCTGCCATATGCTGAATCGCTTCTGTAACACTTGCTGGCGATATTTGAAGGCATTTTGCTATCTCAGTAGTACGTGCAGCGCCGTTTTTGCCTGCTATATCATAGATCGTTTTCAGATATTCTTCCACTTGTTCTGATGGCATCGAATCACTACAAGGGTAATCACAATCCACATATATATAAATTTTGGCTAACCTAAATATTTAGACATGAATTTTTATCAGATCAGGTATTATATTATATTTTCAGAAAGAATCGAATGGTACCTGAAAGCAATTTCTAATGTGAAAAACAAAAAGAAAACACCAGAGTTCTCTCCAGAATTTCCGAAAATCTGGAATCCGATATAAAAAAAATCAAACAGTGGTTTTTGTCCCAAAAACTGTGCATAATTAAATATTGATTGTGTAGTTAGTGAGATAATAAAATCGATACTTTAAAGCCTATTTATTTTTGAGATTTTTTATTTATGCTTGTGGTTTGGTTTAATTAGTTCCAGATGTTCTATGAGCTCCAAATGATCTATGAGTTCCATAAGTAACAGATATGTATCTGGTATATATTCTTCAAGTGAATCTTTATACTAAGGATTGAAATAACGGTATGCTTTAAATGGTTTTCAACTTCCATTTTTTTTCTTTCCAACTGCGTAAGTCCTATCATATTTCTTTTATTAGGATGTATATGTACTTTTAAACACAATAAATTTCTTCAAAATACTTATCTATAAATAGGCTAATCATAGTATAAATAATACTGATATAAACTATATTGACATGTATGCCATTACAAACCCGTATATTTTGTCACTCACCCTAGAACCCAGTAAAAATATCAAAATAAAATTTAAAAGATGGTCTATTATGGAAATGAAGTACAAAGTATTCTTTCTATTAATCAGCATGATTTTATTGTCGGGGACTGCACTTGCAACATCTCTGACCTTGAACTCTGCTGCACAGCCTTATTACATTGATCCACAGCATAATTTATGGCTCAAAGTCAACATGAATGGCAGCACACAACATTTCAATGTTTATAATAGGCCTGGCTACTCGCCCAACGG
Source organism: uncultured Methanosarcinaceae archaeon (assembly GCA_963848985.1). Classification (GTDB taxonomy): domain Archaea; phylum Halobacteriota; class Methanosarcinia; order Methanosarcinales; family Methanosarcinaceae; genus Methanosarcina. The sequence continues at coordinate 8,214 of CAWKGG010000014.1, forward strand.
GGATGCAGTCATGTGGGCCTACGATAACTTTAGCTCAGGCAACTTAAATACATCAAAGTGGACAGCTTATAAAGAAGGAAACAATAATTCAAAAGTAGAAGTACAGAATGGACATTTGGTGTTGTCAGGTTCTGGAAACACATCTTCTGCGGATGTTGTGTTGAATAAGCCATTCACTAACGGCACTGAATTGGCAGTCAATGAAACACTAACGGGGGACACTCACAACCAGGCACATTCTCTGACGTTTCTTTTGGTTCCGGTGCAGTCGTAGGTGGGATCAGGGGGACAGATTGGTGGCATACACAGTTTCGAAGCTGGTGATGACTCATTCCAAAGTCAAGGAATAGACAAAGCAATGATTTGGGTAAACTCAAACAGTTCGGATATTCAGATGCCAACCCCTGGGATCAGACTAAGTGATTACGTCCAAGAGAATATTCCACATACAGTGGCATACAGTTATGATTCTTCTGGTAATGCAAATATGTACATGCTAAATGTAACTCAAAATCGTCTACCGTTATCAATACCTGACCCATACGGATATAATCAGTTCACTCATCCATCTATCTATTACAATGAAACTGGCGTCTTTGGTCATAAATGGTGGATGTTTATTACACCATATGCATATTCGAGAGGTGAGCTTGAAAATGCATGTTTGTACTATTCTGATGATGGACTAGTTTGGCATGTACCACCAGGAGTGAAAAATCCCATTGGAACACCAATAGAATCTGAGTACGAGGCAAATGCCTATGGTCTTGATCCTTATGGTTCGAATCCATATGGTTCTGATTCACGTGGTTGTGCTCCATATGGTTCTGATCCATATGGTTCTGATCCGCATATAATATACAATCCTAATATCGGGAAATTCATGTGCTACTATGTAATAGGAGATATCGTTGGTGATGAAACCGTAGAAGATACGAAGATTAAGACGTATGATGGTATTACTGTTTCACCAGAAATAAATGTCAATTGTCATGGGTTATCACCAGCTGTATTGTATGATGAAGCTACGAGGACATTTTACATGTGGATTGTTGATATTGATCCTACCCCGCATGTAATATATAGATACACGTCCACTGATGGGATTCATTTTGGTAATAAGCAAGCAGTGGGTCAATCAAGTCAATATCACCCCTGGCATATGAATGTAATGAAGTATCCAGGAAAATCGACAATTTATACATTACTTACAATGTATAGTAACAACGGATTCACCGGCGATCTACATATTGCAACTGCAAATAACTACACCGATAATTTTACGGTTCAAAATACATCACTTCTAAAACTCAAGGATTCATCATGTCCAAAACATAAGGATACTCTGTTATATCGTAGTGCAGATGTATTTAGTGATGATGGAAACATCTTGAAACTCTGGATTCCTGCGCAAGATGATAATGGAGTTTGGACTGTTTTTTACACGCAAGCAACTCAGGAAAAAGGTGTATGGAAAGTTGGAAATTTCACAACTCCACGTGCCCCACTTATGACAACCAAGAACACACAATATCTCTACACACCAAAACAATGGATGTTATCACAAGGCGACTCACCAAAAAGCCATGGAGTCAAAAGAGTAATCAATGAAGTTTGGGGGTATAAAATAGGACACACACCAAAAATATCAGTAAAAAATATGGGAACATATACTCAAATTGAGGTTAAGCCAACAGATTTACAAAACGTGTCTGATTACCAGGTAATGATCCCTGCTAGTATGCTTAACATATCATCCCAGAGAGATTCTCTGGATATAAAGCGTGCATAAGTGCAAAAAAAGTTTGCAGATAAGTCAGCTTAGTAAATCTCAATGAGAATGACATCAGTAGGATTTACTAGGCTGCTCTTTGTTAGACCATATCAAAAACTGTTAAGAATTCCCAAATCTATATTTTCCACAGTGATATAGATTGCTGACTAATTAAAGTGCGAAAATGAGACAACATTTAGTATTGAACTTACAAACAGAAAGATGAGTTATACTGAAAAGGAACAGAATAGATAGCAAGCGAATTTTTTGATTTGTATATTTTTATACTTTTTTTACATTCATCGGTATTAGTTGTATTTTGGAAAAAACAATTACTTTATGTGCAATTGAGTGATTAATTCCAAAAATTATGGAACTTAAAAGTTGCATGTTTTTCAGGCAACTGCTTAAGCTCTATATCAAGAAAGATTTGTTGTACTGGAATAAAATATATTAATTATCCAAATGCAACAGAATTTTATTTTATTTTTATTGTGTTTATGTAACAGTATATGTGGCTGTGTTAATTACAGAAACTGTTCCATCTCCGTTCGTCACATCTACACTTGTTCCATCTGGAGTGACTGCAACATCAGAAGGCCCATTTCCTACAGGCACTGTAGCTACAACCGTACTTGTTGCAATGTTAATTACAGAGACAGTATTTTCGCCGTTGTTCGCTACATATACTGTTGTTCCATCCGGACTGACTGCAATTCCCATAGGATTGGTTCCCACAGACACAGTGGCTACAACAGTATTTGTTGCTGTGTTAATTACAGAGACAGTGTTGTCACCAGAGTTCGTTACATATACTGTTGTTCCATCTGGGGTGACTGCAACATCAAAAGGACCATTTCCTACAGGTACCGTGCCTGTAACAGTATTTGTTGCAGTGGCAATTACAGAGACGTCTCCAGGGTTGTCGCCGGAGTTCGCCACATATACTGTTGTTCCATCTGGGGTGACTGCAAGTCCCTGTGGTGTGACTCCGACATTCACCGTGGCTACAACAGTATTTGTTGCTGTATCAATTACAGATACTGTATTGTCATTGCTGTTTGAAATATAAGAAAATGAAGCTGCGCTTACGATATTCACAAGCATTAAAATCATGGCTGCTGACACTAAGGCTATAGAATGTAACTTATGTTTATTTACCATTTATTTAACCCCCTTTTTGACAATCATTTATCTCATTTTTTGACAAGTATTTTAAGAAGCATTGTGAGTAATCTTACAAGTTTTACTATTGACTTCCAAATCAATTGTTAAACTAATAGGTTCCATTATGTCTCAATACAAATGTAAATTGCCACATATGTCTAAAAATAGGCAGTCTGGCTCACATGCGACTCCAGACTAATAATATATTTTATATTATATATATCAAGTAGAATTTTTATTTCTTAATCTAAATCCATTCGGAAGAGTCAATACATACAAGTTTTTCGAAATTCTCCCTATTTTTTTTAAGTTGAGTTATAGAATCAAAATTTATTCATGGTAAAAAAACACAAAACAAGTCTAAAAATAATATAATTTGATAATACATAATCAGCTTATATAGAAATGTGTTACATTATCTTTAGAGTTGAATCTAGATGAAATTTTATCTAACTTTGTTTTCGATACTGGTATTAGGCACACTCGCGATGTCAAATGCCTCTGCTTTTTACTGGATTGATGGGAATAATCACTTATGGATTTCAAAAACGATTCCTTCTGGAAGTTCCATAACCTTTAATCTCACTAAAGAAGCGGGTTTTTCTCCAAATGGTAACGCTGTATTTCCCACTGTTTTTGAAGATTTTAAGTCGTCCTCAGCGATACAATATGACGGCGTAGTCACGCAAAAAGCAGGGTTGTTGACAGGAGCTGCGGAAGTACCTCTTATATCGTATAATAATAAAATTTATGCGACAGGTGGCTATGGGTCAGCTTCTTCTGTAATTCTCAACAATGAACAAATTTATGATTTGGCTAATGATTCTTGGACGCAGGGTGCGACAATGCCCATCGCTGCATGGGGTGTAACAACAGTACATTATGCAGATAGAATTTACTGTTATGGTGGTAGCAACGGTAAATTTGGGCTAGATTCCATTCCTCATCTCCAGATTTATAACATTACAACAAACTCTTGGACCATAGACCCCGTTCAAATGCCTACTTCTATTTCTCATCAGGGTTTGATGTCGGTTACAGATGGCGCGATTCCAGGAGACTTAATCCAATAAGTCACCTTCTTGCCCATATTTACTGAGACAAGGCTATACGACAAAAGAAGATGGGAATAAAAGGAAGAAGTTATGTCAAAAAAATGGACCTTAAAAACAATTTGGAGTAGGCTGTTATTTCAATCTTTAGTATAAAGATTTACAGAAAGGATACACTCAATATCCAGATTTATCTCCAAGATGGGGAAAACAATATTTGAAATTACTAATATCAGCAAATTAGATATTTATAGACCCATTAGACTTTAAGGAACTATTTTAAAAAAGCTTTTAAATTATATAACTCTTAAGATATCAACTGATTAATGGAGAAGCACTCTTTACTAGGTAAAGAGTAAAATTACCATCTTTAGCTATTTTATTATATGGCAAAGATTTTGTCGATATCAGATATGTTGTTTTATTTAATTCCATATCTTTTAGAGAAATCTTTCCCGCATTGACATAATTAATATTTCCTTTATTCCAAAATCCATACACGTACTTTTCTATGTTTACATTTGTAGGAATAGTAGCTTGGTCGATGAGATAGATAGTCCTGTCATTTGTGTTATTTGTTAAAAATTTTGCTATATTATTATCCATTTCAGCATTTGATTTTGCTACTGAAACGTGGTACAATGTTGTAGAAAAAATCAGGGATGAAGTGATAATAAAGATCAATAGTAGACTAATATAACGCTTTTTTTTCATGGATAGTGTTATTAATGCTACAGTCACCGAAAAATAGATGTACATAACCAATGATGAATGTAAAGATGATGAGATTGTTTGTGTTAGAGTTGTAAAACTCGGTTCATAGAATCTTGCGAATGCATTAAACGTAGGATACCCATAAAATATATTATATGCGTATAGTGTCGGATTATTTTGTAGGTCATTGAAGACATTGATAATGATATTATCCCAGGCGAAAATATATGGTATAACAAGTATGAAAGGAATGCAGTTACCTATAAAATAACTAATATTCCTTTTGTTCATTATTTTTTGATCAAAGTTACTTATACATATAATTCCGAGTATCACTATTATTGGTATGATTGGCTCAACGTATCTTCCAAGTATCAGGTTTGTATTTTTATCCTTAAACAGAAAGCTGATAGTAGCGATTATCAATAATATGGAACTTATGGAAGCATAGACAATTGGCATTGATAGTGTATGATTTTTTAATGGTTTTTTATTGATAAGTAACATAATAAAATAATAAATAATGATGAATAACAAAAAATAGGAGCCAACTGAAAGGTAACTTATTAAATTTGCAAGGAATTTAGTAAATAGCAACATATTTTTCATACTTGCGAAAATGTCTATTCCGTGCTCTACTACCCCTTTGATATTATGAGCTGATCCAAAATCATAAGTTTTCGTTAATTTATCACTAAAAGGTTGATTTATGTCCACAAAATAGGTTGAATATGTAAGCCAACCTACTAAAAATATAATAATACTAGCCATTAAAATGAACTTTTTTTTTATTAAAACAAGCACCCGATCAGGATTTAAATTTGAAACAATATAATATAGAAATGTCAATACAAATGCTATCAGCATTGCCAATCCAGTCGATCTAGTGACATATAAATATACAATTGACAATGAAGCTAATAATTCCCATTTTTTATTGTTAGTTTCATAGCTTTTAAGGATAAACCATATGGAAAATAAAAATAAGGGTATAAATAATACCTCAGTCATTAGCGTAAAGCTATAAAAATTTAAAAATGGTAGTGTTGAAACGGTAATAGAGCCCAGGACTGATACTACCTTTGAACAGTATTTTTCCATAATAAAAAATGAAGGAAAAATGATGGTGCTAGATACGAAAGCGCTTATCACCAACATTATATGATAGATAATATTTTGGTTATTGGAAATATGATATGCTAATGATAATAAAAATGGATACCCAGGGGAAAAAGAACCTAACTTTCCATATAACTTACCGTATACAATACTTTGAGCAATGCTATTATACAAGGTTTCATCTGGAAAAATAAATGGCCCACAGAAACGAGATGATAATAGGATTTTTACAATTACCAGTATTACAAAAAATACACATATAATATGAAACGCATAATTATTGAGTAGTCTATCCAAAAATTTGCTTGTGCCAGTATTAATCATTAGTTATCTTTTACCGTCAATCGTTAGTCTTCTTTCACTGCTATATATCATTTATGCAGTTAAATTATAAGAGAATTTTCTATAACTCCTAATTTCAATATTTTCCGAAATCTTTTCTGGCATAGCATCTATAAAATACCAAAATTTGTGGGTTTTTAATTTAATTGATTTGGCAGAGGATTGTTTAATAATTAATATGTATAAATTCTTTTTTCAGTGATAAATAACACAATTTTTAACTTTAATAACATAGAATATAATTAAATAAAAGAAAAATGTTAAATACAAGTACATCATACCGCCGTACGAGAGTTAAAAATAAACCTCATATCTCAACAAATTGCTTTCTAGCCGGATTAAGATTGTATCAAACCTAATAAATAAGGAATGAATTGAATGTTGAAACCACAAGTTAGTAGAATAAAAAAGGTACTGACTATTTCGCTGGCAGTCCTTTTTGTGGTATCGTTGGCAGCTGTAGCAGCTAGTGCACATGGCAGCGGTCGTGGGGGCTGGGGTTGGGGAGGTTATCCCTATTGGGGCTATGGTACTGGTTGTGTATGGGTGAACGGTAATTGGACTTGTCCTCCATACGTAGGAATGCCATACACGATGCAAGCCGCAGCACCTGCAGCTCAAGCAAAAGATCCAGATCCAAGTCCAAATCTTGCAGGAGCTACATTTTCATAAACAACATCAACAAATTCTGGAACTTCAACAAATACAGAAACATGGCAGCTACAGGAACATGACAGTTTCTTAAGGGGACTAATTTAGGCAATATAAAAGTCCAGATATGGAGAATCAAAATGAAAGAAATAACATGTAATAAAATATGCAAAGGGTATACTCGCATAATAGTCTTAGCAATCACCTTGTTGGCACTTGTAATGCTTGTGGGCATCACAGATGCAGTGCCATTATCGAAAGCTAACAAGGTAAATCTTAGTGACACGAGTCCAAATAGTCCAACAATTGCTACTTTCAATGATCATTTATATATTGCTTTTTTAAGCGAGGGTAACAGCAATTTGAATATAATGTACTCGACTGATGGCGGAAAGACATTTGGAAATAAATACACTTCGACCGAAGCAAGTTCTGATGCACCAGTCCTGTGTATGCACAATGGTAATCTCTATATTGCATGGAACGGAAAAGACAACGATAACCTAACTGTTGCCCAAATAAACATGAATGGGGGACAGATAACGGGGTTCTCGAATAAGATAATTCTTAATGACAAGAGTTCGAACAGTCCAGCAATTGCTTCTTTCAATGGTCAGTTATATATTGCTTGGAAAGACGAGGATAACAAAAATTTGAATGTGATGTACTCGACTGACGGCGGAAAGACATTCGGAAATAAATACACTTCGACCGAAGCAAGTTCTGATGCACCAGTCCTGTGTATGCACAATGGTAATCTCTATATTGCATGGAAAGAAAAAGACAACGAAAACCTAGATGTTGCCCAAGTAACCATGAATGCAGGACAGATCACTGGGTTCTCTAATAAGGTAATTCTTAGTGATATGAGTCCGAATAGTTCAGCAATTGCTTCTTTCAATGGTCAGTTATATCTTGCTTTTTTAAGCGAGGGTAACAACAATTTGAATGTAATATACTCGACTGATAGCGGAAAAACATTTGGGAATAAATACACTTCTACCGAGACAAGTTCAGATTCACCAGTCCTATGTATACACAATGGTAATCTCTATATTGCATGGAAAGGAAAAGACAACGAAAACCTAAATGTTGCCCAAGTAACTTAAATTACTTCCAAAAAAAATTGAATATATTCGGTATCGCTAAAATTTACCATGACTTCTATTAACAATTAACTGAAATAAATTAAATATAATGTATTGAAGTTGTGAAAACTCCATCCGAAAATATATTATGAAATAAATTGATTGTACCACATATCAAGATTATACGGTAGGTATCTAAATCTAAAGCCATGAGCATCCTACATTATAATCATGAAAATGAAAAGCCATTTAGTAGAGAATTTCGATAAACGCCTTATTTTAAGCAAATTGATTATGTAGGCTTTACAACCAATCAGCCAAAAAATAGGGTTTATCGAAATCTTCTAATAAAAATAAGCAGAATTTGAATTAAAATGTTATTACACAATTGGCGAGTCGTGCATTTCTCTAATCAGAGTAAACTTCGCTAGAATTTGGTTTCTAATTTTATCTGCATCATTGACATTTATCTCAATATTCACATTGTGATTCTCAGATACAACATTTGTTTTTTTGTACACACGCCGACCAAATTCTTCTGGGAATCTGCGGCTGAGAATCCACATACACACCGTGCAGTTTCCGGTTTTTGCTGCTACGTTTAGGCGTTCCAAAAGTGCTCTAGCGGCATCTGCATTCCGTTGTTGAATGTAGCGATAAAATTCAAAATATTTTCCGGATTTCTCTGTCTTCCCCTTATTCAACCAGATATTTAATGATTTATAAGTGACACCAGCAGACTCTGCAGCCAATCTATAAGTCAAGCCGAGAGCAATATTATCACCGATTCTTTTTTGTATATCAGAAGTAAGCTTTGATGGACGAGCCATTTTTCATACCGTTTTTTACTTTACAATTAATATTAGTTAGTCTTGTATTTTAATATTTAGTTCGTTTTGTTTTGTATAGAACCGTGGGTTACATCTATCAAATCTGAGCCATTCTCAGCCGTTCTGGGCTATTTTATAGATTTGATAAGTTATATCAAACTTTGAATAAAAGTCTCACCAGCAGTCTTATATTAAGTCGTTCCCAGGCCTTTTTTATTCCCCATGATCTGGATCGCTGATACCGATAGGGAACCACACGATATTTTTATATAATTCTATCACTTTGAAAATATATAAGTTATGTAATATACGTAGTTACTTAAATTTTAGGATAATGTTTTCATATAAATATCATATTCTTTAGTTAAGGTAGTACTATTTAGAGTATGGGGGATAACTTTATAATAAATTAAACTAAGTTAAAATTTAAAGGTCTAACCCACCTTCAAACAATCCTCCTATGTGCTGCGGGTATTAACTCACCTGCAGTTCACAAAAATCAACTTTAAATATCTAAAATATTACTTCCAACCCCTAGCCTTTTGTTTTTCAGCGTTGTATAAAATCGCCTGCTGGCCTAGCAGTAATTTATATTCAGGGTCCCTTTCGTTGAATACATTCACAAATGCATAAATATCTTCTACGGAGCCATTATAAGACGTTTAGAGAAGTTTCTAAGTAGGCCAATAGTATATACGTGGTACTCTCAATAAAAGTCTCACTAGAGATCCCAGATTAAGCCATTAATTAACCAAAACGAAATCCCCATGATTTTGCATCCTGGTACCCCGGAGTTACTCTATATTTTTATATAACTTTCATCATCTTAAAAGAATATAAATTAAGTGTTATAAAATTACTACTTAGATTTTTAATAGGAATCTGTATGCTATGATACTGTTTAGTTTAAGTTAGTACTATTTAGAATATATGCAAAAAATATATATAAAATTAAATCTAGTTGTTATTCAAAGGTTTTCTGAAACCTTTACTTGGACATACTATCAGGCTGCAGGCAACGACCCCCTGCAGCTACAAGATCAACTTTTGTGACATTTCAGATCAGCCAAATCACCTAAGCTAATCCAAAAGAAGAAGGTTGGTCTCAAGCAAGACCAGTGTTGTATTTAAAAGCCAACAAATTATTATAGAATTTAATGATGTAAAATATAAATTAAATTTTAAAGACAATTATCATTCTGTTAGCAGTTTTATTTTTAGTTTCATTGACAGTTATAGAAGTTTGTGTTAGCCATAGCATTGGTAAAAGTAGCGCCAGTAACAGTGGTATGCGATTGTAGTAATACAAATCCTGGCGCCAGCTTCTAACTTTTAGAACACTATTTCAAATCCATTATTCAATTTCTTACAGCCAACCAGCATCATAATAGCAATGAATTAATTTATAATTAACCTGCATCAAAATATACTAAATACATTTCTATACCTTATAATAATTTTTTTACAATTCAGATTAACCAGATAGCCTAAGCTAATCAGATATAGTAAACGAAGATCGACTGTGGGGCAATTTAAGGCAGTTTCTTGAATCGGTTAAGGATATACCTTATCTAAATTATAAACATGTTGTAGGGCCTGAGATTAAGTCATTTATTGGCGGAAGGGAAAGGCTTCAGTATGTTTTCTTATATGGAATGGTCGAGTTATCAAAAAATTATTGGGTAAAAAACTTTCTATTTTAGGAATGCTGGATAATTATTTATCCTGCTCTCTCCTACTATTTTCCATGATTTTTGATCCAATCACCTTATGCAACATAAATCTCCAGAATCGATTTGTAAGAGCCGCAACACATGAATCCATGGCTGAAAAAGATGGAAAGCCAACTTCAAAGTTAGGGAATCTCTACGAGGAACTTGCAAAAAATGACGTCGGATTGATCATAACAGGCTTTTCTTATGTACTTCCTAGTGGCCAGAGTGTGATTTACCAGCAAGGAATCTATGATGATCGTTTTATTGAACCCTATATGAAGATAACTGAAATGGTGCACAGGTACAGAAGCAAAATTATACTTCAGATGGTGCATGGAGGGAGGCAGGCAGCAATTTCTGAAGAATACCCGGTCCCGATGGCTCCTTCAGAAATTAAAGATGGACTTTCGGGAGTTGTACCTAGGGAAATGACTGAACAGGAAATACTGGCAGTAATCGAGGCCTTTACAAATGCAGCTATCCGGGCAAAAAAAGCAGGTTTTGACGGCGTACAGCTTCATTGTGCCCATGGCTTCCTTTTAAGTAATTTCATTTCCCCATATACAAATAGAAGAGCTGATTACTGGGGTGGGTCAGTGGAAAACAGAGCAAGAATAGTAACAGAGATTGTCAAGCGAATAAAAGAACTAGCTGGAGCTGATTTCCCTATTTTTGTCAAATTGAATGCAACGGATGGTTTCAAGCCGGGTTCGCAAAAAGCAGAGATTGGAATTACTATTTTGCAGGTTGTGGAGACTGCAAAACTTCTGGAGAAAGCTGGAGTGTGCTCAATTGAAGTTAGTGGAGGGATAAGTGAGGCAGGGGAAGCAACCGTAAGAACCGCAATTAATTCTCCTGCTGAAGAAGCATATTTTAGAGAATATTCTAAAGCAATAACAAAAGCAGTAAATATCCCTGTAATGCTTGTAGGGGGCATTCGGTCCCTTTCTGTTATGAAACATCTGCTTGAAGGAGGGGGTGCAGATTTGGTTTCCATGAGCAGGCCATTAATCTGCGAGCCAGATCTTGTCTCGAAACTTAAGTCTGGAGATGCTGAAAAGGCAATGTGTGTATCCTGTAATCTGTGTTTTGATCCGGAGGGTGTCAGGTGCAACTACGAGTTTAATTGAAATACTGAAACTAAAATCTCTCTTACAACTTCTTTTTTACTTTCAGCTCCTGGTTTATTTTAACTTTTATAAAGGATTTCGATTTGCCTTTATATGTTTTTGGTCACCTGCTGACAGAGTCTCACAGCCTTTGCATGGACAAGCCGTTATTTACCTTGGCGATAACCTGAGAAGTTTGTCGAACGTTTCAGAGAGTTCGGTTGGAGTGCCAAATTGTGACAGAATGATTGAGCGAGAACTTGCACTAATAATACCCAATAATTGACCTTACCCAGTTTTCCCCTTCCCATTTTTTACCGTGCAACATACTCATAGTATATAACAACATCAACTCGTCACACGAATCAATATATTCATATTTGCTATTATTCACATAATTTCTCCCTGTTTCGGCGGTCTCTTTAAGGCAACTGGAGTACCATTCCAAAAATCGTGAGAATGCATCATGTCTCGATAATCGAAGAGTATGTGCAAAAAAGTTTATACAGATCTCTTGATATTGGTCTTGTCTTGGTATCCATATATACTCATTAAAATCTGTAGATGGGTACCAAAGCAGTATTTTAACTTCTCCGTTGACGTGATCATAAAAATAATCACCGTTTTCGAAATTACAGAGTCGTTGAATTTCTGATGCAGATTCGAGCATCTTGATGTATCGTTCTAAAGTATCGTCTATGACCATAAAGATATATTCTCAAGAAATGATTAAAAGGTGTATCTGAGCGAGCTGAAAGTATTCATACGCTTTTTACAATAAATCCTGCCAAAAAGCGTCAGAGCACAAAGATACTCTAAATATATTTGGGCGAATACTGGATCGAAAAGTATGAAATGCAATATATAGGCTTCAAAAAAGAGAAAATATTCGGATTCTCTCTTAAAGTACTATGAACTGAAATATTCTTGTAATCAAAGACGATGAAGAAATCAATATTAACCTAACAAAAGAAGAAGCCAAAGAGCTTTATGATAATGATCTAATCCGTTTAGAAAATCAGCCTTGAAACATGCCTTAAATCCGATTGATTTTTGTATTAACTTCAATCTGCTAATAAAAAT
>CAWKGG010000015.1:0-51606 GCA_963848985.1 uncultured Methanosarcinaceae archaeon
TAAGAGAATTTTCTATAACTCCTAATTTCAATATTTTCCGAAATCTTTTCTGGCATAGCATCTATAAAATACCAAAATTTGTGGGTTTTTAATTTAATTGATTTGGCAGAGGATTGTTTAATAATTAATATGTATAAATTCTTTTTTCAGTGATAAATAACACAATTTTTAACTTTAATAACATAGATATGTTACTAAATTAAAGAAAAATGTTAAATACAGGTTACATCATACCGCCGCACGAGAGTTTGAAATAAGCCTCTTATCTCAACAAATTGCTCTCTAGCCGGATTAAGATTGTATCAAACCTAATAAGATAAGGAATGAATTGAATGTTGAAACCACAAGCTTAGTAGACCAAGAAAGGTACTGACCATCTTCGCTGGCAGTCCTTTTTGTGGTATCGGTGGCAGCCGTGGCAGCTAGTGCACATGGTGGCGGTCGTGGTGGTTGCTGGGGCTGGGGAGGTTATCCCTACTGGGGTTATGGTACTGGATGTGTATGGGTGAACGGTAATTGGAGTTGTCCTCATACATAGGAATGCCATACACGATGCAAGCTTCAGCACCTGCAGCTCCAGCAAAAGATCCAGATCCAAGCCCAAATCTTGCAGGAGCTACATTTTCAGTAAACAGCATCAACAAATTCTGGAACTTCAACAAATACAGAAACATGGCAGCTACAGGAACATGACAGTTTCTTAAGGGGACTAATTTAGGCAATATAAAAGTCCAGATATGGAGAATCAAAATGAAAGAAATAACATGTAATAAAATATGCAAAGGGTATACTCGCATAATAGTCTTAGCAATCACCTTGTTGGCACTTGTAATGCTTGTGGGCATCACAGATGCAGTGCCATTATCGAAAGCTAACAAGGTAAATCTTAGTGACACGAGTCCAAATAGTCCAACAATTGCTACTTTCAATGATCATTTATATATTGCTTTTTTAAGTGAGGGTAACAGCAATTTGAATATAATGTACTCGACTGATGGCGGAAAGACATTTGGAAATAAATACACTTCGACCGAAGCAAGTTCTGATGCACCAGTCCTGTGTATGCACAATGGTAATCTCTATATTGCATGGAACGGAAAAGACAACGATAACCTAACTGTTGCCCAAATAAACATGAATGGGGGACAGATAACGGGGGTTCTCGAATAAGATAATTCTTAATGACAAGAGTTCGAACAGTCCAGCAATTGCTTCTTTCAATGGTCAGTTATATATTGCTTGGAAAGACGAGGATAACAAAAATTTGAATGTGATGTACTCGACTCGACGGCGGAAAGACATTCAGAAATAAATACACTTCTACTGAAGCAAGTTCTGATGCACCAGTCCTGTGTATGCACAATGGTAATCTCTATATTGCATGGAAAAAGAAAAAGACAACGAAAACCTAGATGTTGCCCAAGTAACCATGAATGCAGGACAGATCACTGGGTTCTCTAATAAGGTAATTCTTAGTGATATGAGTCCGAATAGTTCAGCAATTGCTTCTTTCAATGGTCAGTTATATCTTGGTTTTTTAAGTGAGGGTAACAACAATTTGAATGTAATATACTCGACTGATAGCGGAAAAAACATTTGGGAATAAATACACTTCTACCGAGACAAGTTCAGATTCACCAGTCCTATGTATACACAATGGTAATCTCTATATTGCATGGAAAGGAAAAGACAACGAAAACCTAAATGTTGCCCAAGTAACTTAAATTACTTCCAAAAAAAATTGAATATATTCGGTATCGCTAAAATTTACCATGACTTCTATTAACAATTAACTGAAATAAATTAAATATAATGTATTGAAGTTGTGAAAACTCCATCCGAAAATATATTATGAAATAAATTGATTGTACCACATATCAAGATTATACGGTAGGTATCTAAATCTAAAGCCATGAGCATCCTACATTATAATCATGAAAATGAAAAGCCATTTAGTAGAGAATTTCGATAAACGCCTTATTTTAAGCAAATTGATTATGTAGGCTTTACAACCAATCAGCCAAAAAATAGGGTTTATCGAAATCTTCTAATAAAAATAAGCAGAATTTGAATTAAAATGTTATTACACAATTGGCGAGTCGTGCATTTCTCTAATCAGAGTAAACTTCGCTAGAATTTGGTTTCTAATTTTATCTGCATCATTGACATTTATCTCAATATTCACATTGTGATTCTCAGATACAACATTTGTTTTTTTGTACACACGCCGACCAAATTCTTCTGGGAATCTGCGGCTGAGAATCCACATACACACCGTGCAGTTTCCGGTTTTTGCTGCTACGTTTAGGCGTTCCAAAAGTGCTCTAGCGGCATCTGCATTCCGTTGTTGAATGTAGCGATAAAATTCAAAATATTTTCCGGATTTCTCTGTCTTCCCCTTATTCAACCAGATATTTAATGATTTATAAGTGACACCAGCAGACTCTGCAGCCAATCTATAAGTCAAGCCGAGAGCAATATTATCACCGATTCTTTTTTGTATATCAGAAGTAAGCTTTGATGGACGAGCCATTTTTCATACCGTTTTTTACTTTACAATTAATATTAGTTAGTCTTGTATTTTAATATTTAGTTCGTTTTGTTTTGTATAGAACCGTGGGTTACATCTATCAAATCTGAGCCATTCTCAGCCGTTCTGGGCTATTTTATAGATTTGATAAGTTATATCAAACTTTGAATAAAAGTCTCACCAGCAGTCTTATATTAAGTCGTTCCCAGGCCTTTTTTTATTCCCCATGATCTGGATCGCTGATACCGATAGGGAACCACACGATATTTTTATATAATTCTATCACTTTGAAAATATATAAGTTATGTAATATACGTAGTTACTTAAATTTTAGGATAATGTTTTCATATAAATATCATATTCTTTAGTTAAGGTAGTACTATTTAGAGTATGGGGGATAACTTTATAATAAATTAAACTAAGTTAAAATTTAAAGGTCTAACCCACCTTCAAACAATCCTCCTATGTGCTGCGGGTATTAACTCACCTGCAGTTCACAAAAATCAACTTTAAATATCTAAAATATTACTTCCAACCCCTAGCCTTTTGTTTTTCAGCGTTGTATAAAATCGCCTGCTGGCCTAGCAGTAATTTATATTCAGGGTCCCTTTCGTTGAATACATTCACAAATGCATAAATATCTTCTACGGAGCCATTATAAGACGTTTAGAGAAGTTTCTAAGTAGGCCAATAGTATATACGTGGTACTCTCAATAAAAGTCTCACTAGAGATCCCAGATTAAGCCATTAATTAACCAAAACGAAATCGCCATGATTTTACATCCTGGTACCCCGGAGTTACTCTATATTTTATATAACTTTCATCATCTTAAAAGAATATAAATTAAGTGTTATAAAATTACTACTTAGATTTTTAATAGGAATCTGTATGCTATGATACTGTTTAGTTTAAGTTAGTACTATTTAGAATATATGCAAAAAATATATATAAAATTAAATCTAGTTGTTATTCAAAGGTTTTCTGAAACCTTTACTTGGACATACTATCAGCTCAGGCAACGACCCCCTGCAGCTACAAGATCAACTTTTGTGACATTTCAGATCAGCCAAATCACCTAAGCTAATCCAAAAGAAGAAGGTTGGTCTCAAGCAAGACCAGTGTTGTATTTAAAAGCCAACAAATTATTATAGAATTTAATGATGTAAAATATAAATTAAATTTTAAAGACAATTATCATTCTGTTAGCAGTTTTATTTTTAGTTTCATTGACAGTTATAGAAGTTTGTGTTAGCCATAGCATTGGTAAAAGTAGCGCCAGTAACAGTGGTATGCGATTGTAGTAATACAAATCCTGGCGCCAGCTTCTAACTTTTAGAACACTATTTCAAATCCATTATTCAATTTCTTACAGCCAACCAGCATCATAATAGCAATGAATTAATTTATAATTAACCTGCATCAAAATATACTAAATACATTTCTATACCTTATAATAATTTTTTTACAATTCAGATTAACCAGATAGCCTAAGCTAATCAGATATAGTAAACGAAGATCGACTGTGGGGCAATTTAAGGCAGTTTCTTGAATCGGTTAAGGATATACCTTATCTAAATTATAAACATGTTGTAGGGCCTGAGATTAAGTCATTTATTGGCGGAAGGGAAAGGCTTCAGTATGTTTTCTTATATGGAATGGTCGAGTTATCAAAAAATTATTGGGTAAAAAACTTTCTATTTTAGGAATGCTGGATAATTATTTATCCTGCTCTCTCCTACTATTTTCCATGATTTTTGATCCAATCACCTTATGCAACATAAATCTCCAGAATCGATTTGTAAGAGCCGCAACACATGAATCCATGGCTGAAAAAGATGGAAAGCCAACTTCAAAGTTAGGGAATCTCTACGAGGAACTTGCAAAAAATGACGTCGGATTGATCATAACAGGCTTTTCTTATGTACTTCCTAGTGGCCAGAGTGTGATTTACCAGCAAGGAATCTATGATGATCGTTTTATTGAACCCTATATGAAGATAACTGAAATGGTGCACAGGTACAGAAGCAAAATTATACTTCAGATGGTGCATGGAGGGAGGCAGGCAGCAATTTCTGAAGAATACCCGGTCCCGATGGCTCCTTCAGAAATTAAAGATGGACTTTCGGGAGTTGTACCTAGGGAAATGACTGAACAGGAAATACTGGCAGTAATCGAGGCCTTTACAAATGCAGCTATCCGGGCAAAAAAAGCAGGTTTTGACGGCGTACAGCTTCATTGTGCCCATGGCTTCCTTTTAAGTAATTTCATTTCCCCATATACAAATAGAAGAGCTGATTACTGGGGTGGGTCAGTGGAAAACAGAGCAAGAATAGTAACAGAGATTGTCAAGCGAATAAAAGAACTAGCTGGAGCTGATTTCCCTATTTTTGTCAAATTGAATGCAACGGATGGTTTCAAGCCGGGTTCGCAAAAAGCAGAGATTGGAATTACTATTTTGCAGGTTGTGGAGACTGCAAAACTTCTGGAGAAAGCTGGAGTGTGCTCAATTGAAGTTAGTGGAGGGATAAGTGAGGCAGGGGAAGCAACCGTAAGAACCGCAATTAATTCTCCTGCTGAAGAAGCATATTTTAGAGAATATTCTAAAGCAATAACAAAAGCAGTAAATATCCCTGTAATGCTTGTAGGGGGCATTCGGTCCCTTTCTGTTATGAAACATCTGCTTGAAGGAGGGGGTGCAGATTTGGTTTCCATGAGCAGGCCATTAATCTGCGAGCCAGATCTTGTCTCGAAACTTAAGTCTGGAGATGCTGAAAAGGCAATGTGTGTATCCTGTAATCTGTGTTTTGATCCGGAGGGTGTCAGGTGCAACTACGAGTTTAATTGAAATACTGAAACTAAAATCTCTCTTACAACTTCTTTTTTACTTTCAGCTCCTGGTTTATTTTAACTTTTATAAAGGATTTCGATTTGCCTTTATATGTTTTTGGTCACCTGCTGACAGAGTCTCACAGCCTTTGCATGGACAAGCCGTTATTTACCTTGGCGATAACCTGAGAAGTTTGTCGAACGTTTCAGAGAGTTCGGTTGGAGTGCCAAATTGTGACAGAATGATTGAGCGAGAACTTGCACTAATAATACCCAATAATTGACCTTACCCAGTTTTCCCCTTCCCATTTTTTACCGTGCAACATACTCATAGTATATAACAACATCAACTCGTCACACGAATCAATATATTCATATTTGCTATTATTCACATAATTTCTCCCTGTTTCGGCGGTCTCTTTAAGGCAACTGGAGTACCATTCCAAAAATCGTGAGAATGCATCATGTCTCGATAATCGAAGAGTATGTGCAAAAAAGTTTATACAGATCTCTTGATATTGGTCTTGTCTTGGTATCCATATATACTCATTAAAATCTGTAGATGGGTACCAAAGCAGTATTTTAACTTCTCCGTTGACGTGATCATAAAAATAATCACCGTTTTCGAAATTACAGAGTCGTTGAATTTCTGATGCAGATTCGAGCATCTTGATGTATCGTTCTAAAGTATCGTCTATGACCATAAAGATATATTCTCAAGAAATGATTAAAAGGTGTATCTGAGCGAGCTGAAAGTATTCATACGCTTTTTACAATAAATCCTGCCAAAAAGCGTCAGAGCACAAAGATACTCTAAATATATTTGGGCAAATACTGAATAGAAAAGTTCTGAAATGCAATATATAGGCTTCAAAAAAGAGAAAATATTCGGATTCTCTCTTAAAGTACTATGAACTGAAATATTCTTGTAATCAAAGACGATGAAGAAATCAATATTAACCTAACAAAAGAAGAAGCCAAAGAGCTTTATGATAATGATCTAATCCGTTTAGAAAATCAGCCTTGAAACATGCCTTAAATCCGATTGATTTTTGTATTAACTTCAATCTGCTAATAAAAATGGCTGAACTTTTAGGATACAGCGAGTCCAATATGCGGTATTCACTAAAGGAGTAGAAAAGAATGATTGTTCTATATCATCACGATGATCTTGATGGTCAGTGCTCAGCAGCTCAGGTTAGGGAGTCGATGGAAGAAATCACCGCCAACCCGATACGGTGCATTGCAGTGCAATACAATGGCACTACATGGAAAAAAGAAGAAATAGAAGAAGCTGATGAAGTCTATGTTCTTGATTTCACGTTTACTGATATGGGAGCTCTTGCAGAAATAACAGGACAAAAACTCATATGGATAGATCACCACAAGACGGCAATGGAAGAAAATAGGGAATTGTGGGATTCGAACATTCTTGGAAAACGGGATATCACAAAAGCTGCTTCCCAGCTTACATGGGAATATCTTAGAAGCGGTCACCCACTTCCTACAGCAGTTGAGTATATTTCAAAGCGAGACGTGTGGCAATTCGGAGACAAGAAAGAAATAATTTCAGCTTTTACGGAGCTTGCCAAATTCTTCTTCATTCCCCTGAAGATGCAGACTGGAAAGATTTGTTGGCATCGTGTGATAATAAAAATGAAAAAGTTGAACTTTACCTGAGAGTTGGGCATGCACTCACAGATGTCCGGAAAGTTAAAATTGAGAAAGCATTCGAAAGGGGCACAGATATCAACTTTCACGGACTGAGAGCGCGACTCATCAATACTACAACCGATGCTAGTGACCTTGGAGAGTATGTTTACCAAAAGCCAGAATACGATATAGCTGTCATGTGGCAGATGATGAATGATATGGTCCAGGTGTCACTTAGATCAGACTCTACAGACTGTGCTGAGATAGCGCAGAAATATGGTGGAGGAGGTCACAGAGGAGCAGCAGCCTTTACTATCAAAAGTGGTGGAAAATTTTCGGTTAGACTGTTTTAAACAAAACAATAAAAAACCTGTGGAAAAACCTTAAAAGATCAAGCGAGAAATAGCTCTGTCAAGTCTGCGGGATCCGGACATATTTACAGATTTTATAAATAGCCGGGAAAAATATTATGTTTCGAGACTGATAAATAATAAGGGAAAATGAAGTAATTATTCGGTTTACATATTATCTTTATTTCATTTGTTAGATACAATTCCTTTCGTCTTCCAAGCATCTGAGTTCTGTAGGTCAGGTTTAATCGCTTTGTCAAATTCTTTTATTGCTTCATCGTATTTATTTAAATTATCAAGAGCAAGTCCATTATTGAACCAAACTATTGAATCCTGCGGGTTAATTTCAATCGCTTTTTCATATGCTTTCATTGCTTCATCGGATTTATTTAAATTATCAAGAGTAACTGCTTTATTCTGCGGGTTAATTTCAATTCCTTTATCATAGGCTGTCATTGCTCCACTTGATTTATTTAATTCATATAGAGCACGTTCGTTATTGTTCCAAGCAACCGAATCATACGGGGTAATTTCAATTGCTTTGTCATAGGATGTTATTGCTTCATCTGGTTTATTTATATTCGATACATTGTTGCTGCCGGAGTTAGGAATATATGCAAATGGCCCCGCACCTGCGAGACTCACTAGGATTATAAGCATCAGCATAGTAATTCCCAAAGTCATTATGATGGTATGCATTTTGCTTGCATTATCATATGTTGCTTTGTTCATATTAGATCTCCAAAAATTGCTTTAGACATTAATGATGGGAAATAACTAAACAAATACACGTAGTTTAATATTTCACTCTCTAAATTAAAGATTACTACTTAAAAAATATATATTTTAATTTATAGAATTGAAGACGACTGTTAAGAATATTTTTCGCGAGCTGAATCATTTGCTCTTCTGGAATAAAATTTTCAACCCACGAGAGTCTTTGAATTTGAGATTTAAAAGACAAAAATGCCTGTTGTCAATCGGCTTAATTAAGTTAAAGTATAATCATAAATTGAAAAATGTGATATTTTAGACTTCATACTTGTTCCTTCATGTACACTTTCTATTATAAGTATGTCTTCTGTTATTATATTCCCAATAATTCCCAGTTATTCCCGCTATTTTCCCATTATATTCCCATTAAAAATAATATAAAAACAATAACAAGGGAACTAAAATAATATCAAAAAAAGTAATTATGTTCCCAAAATAAAAAAATGATATAGGATTTTTTAAAATTACTAACGAAATATTAGAATGTCAAAAAGTGTATTTTTCTATTTCTTTCTTGCATTTTCGGGTTTTTGGGAACAAAATGTCTACTGATTGCGTTTCAATGGGAATAAAATGGGAATATTTTGGGATAAATGGGGATATTAGGGAATAATAGAATCAGTTGCCTTTATGCCCTGATAAGGTATCCTTCAGGAAGATAAACTCTTTATCAAATAGTGACCAGAAATTAAACTTTGATTTATCTATACTGAATTTAAAAGCCTTCCTACCACTACTGCTTATTAACGTGTCTCCATTTCTCTCATATTTTGTATCTGTTTCTTCTTCCATTTTTAATCCCTTAATCTTGTCAAGGAGTCCACCAACTTCTCTGTCTTTCCTACCAAATAGGGCACGGTTAACAGCTTGGTAATTAATACCTGTGTAGCTTGATATATCATTAATTGTGCATTTCCCTTTACTTGCGATATATTGGATTATCTGTCTCTCGTTTTCGTTCATTTTTGTTACTGTGTTCTCTTTTTGAGCTTCGAATAATCTTTTTGCTCTTTCGAAGTCTTCAATCTCCGCTAGTAAATATCCATCGCCGTCAAAGGTTCTCTGCTTCCATTTGAAGGCGGCAAAACCCCGAACCATATCAAGGAACATTGGAAATATACGTGAATTACTTTTATCCTGCAGGTCTATCCTATCCACAAAGGGGATTTTGACCTTAAATAAATTCTGTTTAAGTTCCCCATACATTCGTCTACATATAAGTACTTCAGTGTTTATCTCCTGTCCGTTCCCACCATTTGCAGCTTCATGTTTCTGCGCATCAAATATCATTTTTTTCTGCTCGGGACTGCTGTCCGCATCAAATGTGAGTTGACGATTTAGTAATTGATCAGACACAAAGCTTTCCACACTTGTTAAGTACCAATTTATCCTGGGTGGGATTACCAATGATATTTGTTTTTGATCTTTCACCGTTGTATAGGAAGTTTCTTCCTGAAAGTTCGTAGTAGCCTGCTTTATGACTTCTTCAAATGCCGGGTCGGGATCTTTATCGTCCGAAAAAATAATGATGCCAGGGGCTAAATTCATGTAGTAAGCAGCCTTCGCACTTAAACCGGTTATGCGTTTCCATTTTTTAGGAATTAGATGTAAATGTGTTTTTATTCCATGTGACTTCCCAGAACCCGAAGTACCATTTACGGAGATTTGCAAACCTGCTGTATTAAGACAACACTGACAGGCTATTGATACGCACATTGCTTCTTGTGTGCCCCGGTCACCTACGTGCTTTTTTGCTATTGTGTTTAGTATATATTCTATAGGGTTGCCTTCTTTTAGTATCCTTTCTGCTTCTTCCTCTGCCTGCTGGATAAGTTCTGGGCTTAGGTCCACTTCATCATAGTCTATGTTTAGGGGATTATCTTTTTGAACGTCCGGCTCAGATTTATTCTGGTTACCTACCTGTTTTTTCTGCCATCTGAAGGTGCAATTATCGCATTTTGAGTTAAGGGCATTGTCAATTGTGATGCTTCCTAACTCTCTCTGAATAGTTTCACATTTCCAAGGCTCTTTTATTTTGCCTCCGTCTGACCCCAGTTCATGATCACTTTGTGACCGGTTGTACTCATCTCTAAAAAGGTACTTACAGGCAAGGTGTAAAAGTTCAGGGTTTGCACCATTCGCTTTCAGATCTGCCATAAGAGCCAGGGTTAACTGTCTACCTGTGCTGGTATGCAATTCTGTGATATTCGGGCTTTCTTGACAGGCCTTAAATTTTTCACGTAGACAGGGCTTGCACTTTTGCAAGATTGCTTTTAACTTATTATTGGTTCCAAATAAGGCCTTAAGCCTGTTTATGAGTTCTTCAGGCATTTCTGGTATATCTTCAATTGTCCTGATTTCTCGGTTAAATGAGTAAGTTTGCCCGCTTTTATGCCTGCTTGGTGGTAGAACCGCATTGTTACCATCTGTTAAAATTTCTATGCCTAAATCGTGATGTTTTTGAGCTTTCAGAAAGTCTGTGTATTTAAAGTAGATATGCCTTCGGTCTTTTGTCCTCCTTGACATCAACCAATTATCCATGGATAATCCTGCTGTGAGTTCGTTCCATACTGCAGGATTCCAGTCGTCTACATCGATTATGGTAATACCTGATCTTTTCCCGCATTGCAAGCCAATGTTCGCGTTATCAAAATAGAAGCTCCTACCTGACCCCCAATATTTTTTTATTTCTACTTCTGTTAAGATATTTTCCCTTTTCTGCCAGTCTTTTACCAAAACTCCTTTACCTGGGCTCTGTTTTTGTACTGTTTCAGGGTTTATCTCAGATGCATTGGGATTTAGTAAAGGATGTACTATCATTCCTAATTTTGAATAATTTAATGCAGCTTCAAGAATTGTAGTTTCAGAACTCATCTTTTCTGCCCTCCTTCAAGCTGTAGATCCGTAACCGATGAAACCGAAAAGGACTGATCAAGCGCTCGTTTTAAATTTATGAGATATTTGGGTCGTTGTCTCCTACATTCAGAATACGCCATATCAAGAGAATCAAAATTCATTCCATATTCCCCTGTCCTGCTGCTCTTCCTGACATATTTCAGGCTCCTTGTAAAATTCATATAGATGATGAATCGTAGCTCTCTGCCTACTCCTTAAAATATATTCCAGAATAGAGAGACTTTGCATCAAAACCCCGCTCCTAAGCGATAAGCTCTAGCAATATCTGCTCTTGAGCAATTATCAGGCTCTTCTGGAAGCCGCCACGCATTATAAGGATTTTTACGGCTAGAATAACCTTGCCTGTGCCTATAATAACAAAAATTATTAATTCGATAAGGCACTTTGTTTTGGTATCCATCTGTGGCTGTGACAAGGGAATCGAAAGTAATTTGAGATTGGGTAGTATTAAAACTTTGAAAAAAATCACTTATATTAGTTTGCCTACATATCAAATATTTCATGGAGTTCAGCCTCCCTTAATTCTGAGAGAACAACAGAACCCATAGGTATTAGAACCGTCATCAAAATACGATATTATATAAAGTATAACGTATAATTCATAGTAGTTCAGTCGTTATGATGACGACGCTAATTGCCTAGGACAGCTTGACCCTGTCCTGGGTTTAGATCTCTTAGTTTTTGTTACCTCTATTCATCTACGCTAAGGCCGTTTAATGAGAGCCTTAATGTGTTATCATGCAGCACTTCGATTAGTATAGAATCTCCTTCTCGGAGAGTCTGCATCGTCACACATTCTAGCATTCCTTTGAGAATACTTGGGTCTGTATATTCCTCTGCACTTTTGGCGATCAAGTCCGATAAAATAACCACTTTTATTGCTTCCTCAGTGAGTGCTAAATGCATTTTAGACTCTCGACGAGTGTTCATCTGGAATAAATGATTATCTAACATTTTAGACAAAGAAGAAAGCAATCCATCTATATGTCTGATACTGGCATCAGTTATATCAAGAATATATTCGCATGATGCCGAATTTAAATTTTCTCTACATTGAATAGCTAAATTTTTCTTATAATCCATAGTAATCACCTTATAGTTATCTACATTTTAAAATAAAATTTGATACTTTTAGGCTTGGATACGGTTGGGAGCACCCAAAATGTCAAATTCTGTTTCTAGCTCAAAGTAATCCCCTTTCCTGCTTCACAGCTTCAAGAGTTGTTTCACCACGTTTAACGGAATTCTTTATTTGCTGGAGGCGGTCTTGAGCCATTTGCTCAATTTTGATCATCGTTTGGAATGCTCTCGGCATATGTTGCGCCAGTTCTTTGTCTACGAATAATTTTTCATTATTTTCTGAGACAGCATTCATTGGCATTCACCACTGTGTATATGATTAATAGTTGTCGTATCTTGTAATGCATTGCCAGCTGCAATTCTCAATATATTTTCGCTGTCCATCTCTACCACCACAGTTTTCACGTCTGAACCCATTGATTTCATCCATTGCATTGGAAGCGAAATCATATAGCTTCCACCTTGTTTGATGACGTTTCTTTTTCCAAATTTGAACATATTACCTCTAAATTAATATTTGAATGCAAATATGAAGATGCAGTTAATCAGTTATATTTATTTTTAGTCTGCAATAATTACTTACTTGCAGATAGTCGGCAACATATTACAAGGTGCAGACTATTGATTAGCTATTTATGAGCATATTTTAATAACAGAAATTCGAATTATCTGCTTAATATGCAAAATGAAAAAAGCCAAAAATTGATTTTAGGTGGTTTAGCCGCGTCTTCTAAAACAAATAAAGAACTAATTTTAGGTAGTTTATTAGCGTCTTCTAAAACTACTGGAGAATTAGCAAGGAAATGGGTTATGTTGATCTAGATGGGACTCCACATTATAAGGTAATTGGAAGAGATTTGGATGAACTCAAAGAATTTGAATTCATTGATAGCAGAAAAGAAAAAATGGAGCGAAAATCCGGGAACATTCCAACATTACATTCAATTTTCATAGACATTCAGAATATGAAACTTATACTGGCAAAATATCCACGCTTAATATCAGAAATGCAAAAAAACGATTTAGTTCTCGAAAGCATATTTACTAAGGGTGGATCTCTAATCGTCGATCTGGTTTTTCTGGAGCTTATAAGATGCGAAAATTACAGGAATTCGAATTTGCATATCTGGGGTACAGAGGTGACGAAATTTGAAAAAGATATCAAAGATAGAATCGGGGACTCGAATATAACTTTTGATCCAGATACTAAAGAAATGTTTAAGCGGCTAAGCTGTACAGTTATAGAAAAAATTAAAGAAGATTTTAAGATAAAATTACGGTTATCACCCGAATTTTTCAGACTTTTTGTAATGAAAGACGATTATGAATTAATGATATATATTGACGCATGTATCGAAATATTCGAAGATGGGGGAAGTTTAATGCATCACGAATTATATTTAGCTAAAGATAAATATACTTATCTTAAAAATTGTATTGAAAAATGTGAAAAAAAATTAGGTACTGATATGATTTTTGAAGCATGCATCAACACGGATATGATGCAAAGACAATCAAATCAAAAAGCAAAAGAATATCTAAAACTAAAGAAAAAAGGTCTCATATCAATAAATTAATTTATGTTAGGACTTAAAAATTTCAAGAATGAGAACAAAAATTCATAAACAAAGGTAGGAGATTCAAGTAATACAATGTTTTCATAATTAACTTGCTTTTCATTAAGATTTACGCACTCGAAGTCCTAACCAATTAAATTCAGTTCGTCTAATTAGTAAGGTTTTGACAGCCAATTTTTTATACTCTTTGTTTTCAGTTCAGATGTTCAAATACCATATCAAAAATTATTTTTAAGTTATTTTGGCTAGCAATTCATTAAGTCTTGCTTCAACTAACTCGTTAATTTTTGCTTCTAGCAATTCATTCAAACTATCATCAACAGGTTTCACTTTTTCTTCCAAGTCCATGGCAGTTTTTAGCGTCAAAACGGCACCACATTTGTAACAGAAAAGATTGTTCGGCGTGTTTATGTTCTTACATCTTGGGCAAATATTAGTTTTTGGTTTATTTTCATCTTCTTTAATTTCAATACCATTTGCTTTCAAAACCGCCTGATCCACATCTCTACCAGACAAATGGACATAAATACTGGGCATGTTAGAACCTTGAACCCATCCAAAATGCATATTCATTTGCGCTTCTGTCAAATGGTTGGCCATATAATGTAGCCCTTGAATGCCTGAAAAGGTGAGTATGAACTCTTTTCTTAATCCAGCTGCTTGTGCTATCCTTTGCAACTGCATTCTTATAGCTCCATATTGCATGCTTTCAAGCCCCTTTTTTCTGACGTGAAAGATTAAACCATAAAGGAGCTTCCGAATTATCTTTTTCAGGATGCTCTTCTAGCCAGTTCATTAAATATGAGACGCTCCAGACAGCTCTCACTCTTCTTGGGCCAGTTTTCCCATTGACTATTATGACTGCTCCATATTCATCAAATTTGATATGTTCTAACTTTTAGCGTGCCTATTTCTCCAATTCGGGCACCAATATCCCATAATAAACCTATCATAGCTTTATCACGAGTATTTGGTGTGGCGTTGATCATTTTAATGATCTCTTCTTCTGTTAACATATCTTCAGGCAGCTTCTTATCTTTATTTTTAATATTGGTCGTAAACCATTTCGTGAGTTCGGGCTCATTTCCGTTAGACAGCCACTTATAAAATTTTTTAAGTGTGGTTTTATAGTCGTGCCTACTTGCTTCACTTTGAGTTTTTTTGCTGATTAAGATTAAAAGATATTCAATATCCTTTTTAGTAACTTTGTCAAAGTCCTTATTCATCAAAAGTGCAATACTTTTTAGCGCGGCAACATATTTCAAAACTCGTTGATCTGATAAACCTTCGATATAACAACTATGAACAAAATCTTTAATTAACTCTATATTCTCTTTTGACAGTCCGGACTCACCTAAAGTATCTATTCTTGCTTGCACGTTTATTTTGTAAAGTCCCATTCTTTCGCCTTAGTAAAAATAGGATCAATTAGTATTTAAAAGTAGCCAAGTGCATTAAACATTTAGTTCATATCACCCCTAGAGCATTTTACAAAGCAGCAAAGAGAAATTGCTAAAACGATTAATTTTGGGTTAAATTTATGGTATGGGTGCACCGTCTCTTAAAGAGAATCTTAAAATGAATGTTGATATTGATGTACCATTAAACGAAGCACAGAAATTAAAGCAAAGTTTTCAGCGTCTTTATTCTAACGTTATTAAGTATTTGCACAAGGCAAGTAAAGAAGGATTCGAGACAGGAGAAATACGAACCCTTGCTGGAAGAAGTTGTAAAACAAGAGATCCCTACAAAAAAGAAGCAGATTATAAAATAAAGAATAAAGGTAAAAATCTTCCAGTCCGGGGGCTTTGTGCAGATATCCTTTAAATAGAAATGGGCAATCTGTTCTTAATACTAGAGCCAAGATAAATAAAATTAATTAACTCTGTGCACGACGATTTAGTTTTTGAGTGCAAGGCAGAAGAAGCGGAAGAAGTAGCTGCAAATGTAAAAACTGAAATGGAGAAATCAGGAACCTTTTTCTTGAAGGACATTCCTTGTATTGCCGAAGTCACACTCGCTGATTTTTGGAAGAAAGAGTGAAAAATGGGTATTGGAATTTCAGAAAACGTTTCGGAAAATAAAAGAAAGGGGCAGATCTTCAAAAAAATTGTTAGTGGGATAATTGTAAAAGAATTTGCGATTAAAATGTGGGTGATGACGGACATTGTGTGCGACTCAAAAAAACTTTCATTGCTTGGCCATAGCTTAAGGTGCTTTTAGGATCATAACTTAATTTTCTTCTTTTTATTTGCATATCAAGGTTGATATTTTTCTAGTTAGCTAATGAATCGACTTACTCTCAGCTCGTACAGCAAATTTACAACAATGTCCATCTTTTGTAAGAAAATTTTTACTGAGGATCTCGATAAACAATTGATTTTCCAGGAGTTATGTATATATCTTTCATCAGATTAGGACGAGATTTATGTGTTTATGTGAGCTCTTACTAATTATTAAAAGTTGTTAATTTATGGTAATAATTAATTCGTATATTTAATTAATGATATATATTCATAATAAATATTTCGTTATATATTATATCTGTGAGATATTAATAACCTGATAATACATTTGGGATCATATCTATCGGCAAAGAAGCTGATTTCAATATTTATTCGCACATTGGTCTTTTAGAAATGGCATGTGTTAGCTGCTTTTACAACTAGTTGTGACCTAGTTGGAGAAATACTAGTTAGTTAAATAATATTTTAACAGGTTATCTGCCGATGGTAAGTGCATTGAAAAGGTAACAGTATACAAAATATATCCCCTAAAAGTATGATGACAGTCAGAAAAGTTATCACATAAAAAGCGCGTCAGAGAAAACAAAATTTTGGAGAGGAAATTGATGAGAACACAAACATTTTTCAAAATAGGAAAGACAATTGGTATTTTATTAGCTGTCATTCTCGTAGTAACATTGACAGTTGCTTCGGCAAGCGCATGTTCCAGCAAGCCGGTTTCGAGTAAGCTTGTTAAAACCGTTGCTGAGTCACCTGTTAACACCGTTGCTGAGTCACCCGTTAGCTACCCAATGACTGGCTATGGACCAGTTCTTTATGGCTATGTATTTGTTCCTTGTGGTTGCGGAGGATTTGGTGGCTGCGGAGGATTTGGCGGCTGGTGCTAAGTGAGTCGAAATTACTTCTAAGTAATGTGCCTAAGTTTGTGTTTTTCCAATGCTAAAAAATTTTACTAGATAGTTTAAGCATTTTTGGAAAATCACTCTTTTTTTGTAACATCAGTTCTCAATTAAATATAACAGTTAACTGCTAACTCAACAGATTCTAAAAAAATTAAAGCTCATTGATGTCAATAGTATGGATAAAATACGTATCCACTTCTCATCTTTTTCAATAAATGGACTGAAGATAGGACATTCGAAAGATTAAACAAGTTCAAAGAATTGATCAAATAAAAATCAGCCTACAGAAATTTGAGCAATTAATCTCAGTGAAGGCGACTATTAAGAATGTTTTTATAGTCCTTTTAGCTCTAAAACCCATCTTTTACAATCTTAATGCAGAAGATGGAAGAAGACTAAAGAACAAAGCCAAAAATATGAAGGATTATTTAGATTGAGATTAATGAAACAAAAAATTAAAAAGTTTATAATAGGTATTATAGCGGAGAATTAAGGTCACTGGAAGATACATTTCTTAAACGAGCTACTCCATTAATTTTGTTGATAGCTTCTACTATCGATTTTGGGACCAGTTGTTCCCACTGCTCTCCTGCGATCATTCGTCTCCGGATTTCAGTACCTGAGTAGCTTTCTCGAATATAAAGAGGAGATACCTTTACGCAAAAATTGGCTTCTCGAAAAAGTTGAATAACCAAAGGGTTATTTGAGTATACGACTTCAAAATCTGGCGTTCGTGATGCTACGTGGTGAACCCATATAGAATTATACCTGACGTCTTCGATAGGGACGACGTAATGGCGGATTGGTAAGTTCTCAAGCACATTGTAAAGCATCAGCAACCGCTCCCCTGCCGTAAAAGGATCATTAGCCTCATGACTTTTTTGAGCGCTTCCGATACCTATGATCATTTCATCAACCTCTTCAGATATCCGCGTAATTACTGCGTGGTGCCCTAAATGATATGGCTGGAAACGTCCAATATAGAAAGCTCTCAACATCCAGTTCCAACCTCCACTTTGTAATTATGTTATTTGGATAAGTTTGTTTCAAATCGATCTTATTTTAGATCCTTTCATTACGAATTCCAGTTCCCAAGTTGAATTTTTTACATAATTCCAGGAAATGTTCAGCATTGTTCTTGTGCTTAGTTTAAATAAGCTTTCCGACAAGTTCGAGGCATGGCTTTGGATCTTCCATGGGTTCCATAAAATCTTGGTCTATATTGAAGTACTCTCTCCCATCTCGTTTCTTATAAAGACTGGACTTCATCCTTCAGGTGCCCCAACATAACCTACCGAAATGTCAGCCAAGACCGAAGTATAATCACAGCAGTAATGGCAAGGATTCAGTGAGCATTTGGCTACATCCTTAATGGGCAATGAGTGAATACCATCATTGGTGTGGACCCAAAATTTACTCTTGTTGAACTCCGTTTTCTTTACATCTTAAATCTTGACCATCATAACCTCAGGGATATCTTTTCAAGCATGAAGTCACGAAAGAAACTTTCCATACAGAGTAATCCGATAATTAGCACTATCTTTTCGTTTACATTGTCTCGTATCAGCCTTGCAGAGTGAACCTGACAGTGAACCCCAATAGCTGCAATTTTTTCGTATTTTTCATAAGCGCTCACTAGAGCTACGATCATCGGATCTGATATGTGTTTGGTTCCCCTAACCCTTTTTACATCTGCCAACTTGAAAGTAAAATTACTTGTGTTTTCTATTTATTGTTTCTTGTAACTCCAACTGTGCAGTCAATATTGCCCAGCTAAAAGGATTTCAAGGATACCACTGGATATTCCTCCGTCCTGGCTGCCGATATTACCCTTGAATTTAGCTGCAAAGAATTTGTGCACATTTTCAAGTTTGTTCTCGATGAAACAATCTGCTACAGGACAGACTCTACTGCATATTAAACAACCTTCACAAACCTGATACCATCTCCTTTCTTGTACAAACTCAGATCGTTGGGATCTCAAATTTCTGCCGCCTTCTTGACAGTCCTATATCTCATTGAGCACACCTCTTCGCATGCTTCGCAGGCTGTGCACACGTCATGGGTAACCACTTATTTAATTTATGGTGACAGTACCCCCAGATCTTTGATGTACTTGTCTTAAGATAAGATTCTTTAGGAAACATCACGAGAAAGTTGAGAATATTTATGTCTTATGTAATAAAAATTACATCTTTGCAATGATCTCTTTACCTATAAGCTTTATTGCTTTTTCTTTATCGGGACCTATCGGAGATCCGGCTACAATCTGTGTGACTCCAATTGACTCGAGGTCATTAATACTCTTAATGCAGTCTTCTGGAGTTCCACAAATAGCAAAAGCTTCTATCATCTGAGAGGTAACAAGCTCACTAATTAGGGTTCCAGAATCTCCCTTGGCGATGGCTGAACTTATTTGGCTCTTTGCTTCAATTGGAATGTCATGGCGTTCGAGAACGAGGTCATTAGAACCTGCAACTATGAAAGCGACAATCACTTTTGCAGCATTTACTGCCTTCAAAGGATCCTTGTCAACTGAGAAACAAGTGTATGCGGTGATGTCTACTTCACTTAGATCATGGCCGACTTTATCTGCACCTTTCCGGATCTGTTCCACAGCTACCTCAAAATCTTTTGGATTAGAAGCATTGATTAGGACACCATCTGCGATTTCACCGGCAAGTTCGAGCATCTTAGGACCCTGGGCACCTAAGTAAATTGGAATTTTTCCAGCATTGAAAGCAAGTCTTGCACCTGCGAATTTGATTGTTTCTCCATTCATATAGACCTTTTTGTTCTCATGTAAACTTCGAATTGCTTGTATTGCTTCTTTGGCAGTAATGAGAGGCTTTTTCCATTCAATGCCCATGACATCGAATGTTGACTTATCGCCAGGTCCGAGGCCTAAAACTGCCCTACCACCTGAAATTTCGGCAATAGAAGCAATGCTGGATGCAGTAATCGCAGGGTTCCTAGTATAGGAGTTAGTAACACCGGAACCGATCTTGATACTATTAGTGTTCAGTGCAATGACGGTGAGATTCGAGTATACATCACGATTGTTGTAATGATCAGTGATCCATACATATTCGAATCCCTGCTGTTCTGCGAGCTTTGCGTAATATGCGATCTTCAAGGCAGGATCTCTTGGCACAAATTCAATTCCAAACTTCATCTTAAAATACTCCTAATTATTCTTTTTGTCGAACTAGATCATCTTCATAACTCTGTTTCCAAAATTCCCTTAAATCTATGGAAAAAATAGGTGGCATTCGTATGTACATCTGTGAAAGCTGACATCATAAGAAACATCAATTATTCATCTGTAACCAGATTCACATAAAGGTATGTGAACTGCTCTCCCCGGCCGGGTTGATCCCTCCAAGGAAGGTGCTTCCTTCGAGTAAATTCCTTCATCTGTTCTAAAATTAAAGATTCATCGGGATTTCTGTATTATCAAAGGGTATCAACAAGTTTTTGATAGCCTGTCCACAAGGCATTTTGTACTAGGAAACGTTACTAACATCGATAGCAATATTTCGATCCCTATGACTATTGTTCCCAAGAAAAATCATAACATTTTCGCAAAGAGACATATCATGGCGTTTCCCACAATAGCAACATTTTTTAGTTGTGTGTTTTTCTTCAATTCTTATCACACTTTTACCTACAAATTTTGCTTTATGGTCAAGAATTGAACAAATCTATCTAAGTTTCCTAGACCCTGAGTAGAACGATTTTGCCCTTTCTTTTGGTTGGTTTTTTTCTTTCAAACCAATTTTTACTTTAAGTTGAGCGATTGTTGCGTACTAAGAACATATACTATGGTAGGATCAGCTCTGGTGTTCTCAACCATAGTTTTAGATAGTTTATACTGAAAGTTCTTGTTTTGATTAGATAACTTTCTATATATTTGTATAACTGTTCTAGCTATTACCTGGTATGTCTTACTTTTTGTAGAACTTTTTTTAATACCGATATAATGATCTCTTATTGATTTGTATATATCGATTTTAGAATTTCAATAATTATCATGTATAGGTGATTCTGCGTGCGTAGTTTTTTAGCAAAATTAGAATATAAATCAGAATGGTCAGAAAAAATCATTCTTAGGATAGGTAAATTTGAACCATCATCTAGGATCTGTCATGTTTGTGAATACAATAACTCTGAGCTAACACTAAAAGCTAGATAATGGGAATGTCCTGATTGCAAGACAAAACATGATAAAAATATTAATTCTGCAATTAACATCAAAAAATTTGATCTTATTGATCAAAATCTAATTGGAATCTGACATGCTGGCAATGAGGGGAATATTTTTTGGGACTTTTTCTCAAAAGAGAACGGAATGAACCAAGAAGCCACTTCATCTTCAGCTGAGTGGTAGTTCACTCTTGAACTATCAGATCATTGAGCTCAAACTCAAACCCTATAACTGCATACCCGAGACCGAAGTTGTTTATGACTTCAGTGTGTAATTCTCCAAAGACTCCGATCTTTTTTCCTTTTGCATATACTTCTGCCCTCCTGCCTTCGAGGAAAGCCATGTCTTTTGATTCTTTTACCTCATAGGGAAGCATCATCTCTCTCATGAGGGCATCTACAACCTCGTAAATCTCGGTGAAGTTTGCCTGTGGGTGAATCGATACTGCAGCTACATGCTGGGCGGTCTTTTCACTTATTAAAACCTCTCCGAACTCGAAGATTTTCTGGGGGAGTTCTCTGTGTCGGTTTAAGGCAAGAATTTCAATAAGGGTAGGAAGCAATGTTGTTCTTAGGATGGTCTGTTCTTCACTTATCGGATGAAGCACGTAAGTTACGTCGTCAGTCCTCTGTCGGCACATATTCTCAAAATTGATCTTTTCGCTAGTAAGCGTAAAAGGCATTACCTCATAATACCCCATCCCAACCATAATTTCATTAACATCGGAACGCAACAAGGAAATTGGATGAGATTTTCCTGCAGTATAGGTCCCAGGAATCCTTACTTTGATATTTTCATATCCATAACCCTTAGCAATATCTTCGACCAGGTCATAGTTGTGCAGTATGTCTACTCTGTAGGCCGGCACTTTTACCTCAACAATCTCCTCATCAAGAGCCTGTGCTCCAAAGCGCATCCTTGAAAGCTGCTTAACGATCTCTCCTATGGAAAGTTCCATTCCGAGTAGGGATTTAACCTCACTTTTTGTAAGAAATCTGGTATCTGGCTCCAGATTAGGTAGTAGAAATGTTTTGCCATCGTGTTTGATAACCCTTACGAACTCTATCTGACCACCACGTTCAGCAAGGGCTGTGACAACAATGTTTAAAGTAGTGTATACAGTTTTCCCAAGCCCTGTAACATCAATAAAAATATCAGTTGTGTTTTCGGTCACACTCGTAAGTGTCCCGTTAATGATAGGTGGGAAAGATAGTACATTGCCATTCGCATCCAGTAAGATTGGATATTTTTTAAAACCCTTCACTATATTGGCAAAAGCTTTGCCTTTAGGGTGCTTTTCTAGTATTTCATTCATGCTCATTTTTTCAGTGTAATCAAGAGGCACGAACTTTAAACTTGGATCAACTGCCGTGTAGCGAAAAGGGGGTTTTAAATGTGAAATATCGTGTACTCCTATAGAAACTTTTTTTCTGTTTCTCCCAGGACCCCAGTGTAGATCCTCCTGCAGATCCATAAGGGATTTTATTGAAGAAGATGTAAACTTTATTCCCCTTATGACCGCACACCCCAGAAAAGGCCTGATTTTTAGGATATCCTCACTGATAGAAATCGAAACCTTGTAAGGATTTACATTATATTCAGAAAGTCCTACCTCAAGATCCAGAAAACCCCGCATTGCCCTAGCTATTCCTTCTACACTATAAAGGTCAGGTCTATCCGGAAAGAATTCGATATCGATATATTCATCTTCAACCCTTTCAATATCTGCTCCTATCATCGGCACTCTTTTGATGATATTTTCCCTATCTGTTCCTGTGAGCTTTTCGAGGTCTTCATACTGCAAGGTGATTACTGGCATTGAAAATTCATCTCATATGTTGCTGGCTAACTTAATCACAAAAATACTCAACTTCAGATTTAATGCTTTTGTTCCAGGAGTCGTTTGAAATGTTCTGGAAAATTAAATTATTTGGAAAAAATATATACTTTAATCAAAGTTACGGCAGTGAGAGTATACCAGCTGCATGTAGGAGAGTATGTTCTTGCTAATACTCTGAATATAAATGAATTAGTTAATGTAAAATATTTCATTTGCTTATAACTTTTTCTCTACTGGTTTTTGTGATTATTCGTATAGTTTTTAATTAAATTGGAAGCGTACCGTCACCAAAAGTTCCGATATCATCTTCATCATCACACAGTTCACTAAACAATAACTTTTTTTAATCTCCTAGTATTTTTGAATTTTTTTTGCTGTAATACCTTATATATCCTAACACTCTTGAAGGAAAATATTTTGGTTCAAGCCAACGAAAAGATATAATGATGACCATTAGTACTGATCACATCAAACTCAAAGCAATGCCTTTTACCAATTTCAAATAGTATATATCTCAAATAGTTGATAACAGCGTTGTCTAAAATAAATTTTTTACGAACTACCTGCAAAGAAACATATGACATTTCATTTTATGGGCACAATGATTTGATTGAAGAGTTCCATTTTATAGTTAAATGGTGGCTTAAAAGCAGAGTCATAGACAAAAATTAATTTGGCGATACTTTCAAAGAAACCCTTGTCAAATTATATCAGGAATTTCAAGAGCTATTTGGGAGTCTTACTTAAAATATAGGAATTAAACCTGAGTTATCTCCTGTAATGCACTCTCCACCCCTAGAAGTGACTATAAATGTGTTTTCAATCCCCACCATTCCTATTTTTTCAATTCCTTTTTTAGGTTCGAGAGCGAATACCATATTTTCTTTAAGGGGTTCATCAAATCCTTCTGCAATTATAGGGAGTTCATCGATTTGTAATCCAACCCCATGACCGAGGAATTTTACTTTTCGGTTCCCAAAACCCATGAAATTTTGTAAAAATTCCTTATCGAGATTACATATTATGGTATTGTATATTTCGGAAGGGATGGCTCCAGGTTTTAACATTGTTGCAGCTTCATTTTGTATCTCCACGCATTTATCGTGAATATCGCTAGCATAATTGGGGATTGAAGAACCGAACATGTACGTCGTTGTTTTATCAGTGTTATAGCCTTCAACTGCACATCCAATGTCAACAAAGACCAGATCACCTTTTTGTAGTCTTCGGTACCTGCTTCCTATAAGAGGCACTGCCGGGCTCATCCCATAATTTCCACCAGGGCCATTAAAATAAGATGGATAAATTGAGCTCTCGCCAAAACAAACATTTCCCAGAAACATCTCTGTATCAAACATTCCAAAACGGCATAATCCATCATGCCCGTTCTCAACCATAATTGAAAAAAGTTCTGTTGACAGATCCACTTCACTCATACCTTCATGCAGCATCTCTGGCAAAATGTCTTCCAGCATTTGTTGATGAATCCTGCCAGCTTCTCTCATCAGAGATAACTCATATTTGCTTTTTACAGCTCTGACAGTGGCAATTTGAGTATCAACGGATTTAACGTTCTTAAAAGGAAAATATTTTTGGAACCTCTGAAATAAAGCCAGAGGGATTACTTCAGTTTCTAGATATACAGTATCTGGTAGCACGCTTACTTCCTTCGAAGCATCACGAAAACTGTTCATAGGCTCTATATCAGGAAATAATGATTCGTCCAGAGCTCTTTCATAGCTTCGCCGCACCCAGAATGTTGCCTCTCCATTTTTCGGAATGATTAGCATCCCGTCCTGCATAGTGCCAGTAAAGTAATAAAGATTGATTTTGCTGAAGATGACGGCTCTTTCCCATTCAGGATTTGATAGATTCATTCGTTTTAGGAAGCATCTCATGCGTTTTTTCAGCTCAGTTAAAGGTACTTTTTTAATCATATGAATCCCTTTACTAAATTTATCTGTAATTAATTATAGAATTTTAGTCCATTACTATCGTTTTTCACTATAGTCTTGTACAGGGATAAAAATAACTTCACTTTGCTCATTACTAAACGTTCTTTTCTATTGGCTAAAATAATCACATGATCAATGTTATTGAGCTTTCTTTTTAAAGCTCTTTTAACGGCTTTAACCATAGCTTAGGCTAATATAATCTAATGATATAAAAAATGAAAAAAAGTAAAAATAAATGAAGTTTAAAAAGACAATGACTATTTTGTTTATAGCCCTCGTTGTAGCTTCATTTGCGGCTACAGCAGTAAGCACAATCCACATTGATGGTAGAAGTAGCGACAGTTACATAGCCAGAGGCGTTAAAGCCAATCCTGGCGCCAGCTTCTACATTTCACTATATTATTTAATATCGGTTTTTCAATATCTTGTACATCAACCATTTATTATTCGGTTAGTTATTTATTTATATTTAATTGGCATCAAAATATACTTAATATAGTTCTGTATCCTCAGAAACATACATCTGAATCAGTGTGTATGCTGTATTATTCTTGAAAAAGCGATATTAGTTAGTCTCAAGCGTGTAAATATAAGAGTAAACTAGAATGAGAATTGACTTATTTTTTGAATAATAAACTGGCTTTCTTTGTCCTATCCCGTTGAGTTTGTGAGTGTAAGAATATTAGCGGACAAAATGTATAGGAGAGTTTACTTTGAGAATATACATATTTTATATAGCAAAAAACTATACATCGAAAAGAGTCCAGAAAAAATTCTTATGTCTTTTGATTAAGGCTTGATATTAGGTAGGATAGAGCCTGTCCTAAAGACAATGTATTTTATGATTTTTGACTCCGATTTTTAGATCTCTTTTTCCGTGCTATCAATATATAATTTTGTGTACATAAATATAATTAAAGAACAGATACGATTTTTCAAAATATTTTTTGAAAAAACATCAATATTGATAGGCAAGACCCAAAACCAAGACTTGAAAGCCCGAGTATCTAATCCGGATTTTTTAAAAAATATAATAGGAATTGAATTAAAAACATTTCTATCGTGACTGACGATGGAATCAACAAACTAATGAAACTAATTTAGAAAAAAGTTAAGATTCAGTCAAAAGAAAATGATTAAAACGCATAGGTAAAATCAACAAATTACTTAATATCTATTTTATTATGATTATAATGTAGGGTATACATCATTTCCAAACATATGACGAAATTTAGGCTTTTATCAAAATTTCCTATAATTAGAAATGGATTTAAATAAAAATAACCAAAATACAAAATTTAAAGAAAATGAAAACAAATAGCAAAAAAGCAATAGTCTCACTCATTGTAATTATTCTAATACCATTAATACCCCTAGGAGCAGCAGCTCCTTCAGGGATATCAGAATCTACGGTAGTAGAAGCCGAAAGAAGCTGCAAGGAGTTGAATCCATTCACGGAGGCAATGATATATCGGGCATTGATTGTTCTCACTTAGTATATCAAATATACACACAAGTCGGAGCCAAAAGTATAGTCTTACAAACTGTGCCTAATATGAAAAATAATGCATATTATGTTAACATAAGCTCCCCTACTCCTGGAGACTTAATTTTTTGGGAAAAGGATGTCACTAAGAACGACAAAAAATATTGGCTTTCCGTTCATGTAGGAATATACATAGGAAATGGGCAATTTATACCCAAGTCTTTTGCCACAAAAATAAGATTCATCTTTTTGTGTATGCATAGCTTTTGTCATAAAAAATTTATGTATAGTAATCTTCTATTACTTGGTCGATATTTCAATATTAAATTTTCATTACTTCATTTACAGCACCAGCTGCATAATCAAAGACATCACCCGCAGGATTAGGTTCGTTTGGGTTGGCATAATCTTCGTTGGGGTTCCCGGCATAATATGGGGTGTTATAAATACCGCCAGGACCATAACCGCCACTATGACCACCGTTGCCTTGTGCACTCGTTGCCACTGCTGTCAAAGACAAAACAAAAAGTACTGCAAGCAAAATAGCCAGTACCTGTTTCGTTCTACTAGCTGATTGTTTCAACATTTATTTCACCTATCCTTTCAACAGTTTCTTTAGAAACCTATCTACTCATTTTTTGGTTTAGTTTGATGCAATTTGATTTCCGGTTTTTGTTTGTACAAATATATCAATATTATAATCAATAAATCGACAATATAAATTTATTCATTCGTTTAAATAAATAGAATATGTTTATAAGTTTATTTTATATTTGCTTCGTTATCTATAATTATCTAAAAAAATTATTTTTTTAGTACTCATGCAGGTACTCAAAGATTTTAGAAGAAAAAAAATACGTCACAAGAAAAAATTTTAACCTATGGATAATTTGCGATAGGTAAACCAATATATAACGAACTTGCACAATAAATATTTACCTCTACTTACTACGATCCAACTGTAATTCTTGCTGTTAAGCTGATTTTGCTCTTAAAGCTCCAATTTTTGGAAATTGAAATAAACAAACATCTCAAATTTACCTCAGATCAATCTCAAAACCTGATAGTAGAATACCAGATACTCAAGTAAAAAAATTACTTCTTTCAATAATATCAAGTTACAGAGCTATTATGTGATTTTTATTGACAATATACCTATCTTAAACATTGTTTTAAATACTAAGTATTTAGAATGTAGTGTCGATACAGCTGTTGCTGAGTTTGGCATTAATATAGAACTAGAGGTCAACAACTTATCAAAACATTAAGTGGTAAAATAATTTATTGCTAGATTCTAAAATTAGTCCAACCCGCATTCTGAATATGATAGTATTATGAAAAATTTGTAGAATTGGATGAGGCTTGAACATCTGGCGGAACAAATTGATGAGTTAGAATAGGGGAAAGGATGATAAAAAAAAGGAATAAAAGTAATTTGGTGAATGCTAGAATAAAACTTATAGTTCCATGCAAAAATGGAGGGAACTGTCTAAAAAATCCTAAAAATCGAGGAGATATAATTTGCAAAGGATGTGAAAGAGAAATAATAAGGTAAAACATTGCTATTACGGTGTGAGCTTCTTAGACTTATTTTAAATTCAATGCGAGGACATTTCTTCAAAAATTATTTCGTCCTCACAGTATACATTCAGTAACACAGAAACATGATTAACGGATATCAAAAGATACTAAAATTGAGTTTCAATATAATATTTCAACTACCTAAAGTTTCACTGCAAAAACTATTATTTAATATTTTTCTAGATGTGCCTGCAAACTTAAGTAGTAGACACCTTATGTAAATAGATTTGTTGGCTTGGCTAATAGGCTAGTAAGTGAAAAAATATTAAAAAACGCAACAAAATTCAATGAAGTTGTTGCTATTGATTTTTAATTTAAATTTATTTGAGAAAGAAAATACACTGTTTTAATAAATAATTAATATTAAGGAAATTTACTTAGAAACCAATTATTAATAGTTAATTTAAAATAATTGAAAAAAATTATATTTATAATTTGAACTAGATAGATAAAAAAAGTGATGAATAAATCATTTTAGCTTTTCCAGAATTAATAATCAGGCAATAAATTCTTTTCCAAAATTATAGATTAACGATTGGAGAATTAATTATATGTCGTTGGAAGAGTACAAATATGGATCCACTTTTCAAATTTTTATCGAACGCACAGTAGACAAGTCCGAAACAGCCTGGGGGGGAGCACTGCGTGCGAAAGAGAAGGCACCTAATAAACTGTTCATTGTGCTGGAAGACACCGGATTTGTATAGCTTGGCTGCTAGTGGTCGTGCTTACAGCAATATGCATACTACTGCTCTGTACTCTCCTAGTCGCTCGTGCATAATTACTGGGCGAAATCATCATTCGAACAATATGGTCTGGAAGCTTCAATCTGGCGAACACTCAGGCAACCCATTTCTGGCAATGGTTATAGCAACCGCATTACACTTGAATAACAGAATAACGGCGTTCAGAACAATGACGAACTATAATCCACAAATGGCTATATCTTGAATTTGATATCATTAGTTTAGACCGGGAGAAGATAACATTGCTGCAATTTCCCTGTTTGCTGCCTTGTTTGTGGTTTATTTAGCCGACCTTTTGGTGTTATCGACACGCCTCAATGAGTTCGATTAAGATACGATCTGTAAGAAATTTCTTAATATGACTTCTACCCTTATTATGAGTACGTGTGAAGCCCTTGGAACAACTAAGATGTATGGATCTGTTAATGGTTAATGATAGAGACTATAACTTAAAAAATAAGACTATAAATCAAATATAACGAGATCCTTACTGTTTATGTAACCTTATGCTGGATTGCATAAAACGTTACTATTTACACTCCCTTAACTAAAATTGGTTCTTAACTTATGTAAACTTAGGAGGCATTAAATAGTGGATAAAAAGATTTTCAAGATGATGAAGCGAAAATCATCTCTATTCAAGATGCTACACTTATGCTCATTGGAACACAAGGTTACGAAAAAGTGACCATCCAAGATATAGCTAATTCAGCTAGCGTAAGTATAGGACTGATCTATAAATATTTTCCAGACGGCAAATATGATATCCTTAAAGGAATCGGTCATCAATATACTGACGAACTGTTGATGATAAAACACCCTGAAACTGTTGATTTTAATGATTTTCCAAGTTACATGAGAACTATCATCAAAAATCTGCAACAACTCAATAAAGACAATAACTCTTTGATGAAGGCATTGACAATGGCTACACTGGTTGATGGTGAGATTGTAGACAAAGTCAAAAAGATGGACTTTAAAGACTACAAAGCAGCTTCTTAATTTTTTGCCCGTTTCAATGATGTTAAGATAGGGGGTAAGGAGCCTTTAGAACTCCTTATGTATTGGGGGATCATGGTAAAAGGCATATTCTCCTTAATATGATCTACCAAGTGCCTCTCAAGAATGAAGAAGTTCTGACGGATTTAATGGTCGATTTATCTCTGAAGATATGGGGATACCAGAAAACACAGTAAACTTTTTTCAGTTAGGGCCATCTTGATGTTATCGATATTACAATTTAAGCTTTGTAGACATGCGAATATCAAAAACGTCAGTATAGGACCCCTAAAAAGTTAGATGAGTATATCCCTTTACTCTCTGTATCAAGTGTCTAATAAATTCAAACATTTGCCTATTTAACCGAACCATATTCAAAACCATCCTTATAGGATAAAATTATCAAAGCTTTAGTTTGTAGTCGTCTCATTGATTTTAATGAAAAGTACACATTTTTCCAAGATTTGATTGAAAATTTATTCTTATTTCGGTTTGAATTAAGAAAATGCATAGATTTTCCTAGTAAAAACTATTCACCAATGAAAACAATAAAGAAAAGAACTTTACCTGTATAGTCATTGATTTTTTATCCTTTTTTGTAACAAAATAAAAAGGCACATAGTCATCATCTTCTAGGGTGCTTTCAGTATGGCACGTTTGACCAAGCAAGGCAATGCTCGCATATTGAAGGGGAGATTTATTATCTTTGCTTCTCTTTAATTTTTTTGCTCTTTTCCTAATAATTCTGGTTTACTTAAACATATTTTTTAGTCCAATATGTTGTTTTTTATTTCTACCGCATTAAGCCTAAAGGATTTAACCTGAAAGGTTTAGATTATCCATAATAAGGAAAATCCAAATTTTGATTTATATGAAATAATTTTCCCTGTTTTTTAGACCTATTTTCCCTCTGGAATAGATTCATACAGTTTTCTTCTTTCCAGAGGCAGGGAGTTGAGGTACTCTTTTGCTTCATCTGGAGATACGACTCTACGGGTTCCATCAAGTTCTTGTATAACCACTCCGCTTTCTATGAGCATCTTGTGTCTTGCAGTTCGAACTTCTTTGTCAGGGTGACAGACTAATTGGCAGTTAAAACAGGGATATTCCATTATGTATCCTGACATTATGGGTATAAAAAATCCATTTTTGAACTTCGGCCTTCCTAGATACGCTTTCATAGCAGCAGATATTGCAGAAAGGAAATCCTCATCCTGTTCTGGAATTCTAAAGCGCCCAGGAGACCAGGTGGACCATTTTCCTGAGGCATCCAAACCTGTAAGTCCCATACATACAAGTAAACAGCGACTATTGTCTCTTCGCTTTCCATAACTAAACTTCTTTCCACCAAGGGTTACAGCGACTTTTTCAACAGGATTAACGTAGCCAGATAAACATACTGAAAGGCAAAGCTTGCATTCGTCACAATAGTTTTCTTCTTCTGGTAAGGAGTCTGTTGGGATAAGTTCCGCATCCGTAACGACTGAGACCAAGACAATAGCGGATCCATATTCCTTTGTAATAATATTTCCTGAATATCCAAAATGGCCTATCCCAGAGCGTACTGCCAGATACCTGTGGGAAATCGGGGGATGCATATTGAGCAACCAATCTTCTGCGTCCCTCCGATAAACAAAATTTGTAGGCTGCGGGATAGCTTTGTATCCAGCCTGTTGCAAGAAAGCTACTATTTCGAGGGCTATTCCATCGGCAAGAGTTTGGGTCCGTGACTTATTAGTTTCAAGGGACTCATAATCAACTTTTCTGAAAAAAGGATCTATAAGATTCTGATCAAAAGCTAGAGCAAAACAGACCGCAGATTTTGCTTCTGGTAGTACATAAGTCAGGTTGGCAGATGGCGGACCGCCTAAAAGGGTTTTTGTCGTTGCAATGCCAATTTTGGAGGCCCCACGGTTCATAGCCATTTCTTTTATAGACTGGGTCAGTTTTACCATCTTCAATTCATCGGTTAATTCTTCTTTTTTAGATTCCTTAAACAAATTGGAATGGTGTATCTGTTGTGGGAAATATTGGAGTGAGAGATACATCTCGTTCAAACTCTGCAGTATTTTGAACCCTTTTTCAGTAATAATATAATCTCCTCTGTCATGTTGCTGCATAATCAGCCCGCAGTCCATGAGTTTCTGGAGATGAAAAAGTAAGTTTCCTGCTATAAGACCC
Source organism: uncultured Methanosarcinaceae archaeon (assembly GCA_963848985.1). Taxonomy (GTDB): domain Archaea; phylum Halobacteriota; class Methanosarcinia; order Methanosarcinales; family Methanosarcinaceae; genus Methanosarcina. The sequence continues at coordinate 31,851 of CAWKGG010000015.1, forward strand.
GTAATTTTGGAAAAAGTAGAGAAACTTTTTGGTTCGAATGCGACGGCTTTTAGAATTGCTAGGCGCTGTTTATTTGAGGTAGGCTCAAGGATTTCGCTTATAACCACGCCGATTTCTAAGGCTGAAATATCTGGCTTCAGTTCTCGATTATTGTTATAAATCTTCATAGAACGCATGAGGTTTATTTGTTTTATGAAGAGATTCAAAACTTCGGAAAAGCACTGCTCACATTTACTATACGGGGCTCTATATTTCAGTTCATTTAACTTTTTTCTGTTGTCCGAAATAAGGGCTCCATCTACTTTATTATCGTTTATAAGCCCCGCATTGTTCTGTAGAACGGTTGTAAACATAGAAGTACAATTTCCTTTTTCAGGACATTTTTTCACCATGTTTAGTTTAAGTCCTTTCTCTATATCTTCATAAAGATAATTTTGAATAATGTGGGCATATTCCTGAATTGAACTTTCAAGACCAGTTCCGAAACGCAGCCTGTTGGAATATTCCATCACTTTTTTGATATCGCTGTGAATTTCGGAAAGTTTACTCCTTATAGCTTTTATCTCATCAATTTCTAGATTTTCAAATTTTTTAGGATTTCCAGGGGGGTTTTCTGTCTCCGCCTTAACCTTGTTCATGCTTTCAAACCATTTTACTTTATTTTTATAATTTCTGTCATAACTTTATAGATTATTCAGATGCATAATTCTTAAGGGTATCGAAACGCTTTTTGTATATTATGATATATCTTTATGCCGAGTGAATATAAATGAATAATTCACTGAATATTAAAAAAGAACGTTTATTAATGAGCAAATTGAATTTAGTTTTTATGGAATTAAAAATCCTTATTCGAATAGGAGCAACAGTTTAAGATATTACTGAGAATACAAAGTCAAAGAAGCTCTGACAAATATTGAAAATGTCCGTAAAATGGAAATTCATATAGAGTCAAGAATAATCTTCAGGTAATCTCTTCTCTTCTTTACCTTCAGGCTGAAAAGTTCAAAAACCGAAATGATCTAAATGACTCAGAAGTTCTAGAAGCCTTTAAGGAAATCGTCAGTGTGCTGAAGGTTCTGTAAAATACTAATGGCTCTTAAATTTTCTTTCACTGCAAAAAGCAAGATGTAGAGTCAATGGTTATGCTAACAAAGCTCCTGTTTTTAAAGTTTCATTTATGCATAGTTTTTTTGTTGTAAAACATGTGCTTTTGGAAAACTAGTAAACTTTCTCTATTTGGTAAGGAAAAGGGGATAGAGTCATTCAGAGTCTACAGAACCTTCGATACGCTGCCCAAAAATCACCCTTTTTCCCTATTCAATCTTGATCATCTTGCTTAAGCCAGTGGTCCTATTTTTCTAAATAGAATCATTGAAGATTCAGTTTTAATTTTCGGACTACGCAGTTGAACATAAAAAACAAAATAAACACTCAATTGTCTAAATCTCGATATTCCTGATGAATCTATTTGTAATTAATTTTATCCCACAACCACGTTACTTCTAATTATACATCTTATTATTCGACAACTGCACATGCCAACTGTACATACTCTTGCGCTTATATTCATTCATCCTTCAAGTAACGTCTTTAGATGTCTGGTAAACTCGAATTCACATTGAGCTGGAATCCTAAATTTGTGAGATATCCGGCCAAAATTGACAGATTAAGCTTGTTATTACTGGTTCGTCAATCTTTCGCAAAAGCTCACGCTTCTGTTGCATTTGTGGTGTCATATTTTGGGGAGAATATATCGGTTATCGAAGTAATCGAAAACAATCGTGCTGCTCAGGAGTAACATTCACGATGTAACGGAGTACTGCGAATACTTCATCTCGAGGCAATTACATGGTGACGCCGAGCCAGCTAAAGAAGCCTTTAACCTTTGGGTTATAAGACCATGAACAAGTGAGTGCTTTTATTAGTCTTTCATCTTAAAATCTGTAGGAATGTAGTGCAATTTTGCTGGATGGTCATACCAAATTCAGAAAGTCGATTAAGCTTAAATTCTTATGTGGCAGGATGATTAACTTCAAACACTTCTAATTGTTTCATCATTTCAGATCGCTGAAATGCAAAAGTATCCATTCCTGCTCCGAGAATTACATACTGCTTTGCATATTTCTTGGCAATTCTCTCTAAAATTTCTTCCGCATACTGTTCACGGCTAGCAAGTTTAGTAATTCCTTGCATTAAGTATTCTGAGATAATTGTCTGGCTGTAGCGGGATTCAGTACATCAGAATCATTTAACTGTTTATCCAAATCAAATATTATTAACCGAATATTGTTTAACTAGTGTTCTTTTCTTCAGGTATCAAATGATAAGCCAGAAAGAAGCGTGATTAAAACGCTGGCTTGCTATAGAGAATTTCGATAAACTTCTTCTTTTCAGAGAATTTTTATACACTTTTTATAAGTACACGATTAAATTTAGAAAGTTATCGAAAATTGTTCATTCATACGAATTGCTTCGTATTAAGAGAGAACAGTGGATCTACTGGTGTTTAGCAGGATTGAATGCTTCATACGGACTTTTCTCCCGAAAGTTAATTTTGTTATCAAAACCCAGCAGTGGACTAATTTTTCTTAAGCTTATAATTCTTCGAAAGTTTAGCTGCTTTTTTAATATGTTCATTGTAGAACTTAACACATTCAATAGCTTGTTTCACGTCAGAGTTTACAGCTCCAAAATTTCCATTATTAAACTCTCCGACTCCAGAATTAGCATAAACTGCTATCTTGTTAGCCTGTACCATTGCTAACCGATATTCGTCCTTTGTATCTTGTAAATCAGGGGATACATTGTACAAATCACTATTTTCTATAGCTTTTTGGCTATCTGTATACAAAGTACCTGCATACGTAGAAAGTGACGTGGTATCGTAGTTCTTTGCAGCAGTAGTTAGAGATCTCATATCATTATCCACTTGTGTCATATACAATACACACGTAGTCGACCATTTAAAATCTTGAGATTTTGTTGTTTCATGTATTGGTGTAGTAGCTGATGTTGTAGATTCTTTTGGTGTAGTTGTCGGAGTGGGTGTTGAAGCTGGAGTTGGCGTAAGTCTAGATGGTACTGCTATTGTACTACCATTAACTTCTGACAGAGGTGCTGCTATTACCTTGGCATTATTTTCATTGGTATTTATTGCATTAGGTGTCGCAGGGAATGCTGCAATTGCTACTACCACTAGACAAAACACAACCAAAAATCTCACAGCTCCAGGAATTGAAGTATTAAATCTCTTTTTCAATTGATTTGTAGCTAGAGGAATTGTTACAATCGCTGCTAGAATAAAGAGCAGGCTTTCAATATAGCCATGCAAAATCATTGAGTATAAACTCATGACAAAAAAGAAGGCTCCAAAAACATAAAGAGTATTACCAGTAAATGGGATATTTTTCAGCTCTTTTAAAATTCCATCCACTTATCCACCTTCTAGTTACTTTGAGCATTTATCAATTTAAACTCAAACTTGCAATTTTTATATCGAGTTGAGAAAACAATATGTAAAGGATATCATAATTTAATATATATAAATATGGAAGAATCAATGGTCTTTACTTTTTAGTTTTGCTCGATGTATCTTCCCCATGTTTTTAAGAACTCGATCATTCCAGAGCTTATAGAATTCATAAGTTTGTATCAATTACATGGGCAGCAAATGCAAAAAATAGAGAGAAGCACAGATGTAAAATCAATAAATTTACATGAGATCCATTTCATTACGATTATAAGGTAGGGAACATACATCTGAAATAATGGACTACATAAAGTATTTATATTAAATATATGCATTCGTGAAAACAATAAAAACAGAAGCTTTGTCATTAAAAATATTGACTCTACTTTCTGTTTTTGTGATTAAATAAAGTAAAAAAGAGTCAATCAGAATTTACAGATTTTTAGGTACATTACTATGAGAACGGAGTTGATTTAAAACTTGAATCTATTACAGGTATCAATACTCACTGATTAGAAGGACCATATCCACTGTCGAAGGTATGACGAAGCTAATAAAAATCTACGCTGAACTTCCTTTTGTCCATTTCTGGATATTTAGATTTGAACCAGTTAGTTTTTTAATTTTTTTCTCTGAACAAAATATCTGCTGGAATTTCCCTATTTTTTAACTTCCACAATCTTATTACATCTAGATATTATTTACAAATATCAAGAATTTCTTTAAAACTATTTGGATTCTTTGCTTTGTACCAAATAGTATCTAACGGCTTTATCAGCTTTCATGTATGTATATGCATTTATAAAATCTAGATAATCATAAATATCATCTGGAGTAAATCCTTTATCCGCACCATTCTATGAAATGTATAAGCGTGTTTTCAGCAGTTGAGATTGTTATTTCCTTCAGTACATCTGCTTGGCACTTCCTAAAATAATATTTTAAGATGTTTGAACTACTCATACCAACTTAATAGAAATTTCCCTAGATAAACAATATAGTTTTTTATGTTAGTTTACTGGGAACTACATAGATCTTCCCGACATCAATACGAAAAAAAGGAAAAAAGGAAGATTAAATAAGAATGAAGAGCATGCAATTCACATGGTTAAGTACAAAATGATTATGAATAAAGCAATTAAATTGAATGGAAAAGAAAGACATTGAAGTTTAAATATTCGAAAGCAATTTCCTCAAGCTTGACGCTTAAAAGATGGGAGAGCACTCCAAAAACCAAATCATGTTGAAAAAAGCTCAGGTTTATTAAGAACAAAATTTCAAGGATCACAAATACTTAATTAAAGCTACAATTTAACCGCCAAGGAGTTATCAATATAAAAACAAAGTATAGTCGTATAAGTGGATACTTTTCTATCCCAGTTATCCTGGTAGATACAGAATTTTAAATATAAATTTATGAGCTCATTGAGCCCATAAGGCAATTATTTTATCGATAGCTACATGGGTAAATTTTCCTTCGTTATTGAGAGTAAGAACATTATCTGCACAAGCTTCAATTGTTCCCCGGAAAACATCGGGCCCGCCACAGTAAACATCTACAGCTTTGTTGAGATAATGTTCTACTATAAAGGATTGCATCAAGTTACTTACCTCCGTTTCTTTATCAACTGGTTATTAACATATTTGTTTTTGCTGACAAATCCCAGCTTTAAATCTGCAGGTTTCGTCTAATTGTAACTATTCACTCTTTTCTTATAAATATATTTAAGAATTGAAGCTGATTTTCAGGATGTTATCTGATGAAACATGAAAGAAAATTCAATACTTTCTAATTTTCACTTTCTTATAAACGAAGCTGGTATCTGCAGTTATATTCAATGTGAAGATCAACAGATATTATTTCCATCATATGATTTTGGATGTAATCACAAAATTGAATCAAAGCCAACAAAATTTTTTGATTCTGTTTTACAACCTCTAAAAAACTCTGAAAATATCAAGATCAATGGTTCACTTACTTGTGAGTACATTTTTAGTACATTGAGAGAATATCAATAAACAAGAATCTAATTCACCATGCATCAAAAGAGTAACAAGATGCAGTGTGCAAAATATCCATAGATCACCAACTTAAAAAACTAACCATTGTAAAAATTGAAAAATTTGTCCAATCTAATTAAAGGATTTTCATTCAAAGACAAATAATAATTCGAAAAATAAAGGAGAGCTATGATTTATCTGGTGATTAATTCAATAATCCTGGTCACGGAAAAAAATATCAAGCTTATGTAAAATACACAATCCTTGGACAGGCTAAAAAACTGAAAAATTTTTATTACTCCTACCTCTACATTTTTACCACTAGCAAAAACTAAAGGTATAATAAGTATGATATTCCGATAAAAAAGGAAGATAAGAGTTGAATATGTATTTATCACTTAATTGAAGCCTCGGTTTCATAAATAAGCGAATTTCGATAAAACCCTGATTTCCAAGAGTAATTTATATACCAGTAATCTTCACGTGAAGAAATTTAGGAGTATCGCAATTCTCAATAATTTAACTCTTTTCCTATATTTAGTAAAGTGCATAAGAATATTATGGAATAATATCATTGCAGACCTCCAAAATCTTTCTGGCAACCCCATTCCAGCTGTGATTCTCAACGACATATTTGCGACCATTCTCACCCAAGATAGCCCGTGTGCTCTCATCGGAAATTAATCTTAATATGGCGGTTGCAAGTTCCTCCGGATTTTCTGGATTCACTGCGATTCCTCCTCCAGAAAGTTCAATTAAATCTTTAACACCTGGAATACTACTTGCTACTATCGGCTTTCCACAGGCGAGATATTCGTATGTTTTCAAGGCGGAAAGCCCTATTTTCGAGTTCCTTCTTTTGATAAAAGGAGCAACACAAATTTCAGACGCATTTATGTATAGAGGAACACTTTCGTAAGGAACCCTTCCGGTGAAGATGAACTTCTCGGAAAGCCGTAATTCTGAAGTTATTTTCAGTAATTTATTTTTCATAACCCCATCACCAACAACTAGAAAACGAACTTCAGGGTGCTTTTCAAGAATTAAAGGAGATGCATAGATCAGGAACTCAACACCCTGCCAGGCTGCAAGGTGCCCAACAAAGCATATGTATTTTTTTGAATTTTCTAACCTAAGTTCTTTCTTTACTTGTTCTCGGTCCATAGGCTTGAATAAATCGGTATTTGCCCCATTATTGATAACAAAGATCTTATCCTCAGGAATAGAGTACAAGCTAACAATTTCGTCCCTGAGTTTATCTGTAACAGAAACGATTCTGTCACAATATTTGTAATTGAGTTTTTCGGAACTAAGTGCAAGATAAGAAAAAACCTTGTACGCAAATGATTTGGAATTCGTATTTACTTCTAACTCATCTAGAACTAGTCCGTTGACTTCCACAACTAAAGGAATTTTTAAAACTTTACATATAAGCATAGGAAAGAACGGGAAAGAATTCTGCCGGAGATAAAGTACATCGGGCCTATTTTTGATACACGAATAAAGAAGGTAAAATAAGAGCATGATTTCATAAGATGGCTGTATGAAATACTTATTGTCTATTACAGGCACATATTTTATTCCAGAAATGGCACGATTTCCGCCCTTCGGAGTAGGAGCGAAAAGGACTATATTCGTGTATATTTTTAAATTATTGAGGAGCTCAAGTATATGTATATTTGAACCTGATTTAATATTGAATGATCCGTAAAAAACTAAAATAAGATTATTAACTTTTTTGAACATATTTTCCATTACAAGAATAACAAAAGTAGTTAATTAGTTTTATCCCACCATTTTAGGGTATTTTGAGAACTCTTTGAATTCATGGGTTATTTGTATATTCTATATAAGCATGTGACGAAAAATGAGTTTATCGAAATCCGTTATATATCATTTTTCTTAAGTTAGGAAAAGTGGTTCAATATCGATCTTAAAAACGATAATTTAATACACTTTTAGGAGATGTATTATATAGGATGAACTCTCTAGTTTTTCTGTTTTTAGCCTGTCCGGAGCGAAAAAAGGTAAAAAGCTATGAAAGTACTGGAAGTATGTCAAGAATTTCCTAACAGGTATTATCCTCAACTTGGGACATTCATAAAACAAAGTATTGATTCAATTGCAAAACAGAAAATAAACGTTACTGTTGTTTCCCCAAAACCTATTGTGATTCCTTTTTCTGCATTTCCATATCATAATTTTTCCAAACTACCGCAGATTGAGCACACCGAAAAATATGATTTACACTATCCACGCTATTTATACGTAGTTCCGAAAAAGTATTTTTACCCCCTAACAGGGATCTCATATGCTTATTTCGTATCTAGATACGCAATTAAAAACATAAAGCCAAAACCTGATCTTCTCCATGCACACTTTTCATACCCTGACGGGTTTGGGATGATAGGGCTTGCAAAAAAATGGAAGGTGCCTTTTGTAATAAGTGCACTAGGCACGTTAGAAAGGAAAGTTGCCTATGAGGGATCTTACACCTCAAGGCAAATCTTTGAAGCTATGGATTGTGCGGATAAGGTTCTTTCTGTCAGTGAAGATCTAAAACTTCATATAGTAAATCTTGGAATAAGCGAAGATAAGGTCAGTGTGGTTCCAAATGGCGTTGATATAGAGAAGTTTAAGCCTTCAGGAAAAGAGTATGCAAGAAATGTGTTAAATTTACCTCAGGATAAGAAAATTGTTCTGTTTGTGGGAGCCTTGAAAAAAATTAAAGGTGTAGACTACCTTATTGAGGCCGCGAAAAGTTTTCTGGACACTAATATTAGTCTTTATATGGTTGGTAGGGATGATGGCATGAAAAAAGGCCTGGAAAAAAGAGCACATGAACTCAAAATTGGCAATTACATTAAATTCACCGGACCCTTAAACCATGAGGATATTCCTCTTTGGTTCTCGGCTTCGGATATACTAGTGCTGCCTTCCCTTTCCGAGGGTAGACCTAATGTAGTACTTGAAGCCTTTGCCTGTGAAGTTCCAGTAGTAGCAACAAATGTAGGTGGGATTCCGGAATTGATGATCAACGGGGAAACAGGATATCTAGTGCCTGCAGAAAATACTATGGAGTTGTCTGAAAAAGTTAATAAGTTGCTTGGGGATAGAGACCTGAGAATAAAAATGGGCAAACTCGGAAGAAGAACAATAATCCAACGTGGGCTTACCTGGGAAACCCATGCAAAAAGCACTATAAAAATATATTCGAAACTTTTGATGAGTAATTAAAGTGAAGTTTACAGTTTTTGTACTTATAATGTAACTATTTGTGCGTATTTCTAGTTACTTTTTAATTTATCCTCACTGTGATAATCTTGAATTTTTCATTTTTTTGTATATACGTTTTACTCAATAATCCATGTAATAAGACATATATATTCGATCTAGAAGATCTTCAAATAAAATTAATAATCACATTATAAAAACCTCGCAAAGTTTTCGTAACAAAAGTTCCAGATAATAATGGATCCTGACTATAGAAATATATACCGCGCTATAGTTAGGCTTCATACCTTTTTGGAGCTTATAAAACATCTTGATAATGAAATCGAAAATTTATAGAGATGTATTGTCAATTAAGCTTATGAAAAACATAAAGTAGGGTGGAAATTTCAATGTGGATTCCAGTTATTGAAGAAATTGATGCAGCTACTATAAACTAAAAAAGGCACTTTCAGTATTTTTCTTCAGAAAATAAGCTCGCTGAATTGCTTGGAGTTATTCCAATGCATACCAATCTGCTGATAAAATCTACAACTAAGAATTACAAAAGGAAAATCAGAGGTATAAAGATGGATTAGGATACAGATTTATTCAGCAGCATCAGTGAAGAAAAATGGCAAAAAAGAGTTTCTTACTTAAAAGGAAAAGTCAGTTATTGCTCTTGTGATTAAACAAATAATTAGTTGATGTAACTACTCTAATCTTCAGTTTGACATCTTAAATTCCAGTTGGAATAAAATAGCATATATTAGCCAAATTTTATTTACCGATATACAAAAGTTCTATCAAGTTGTCTCGGATTTGTAAATTTCCAAATAACTTTTTGGAAAAGAAGAATGAGTATAGATTTTTTTCACATTTTAGCATTTTTGCACTCTAGTTGTTAGTACACTTTTTGATATTTTTACTTTATCAACATCATTTTTCATATTCAATGTTTAAAATTAGAACGAAGATAGAAAGATAAAAATTATGATAAAGAATTATAGATATCAATACAGTTTGGTGGTATTATGAGCAAGAATCGAATTATGATGTTCGATGTGCTGCGGATTGTAGCAATAATGATGGTCGTCTTAGGCCATGTAGGCTGGTTTTATGATGTAGCGCAGCAGTCCTTTGGAATACCCGAAATGTACGCTATAGGTTTATATGAAGACATTGGAGGGTGGGGAGTATTCATATTTATTCTGATAAGTGGAGCTGCTTTAGAATATACATATGGAACTAAAATCCATAGCCCAGTAAATAATTTTGATGCGAACGGCTTTATGAAAAAAAGGCTTATCAGGATTTATCCGGTGTATCTATTTACTGTTTTACTTGCAGTGGCATTCGGTGATGGAATACTTTCAAATTTAAAATGGTCGGAACTCGTAATGACAATCACCGGATTTTATCCAGCCTTCACACTAGCTGGTGTTCCCACAACTACATGGAGTGGGACTATTGATCCCATTGGATGGTTCATAGGGACCATAGTATGTCTTTACTTTTTGTATCCCTGTTTATCAAAATTTTTGAAAGAGAATAGTATATCAGGTCTCTTCACAATATTCTTAGTTGCCATGTTCGTTAGAATAACCATACCCCCAGGATTAGGAGGGAGAAGTTGGTATTGGTTCCCATTGTCCAGAATGTTAGAATTTTCTTTAGGGATTTATATTGTCCAGAATGAATATTATATAAAAGCCATAAACGATTCAATCCTGATAAAGTTTTTTAGCGACTTATGTTTCCCGATATTTCTTGTGCATTTTTTTCTGCAGGAAATCTTGTGGAAAATCCCAGACACGTATAATCTGAATACAATTATATATATATTCGTTACTATGATCGTTGCATATATCGTTTATTTCATGGATCCACATATCAAATCTATAATTGAAAAATACTTTTAACAGGTTACTTTAAAGCAACAAGGTAGATCAAAGATGGAAATTAGTTTTGTAAAAGGTTTTAACTATTCATTTTAAGCAGAATTTGGATTAAATTAAATCACTTTTGTATCAAACCCATATTTTTGCTTCAGCTAAAACTTTATGAATAGATATTATCAGTAGCTTGAAATCAATATTTAACTAGGACTATTAAGAATATTTCAATAGACCCATTTGGATTTAAGAAAATGTCTTAAAGTATCCACAATCGATTTTCTTTTACTTCATTTATTTAGCTTAGGTGACCAGGCTGATCTTAGATGTCAAAAAGTTGATCTTTGTGAAACTGCAGGGAGTCATTATCTGCAGTCCGGTAGAAAATCAGTTTTAAGGATTTTTGAACCTTATTTGCCAGACTAAAATGTTGTTCTAATGCTTTTTCAATAAAAATATATGTTTTTAGTAATTTACTCGTCATTTAACAGAATTATTTTCCTAAATTTTAAGATTAAAAGCTTTTCACTCCTTATTTTTAACATTCATGTCTTATGACAGAAAATGGAAGCAAATGCCATGATTACAAATAACTAAAAAATGTAAAAGAATAAAACTCTTATCTAACTCAGTTATCAATTTTAAAGATTAATATGGTTTTTTTCTCTAAAAAATTGATATTTGTGGTGTACTTTTATTGGAGAAACTCTGGATTTATGTCTGTAACCTAAAATAAGCATTATGGATCCTGAGTTTACACACTAATTTAGGCGGACCCTATAATGCACAATATCAGAAACTAGAGTTTACAGAACAGTTATGTTACCCAATGTGAAATTAATTTTTTTATATTTATCAAAATGAAAAGCATTGATGCAATAACCAGCGTAGATATTATGAAAAACACAGAACTGCCCGCAGCTATCCAAATTGTTGCTCTATGCACGAGATAAACATAGAAACTTAAATCAGCAAAAAACTGATATATGTTATATTTGCAGTGATCCCAGGTAAAAGGTCTTTCTTTATTGAAACATACCCAAAATCATGTAAAATATCCCTGATAGTGGGAACCAATACCCCATTAATTCTACTGTATAGGGAGCATAGGCAGATTTAAAGTTTTCAAGTAATCTCCCGATAAAAAGATCAACGATGTTATAGAAAAGAAATAAACATCGATCCAGAATATCTCAATCTAGGATTCTGTTATTATAAATCGGAAAAGAAATGAACATCGACTCAGATATATCTCAATCTAGGATTCTGTTATTATAAATCGGTATAGTTAAGGAAAAATATTTGAAAATATCTTTTGAATGGTTTGCTACAATTAAAACAATAACTAATACTTTCATCAGATCAATTAATAAAAGTCGATTTTTAGTCATTTGTACCAATGCTTATTTCATTTATTTTGTTTTCGCCATTATCAGGTATGCCTACTGCTAATATGAAACTTTTTCCTTAACTATTTAGCCTCGGAAAAGTCAGTCTATAGATATTGGTTTCAACGTAATTGATATGTGCAAGTACCAACCATTGGAAATATGAAAAACGTGATCAATCGCTAACAATTTAAGAAAAGCTTTTTAGAGAAATTTGCCCATTGAACTTTACTAAAGATCGCTATTGGTATTGTTTTACCTAGGCTGAATAGTTACCGTTTTCCAAATTAAATTTTTATGCATAATCCCCTTCAAAATTGTTTAAATGGATATTTTAATTATTTATCCAAATATTTTTCTATTTAGGACTTACGCGTTTTGAGACTGAAATTAAGCACATTTGACTTTTTTGCGAATACTGTTTTAGAGACAGTTAACGGTCTAATGGAACTGATTAAAGCTGCTCTGTTTTCCGGAAGATTTACTCACTCACATCCAGTTTCAGACGCGGTATCCATTGCTGGAGCATATGCAGTAAAACTGGCTCTTGATGGAATAAATCCCGAGGAAATGTTTGAATCTCTTCATGGCGTAACTGAAGAAATTTCTCAGGAATTTACTGATACTCTGAAAAATTCATATCAAATAGCTTATCTGGGTTGGGAGATGAAGAAGCTTTGAAAAAACTATGGCAGGGATGGTATGCAGATGAAACCTTTGCCTTTCCAAACTTCTGCATTTTACGTTATCCAAAATACTATCAAAAAGCAGTGCAAACAGCCTTAATATCTCAGGGATTCCGATTCAGTAGGAAACGTTGCAGGAGGAATTCTTGGAGCAAAGCTGGGTATTGTAGAACTTCCTGCTTCCTGGACTGAGGCTCTTAAGGAAAAAGAAAAACTTGAGGAAATGGTCAGAAATTTGCTTGAAAAATACTTTCAGATTTCAGATAATAAAATGAGGTCTTTAAATGGATTTTTCCGGAAAAGGGGTTTACGGTCTTATATTTGAAAACCAGGATTGTAAATTTGAAGTAGGGAAAAAAGGTGAGTTCTCCTTCGCTTCAGGCTTTCATATATACATTGGTTCAGCCCTTGGGTCAGTAGGTCTGAAAAGAATAAAAAGGCACATTAGCTTTTTTGGGAACAAAGACAGAAATCCCAGATGGCATGTAGATTATCTCCACCTAAATCCTTCTTTCAAGCTGGTTTCGACAGTTTATGCCATTACCTCTACAAAACTTGAATGCGCACTTGCCAGCAGGCTAGGAGGGGAATAGGTATCCGGTTTTGGGTGTACGGATTGTACCTGCAATTCTCACCTTTTTTACAGGAGAAAAAGCCCTATTGGTGAGATCACTGAAATTTTTAAAAATCTTGGGCTTTCGCCTCTTCGGACTGAACTATGAAACTTCTATTTCTTTTCTTTGACACCAACAGGAAATCTTAAGGTAAAACAGGATTTATTCTAAGTTATCAGAAATAAGGCTTTTTGATAAGGGATATCGAATGGAACATTTTTCTTTTATTGCTTGCATGCCTGACAGACCAGGAACATTGCACAGGGCAGCCGAGATAATAAGCCGGTACGAAGGAAATATTAATCGAATCCAATATGACCGCAGGATCGACAGACATACTGTTTTTTTTGAAGTGACTGCCGTTCCACAGATTTATGGCAAAATCCGTGAGGAACTGGAAAAAATAGGTTATCTCCAGACTTCCCTCCAGCATGTAGCTTTTCTAAAATTCTATGTATACCTCCCGAACTGTTCTGGCGCCTTATTCGATTTCCTTAATTATATTACTTCATCGGGGGCAAACATCACTTTTCTTGATTTTGATGATCGGGGACAACATCCTGAAAGACTCTTTGTAGGTCTTAATATCGAAAATACCAGCCTAATTGACTCCCTTCTAAACCAGCTCAAATCACGGTACAGGCTAGAGATTATCTAGTACGACACAACCGGTGAGAAACTTGATGACACGGTATTTTATCTCAGGCTGGCTCAAAAACTTAGATCTTTTATTGGAAGTGCTGAAGATGCATTTCTGATGAGGTTTTTGCACGATATTAACCATATTGCACAGGAACTTTCAAACCTTCGGAAAGATCCTGTTGAGGTCTTTGAAAACATCCTGAAAGTAGGGGACTGCCTGAACCGGGCTTCGGGGGAAAATTTTTATGCTGATGTGCAGAGAATACTAATTAAAAATGACGTCGAACTATTTTGTTTTCAGCTTCCATGCGGGGGAAATATTTACCTTTTCGATACCCCTTCAGAAAGGATTATGATTGATACAGGTTATGGCGTCTATTACCAGAACACTGTGACTATGCTCCAGCACTACGGGCTTGGGGATTTAAGCCGGCTTAATTTATATTACCCATGCTGATGCAGATCACTGTGGAGGCGCAGGCTTTTTTTCTGCTCCTTCTTATCTTAATCATGAAACTCTTTTGATTACACAGGAAACAAGCAGAGCATACGGATCCTGCAACCAGGGATGTATTCTTGAAGAAGTCTATACGAAAATAATCAATCTTTTTTCCAAGTTTACTCCGCCTTCTAATGTAGTCCTTTTTCCTGAAATCTTAGCATCTTATGAAAACATTGAAAAACGAGGGGCTTTCTCTATAATTGCTCGGTTTCACATAGGAGATTTGAAGTTTGAAGCCCTCGCATTATTGGGAGGGCATATGTATGGGGAAGTTTTTTATCTTTGCCCTGAAGAGGGGTTGATTTTCCCTGAGGATACTGTCATCAATTTCGAAAGTTTGAGCTCTGATAGGACGGAATATAACTTGCTCGCTGATTACCTTATGAACTCTGTAAATGTTGACAGTAAGCTTGCTCGGGAAGAGCAAAATGCCCTTCATTCCCTGATCTCCGAAATCGATGAAAGGCTCACAGGAAAGGGTAAAAAATGCTTGATCTGCTGTGGGAATGGCTCAGTATCCGTACTTGAAGATGGAAAACTCATCGAATACACAGAGCCAGAGAGATACACTGCAAAGCAAGGAAATATTTTTATCTCTCAATAAGATTTTTGCGAAGAGAACTGATGTAAACTACTCCTCCCTACCTTCTGATGAAGGCTAGGAAGGAGTTTCATGTTTCATCCATTAAACTTTTGCTCACAGTCCCCAATCTCTTCCCCCCTTTCCATAGGTGCCATATAACTATTAGATTTTGATCTTGAAGAGAGAATTTATAGATATTGATTGCTGCGTTTATATCTCTATCATGCTTTCTCTTGCAATCTGTACATATCCATTCTCTATCTTTCAAGGTTAGATTCGAATTATGGAATCCGCAAACATTACAAAGTTTAGAAGATTGTTTAAACTGTCCTATTCGAAGAATAGTTTTCCCTGACCATTCGGCCTTATATTCCAACTTTGTTGCAAAACAACTCCAAGTAGAATCTCCGATAACCTGTGCTAAACACTGATTCTTTTGCATCCCTTTAACATTCAAAGTTTCCAGCGCAATAGCTTGGTTCTCGCTAATTATCCTAAATGAAGTTTTATGCTGGAAATCGTTTCTCGGATTGCTTATTTTTTCATGGAGATTAGACAGATGTAGTCTTGCATTATCCCTATTTTTCGAACCCTTAACTTTTTTACTTACTCTTTTTTGTAGAACTTTCAGCCTAATAAGTGAGTTTTGCAGGTATTTTGAGTTCTCAACTTTCTCTCCGGTAGAAAGGAATGCAAAGTCTTTGATACGACATCAATCCCTATTGAATAAGGATTAAAACAAATATACTAGCACATGATTACTGTCCAAAATGGGATGCAATCACAAATAGCTTAATATACCCAAGAATACGATCTATTTTCTCAATAGGATAACAGTTTAAAATTTAATGTAACTTTAAATGAATAATGATAGTAAATAAGCAAACAAATTATAGGTCTGTGTGGATCTGCAAAATTCATTATAGAATATAATACAGAGGATTTCGATAAACTCCAATTAACAGAGGTATATGATAATTCATGAACAACAGAGCTTATCAAAATCATCTTATTTTGCTCCAGCTGTTCTAGATAGGAACTCAAATGGAGACATTAGAAAACGACAAAAAACTATTAACTTAAATAAAATCATTTAAAAATATTAAAGTACTTAAAAAGGAAAAGGGTGAATTTGGAAAAAATTCATATTAACATATATAGAAATCGTATTATTCAACTAGTAACTATAATTGTACTTATCCCCTCTACCAGCCTTTTTTATACTTCTTTGGAAGCTTTTTTTCCTTATCTGTATCTTTTCTTTTTCTTTCCGATCTTTTAGCTTTTTTTTCTTCAAGCGTCGCGATTTTCGAAATAGTTTGACTTTCTGATTTATGTTTTAATTCTGGAGTCGTTCCTCTTATAGATGTCGAAAAAGAAGAAGGTTTCTTCTCCTCGTCTCTCTCTTTTTTCATAAACTTTTTCACGCCACTAATTACTTTATCCAATGGATTACTCCATTTAGTGGATTTCTTCTCATTATGAGGATTCTTAGCAACCATAAATATACCCTTTCTCACTCTATTACAATTGTCTGCAAGATTAATGAATTAGTAGGGTAAAAATGGTAACTTTAGTAAAAAAAAGTTTCGGAACTCAATTTCAAATGAAAAGATTTTCTAATATCTCTGAAATCGCAAAAATTCATCATCCTCTTCTAAATTCTGTGATTTAAGAGAATTTCGGAAAAAAATGGCATATTTGAAACCTGATTCTCACATAAATTCGTCAGAATTCTCTACAATATGATATACAGTGTAGCTTTACATGGTTAATATATAAGTTCCAGTAAACTCATAATTATTTACATCTTTAAAAACCAATGAGATTTCAAAGCAATTATTCATGTTGGGATCACTCAAATTTTTTTACTGAACTGAAAAACAGAGTAATGAAAGAATCTAAATTTTGTGAGCAAAAATCGAAAAGATGTGATTTGAGATGATATAGACCAAAAGAATCAATTTTTTTGATACCACCTCTTTATAAGCATGATTCAATTACATAATTAGATTGTATTAATTTACAATAGGAAAAAGGTCCAATGCCTTCAAATTTAAAATAAAATATCTTGCTCACATGTGACTTCTGAGGATGCCGATTTATACAATTAGATCATGTATGAGCGCCTACTTGGTTTGAATTAATATCTGAAATTGTCTCTATACTTGTAATAGTACTATCTAAATCTCGTCCACAACTTATCTATTGATATGTTTATCACGATTCCTTGTGGACTAACTTTTTACGAATTTTCAAAAAAATCTTCCCTATAGTTGTAACTGAAATGTATTTTGTCTTTCCTTGTTGATTAACAGCAATTGCTCCTATTTCTTTCAGTTTGCTGAGATTTCTGGAGATTGTGCTTTCAGAAATTTGCAAACGTTCAGCCATTTTTATTAGCAGATTGAAGTTAATACAAAAATCAATCGGATTTAAGGCATGTTTCACGGCTGATTTTATAAACGGCATTAGATCATTATCATAAAGCTCTTTGGCTTCTTCTTTTGTTAGATAATATGATTTCTTCATCGTCTTTGATTACAAGAATATTTCAGTTCATAGTACTTTAAGAGAGAATTCGAATATTTTCTCTTTTTTGAAGCCTATATATTGCATTTCAGAACTTTTCTATGCAGTATTTGCCCAAATATATTTTGAGTATCTTTGTGTTCTGACGCTTTTTGGCAGGATTTATTGTAAAAAGCATATGAATACTTTCAGCTCGCTCAGATACACCTTTTAATCATTTCTTGAGAATATATCTTTATGGTCATAGACGATACTTTAGAACGATACATCAAGATGCTCGAATCTGCACCAGAAATTCAACGACTCTGTAATTTAGAAAACGGTGATTATTGTTATGATCACGTAAACGGAAAAGTTAAAATAATGCTTTGGTACTCGTCTACAGATTTTAATGAGTGTATATGGATACCAAGGCAAGACCAATATCAAGAAATCTGTATAAACTTCTTTGCACATAATCTTCGATTATCGAGATATGACATATTCTCACGATTTTTAGAATTGTACTCCAGTTGCCTTAAAGAGACCGCCGAAACAGGGCGAAATTATGTGAATAATGGCAAATATGAATATATTGATTCGTGTGACGAGTTGATGTTGCTATATACTATGAGTATGTTGCACGATAAAAAATGGGAAGGGTAAAACGGGGTAAGGTCAATTCTTGGGTATTATTAGTACGAGTTCTCCTCAATCATTCTGTCACAATTTGGCACTCCAACCGAACTCTCTGAAACGTTCGACAAACTTCTCAGGTTATCGCCAAGGTAAATAAAGGCTTGTCCATGCAAAGGCTGTGAGACTCTATCATCAGGTGACCAAAAACATATAAAGGCAAATCGAAATCCTTTATAAAAGTTAAAATAAACCAGGAGCTGAAAGTAAAAAAGAAGTTGTAAGAGAGATTTCAGTTTCAGTATTTCAAGTAAACTCGTAGTTGCACCTACCCCCCTCAGGATCAAAACATAGATTACAGGATACACACATTGCCTTTTTAGCATCTCCAGACTTAAGTTTCGAGACAAGATCTGGCTCGCAGATTAATGGCCTGCTCATGGAAACCAAATCTGCACCCCCTCCTTCAAGCAGATGTTTCATAACAGAAAGGGACCGAATGCCCCCTACAAGCATTACAGGGATATTTACTGCTTTTGTTATTGCTTTAGAATATTCTCTAAAATATGCTTCTTCAGCAGGAGAATTAATTGCGGTTCTTACGGTTGCTTCCCCTGCCTCACTTATCCCTCCACTAACTTCAATTGAGCACACTCCAGCTTTCTCCAGAAGTTTTGCAGTCTCCACAACCTGCAAAATAGTAATTCCAATCTCTGCTTTTTGCGAACCCGGCTTGAAACCATCCGTTGCATTCAATTTGACAAAAATAGGGAAATCAGCTCCAGCTAGTTCTTTTATTCGCTTGACAATCTCTGTTACTATTCTTGCTCTGTTTTCCACTGACCCACCCCAGTAATCAGCTCTTCTATTTGTATATGGGGAAATGAAATTACTTAAAAGGAAGCCATGGGCACAATGAAGCTGTACGCCGTCAAAACCTGCTTTTTTTGCCCGGATAGCTGCATTTGTAAAGGCCTCGATTACTGCCAGTATTTCCTGTTCAGTCATTTCCCTAGGTACAACTCCCGAAAGTCCATCTTTAATTTCTGAAGGAGCCATCGGGACCGGGTATTCTTCAGAAATTGCTGCCTCCCTCCCTCCATGCACCATCTGAAGTATAATTTTGCTTCTGTACCTGTGCACCATTTCAGTTATCTTCATATAGGGTTCAATAAAACGATCATCATAGATTCCTTGCTGGTAAATCACACTCTGGCCACTAGGAAGTACATAAGAAAAGCCTGTTATGATCAATCCGACGTCATTTTTTGCAAGTTCCTCGTAGAGATTCCCTAACTTTGAAGTTGGCTTTCCATCTTTTTCAGCCATGGATTCATGTGTTGCGGCTCTTACAAATCGATTCTGGAGATCCATGTCGCATAAGGTGATTGGATCAAAAATCATGGAAAATAGTAAGAGAGAGCAGGATAAATAATTATCCAGCATTCCTAAAAAGGAAATTTTTTTACCCAATAATTTTTGATAACTCGACCATTCCATATAAGAAAACATACTAAAGCCTTTCCCTTCCGCCAATAAATGACTTAATCTCAGGCCCTACAACATGTTTATAATTTACATAAGTAACATTAACCGATTCAAGAAACTGCCTTAAA
>CAWKGG010000016.1:0-6063 GCA_963848985.1 uncultured Methanosarcinaceae archaeon
ACCATTTGACTGAAACGGTATTGGCCGCATGGAATCGAGTGGTTCTGCTTTTGCAACGCTTGATTTTGCCATCTTATTTCTCCCCCTCGCTCGCCCTTATGGCCCGCGCTTCCTCGGTGATGTCGATGCCGACCGGGCACCAGAGTGATGCAGCGCCCGCAGCCAACGCAACCCGACATGCCGAACTGGTCGAACCAACTGGCCAGTTTGTGCGTCATCCACTGGCGGTAGCGCGATCTTTTGTCGCGCCGCACTCGCCCCCGTGAGCTGGAAAAGTCCATGGTAAAGCAGGAATCCCACTTCCGCACACCTCCGCATTATCTGGCCGGTGAGGCCGGTGACGTCATCCACCGGTAGAGCAGAAGCAGGTCGGGCATACCATCGTGCAGTTGGCGCAGGTCAGGCAGCGGCCGGCGACATCGTCCCAGCGCGGGTTGTCGTGATTGCGGTAGAAGCAGTTCCTTGAGCCGCTGGTATCCAGGGTGCGGCCCATTTCTTTTTCAGCTTTGGCTGTGCAAGCTGCGGCGGCTTTCAGGTCTTTGTCACCGGCGTCGCGATGCTGGATTTTGGCCAGTACGGCGGCTCCCTCATCCGATCCGGATTCAGCAATAAAATAATGATTGGGACCCTCCGTCGAGTATTTCCGTGAGTGCCAAGTCGTAACCCTCTCCCACTTTCGGCCCCGTATTCATTGAGGTGCAGAAGCAAGTCTTGGCGGCCTGTCCGCAATTAACGGCAACGATGAAAGAATTATTACGCCGGGATTCATAGCGCGGGTTGTTGGCGTGTTCGCCCATGAACACCTTGTCCTTGATCTGTATTGTGTGCAGCTCGCAGGCGCGCACGCCGACCCCCAAAACCCCAAAACCCCAAAACCCCAAAACCCCTATATACGTATATACATATATACATACATATATGCCTATATGCCTATATGTCTATATGCAATACATATATGAATGATATATCATATACCGATTGACATATCATATCATTGATAATCCTCATTATTAATATGAGCAAGAAAGGGATATGCGAGCAACATTCCAAGGATTTGGAGATGTTTTGCTTTGATTGTGAAGGAGTTAAGAAACCAATGTGTTCTCTCTGTATGTGCGAACATTATAAAACTGTTCATCATATAAGTGGCACGACTCACATACTGGATCTTATAAGTGAAAGCCTTAAAAAGGTTGGGGAAAATATCAAAAATACTTCCAACCTCCAGGAGAAACTAAAGGAATACGACAATAAGGCACAAAAGAACCAAATAGCAAAGGATAATTTAAAGGCTAAGCTTGACGAGAAATTGTTGAGATTGAAAAACCTTTTTAAAGAACAAGAAAGCTTAGCATCTGTGAATCATGCTGAGATTTTACGTTGCCATGAAAACACTTACAAGGAAATCAGGAAATGTGAGTCAAAAATAAAGGATAATTTAAATGACCCTCAAAAAATTGAGAGAAAAATCAAGGAAATGCTAAAGAAGCAAAGATATTGGGAAAGTTATGAGGAAGTAAATAGAGCTTTAGAAGACACTAAAAACTCGATGATGCAGAGATCAAATAAAAACCTAAATGAATATGAAAAACTCCTGATGGACCACGAAAAGATTTTGACTGCGTTGGATATTACCCCTGCACATGCCTCCGAATATCGCCAATTGAAGGAAGAAAACGAACAATTAAAACGTAATCCCTTATTTATTTAAACTGAGTAGAAAAATTGAAGGAAGTTCAAGAAAAAGAAGTAAAAGTATTCAAGGAACAACTAGAAAGTAATAGCTTCTTATAACACTTCATCATAGATGTGAATAAGCAAGTAAATGCTGTAAAGGGAGAGAAAGAAAATCTCTTGAAAGAAAAAATTAAGCTTGAGGGTATTAATTTTCTACTTACTAGAAATAGACGAAAATAAAGAAATGACACAAAAAATAAATGAAAATAATTTGATCATAAAGAAAATGAGGAAGAAAAAAATTATTGATAGTAAGTGCATATATAGTAACTCATTTTCATGTAGCCAAAGTACAAGATCTTAATATAGAAATCATTGAAAAAGGAAAGGAATTGAATATAATGAAAAATAAAGCTAATGCAAGAAAAGAACATGGTATTAAACAATTCCACTCTATAACACTCGAAGCAAAAAAACCAGAGAAAATTGATAGCCAAAATCCTTTAACTGTTCAACTATTAAAAGACATGCAATCACCACAAAATGGAGTTTTTGCTATCAATAGATTTAGCACTAGTTTATATCCTATTTAAGCACTAAATTCTATAGGTTACGGAAATCTTGTAGATCCAGTTGCTTGGGGATTAGTAGATTTTCTCCAAAAAGATAGCAAAATCAAACAGTATTTACTAAGCAATGATATAATGGAATAGGCTTCACATAACTGATTGTTGTTTGTCAGATGCTGGAGCTATTGCTATTGGACAAGCTATAAGCAAGAATACATTTTTAAAGCAATTACTGCTATCAGAAGTAACGTCCACAATTAATTTTAAAAGAATAAAATTGGAGATATTGGTGCAATGGGATTTGCAGAAAGTCTTAAAGAAAATAAAGATCTGGAGGAGTATAGTTAATGCATAATTATATAGAGTATATATTGATAACAATGTAATTGGAGATGAAGGTGCTATTGCTTTAGCTGGGGCCATTGCTATTCACAAATCACTTACTGACTTTAGTTTTCTTTATTTGTAAAATAATAGATGCCTGCGATAATTTCTTCGGAGATGAAGGTGCAGAAGCTTTGCTAGTTGAAGCAAAAAAAAATCCAAAAATGAAATCGCTTGGAATATGTAATTTTGAAAAAATAGAGCCTAATAAGTAGTAGGGAATATTTACATTACTGAAGAGAAGAAAAATAAATTAATTGAGATGTCAAAACCGCTTAACCTGTATTAGTAATTAATAGTATCATTCATTTAGCAGTAGTTCAAAACTTGAAGGAACTAAAATTGTTACAAACGCATATGATATACATTTATTGCATCAATGGGTATCAGAGGCAATTGGAGGAAAAGTTACATTTAAACTATTATGGCAAGGCAGTAGAGATGGATTTAGTGCATCTACCTTTCATACCAAATGCAATGGACAAGGACCTACTCTTTCTATTGGTCTTTCTACTTTTCCTAAGATCTTTGGTGGTTTTACTTCTAAAATTGGGAATGATAATGGAGTAGGATTATAGAAGTGATTCCACTGCATTTATATTTTCTTTAACTCATAGAATTAAGTGTGCAAAACAAAAGAATGGTTACTTTTTTAGATACCTGATATTGGCTTTTATTGTTAATATCCCAATCGGCAGAAGTAAAACCACCAAAGATCTTAGGAAAAGTAGAAAGACCAATAGAAAGAGTAGGTCCTTGTCCATTGCATTTGGTATGAAAGGTAGATGCACTAAATCCATCTCTACTGCCTTGCCATAATAGTTTAAATGTAACTTTTTGCCCACCTAGGGCTTCTGATACCCATTGATGTAATAAATCTGCTTCTTTAGGACTCATAACAATTTTAGTTCCTTCTATTGCTGGACCACTGCTATAAACATTATTTTATTAAATACCCATACAGGTTAAGAGGTTTTGATATTTCAATTAATTTAGTTTTCTTTTCTTCGGTAATGTAAATATTCCCTACTACTTTTAGACGTGCGTTCCAAATTACATATTCCAAGAAATTTCATTTTTGGGTTCTTTTTTGCTTCCAAAACCAAAACTTCTGCACCTTCATTTCCAAAGAAATTATCGACTGCATCTATTAAATGACAAATATACACATTCTTATGTCGGTGAGGGATTTGTGAGCAGCAATGGTACTAGCTAAAGCTATAGCACCTTCATCTCCAATTGAATTGTTATCAATAAGTAATCTATTCAAGTTGCAATTAAATATACTCTTCCAAAGTTTGGTTTTCTTTTAATCCTTCTGCTAACCCAATAGCCCCAATATCTCCAATTTTGTTCTTAGAAAATTTAATGTTGAATATAATACTTCAGAAAGCTGTAATTCCTTTAAGAATGTGTTCTTGCTTATTGCTTGACCGATTGCACTAGCACCAGCGTCTGTTATAGAACAATTAACTAAGGAAATCCTATTCAATTATCAATACCTAATAATAACTGTTTGAGTTTGCCATCCTTTTGAATGCAATCAACTATTCCCCAAGCAACTGGATCATAAAGGCATCCGTAACCTAAGGTATTTAGTGCTTAAAAATGATATAAACTCGTACAAAATCTACTGAGGATAAAGATTCCACCTTGTGCTGCTGTCATATCTTTTATTATCTGAACAGTTAAAGAATTTTGTGTGTCAATTTTCTCTGGTCTTTTTGCTACTATTGTTATATAATGGAACTTTTTAATACCATATTGCTTTCTAGTATTTAATCTATTTTTAAATGCATTCAATTCCTTTCCATTTTCTAACATTTCTTTGCCTAGTGCTTGCAATTTAGCTATTTAAGCATTAACATAAAATAAACATACCGTCAATAATTTTTTTTTCATCCTCAATTTTTTTTATTAGCAAATCATTTTCTTTCAATTTTTGGGTCATTTCCTTATTTTGCTCTAAATCAAAATAGTAGAAAATAATTACTTTCGAACTCTTTCTTCTCCTTCATGAGTGCTTCTTTCTCTCCATTAATTAGATTAATATTCTTTTTCGTGTTTTCTAAATAATATCAAAATCAAAATACGTACCTTCGATGTTCTTTTTTTCATCCTCAGCTTTCTTTATCAGTAAATCTTTATCAGTCAAATTTTTGGTCAGATTCTTATTTAGGCCTAAATAATGTTAATAGAAATTAATTACCTTCAAGCTTAAGTCTTTCCCTCTCAAGCGCATCTTTCTCTTCGATAATTAAATTAATATTTTTTTTAGTGCTTTCTAAATGGATTATAAAAGCAAAATACATACCTTCGGTGTTCTTTTTTTCATCCTCAGCTTTCTTTATCAGTAAATCTTTATCAGTCAATTGTTTAGTCATGCCCTTATTTAAGCCTATTTTTGCTAGTAGAAATTATTTACCTTCAAGCTTAAGTCTTTCCTTCTCAAGTTCTCCTTTCTCTCCGTTGATTACAATAACCTTTTTATTCACATCTATAATAGAATTTATTAATTAAATTGACTAACTTTCTAATTGTTCCTTGAATTCCTTCACCTCCTTCTCTCGAGATTCCTTCAATTCCTTCAATTTTTCTACTAAGTAAAAAAAATAGCTTACGCTTTAATTGCTCATTTTCCTTCTTCAACAAACTATATTCAGAAGCATGTTCTGGGGTATTGTCCAGTGCATCTAAAAGGTTTTGATGATCCTTCAATAATGCATCATATTCATCTAGATTTTTATTGATCTCAGCATCATCTAATTTGGTAGTATCTTCTAATGCTCGATTAACCTCCTCATAACCTTCCCAATATCTTTGCTTCCTAACCATGTCATCGACCTTTCTAGCAATTTTTTGAGGGTCGTTCAGGTTTTCTTTTATTTTTGACTCACATTTGCTTATTTCCTTGTAAGTATTTTCATGGCAACGCAAGATATCTGCATGATTTGCAGATGCTAAACTCTCCTGCTCTTTAAAAAGGTTTTTTAATTTCAACAACTTCTCATCAAGCTTAGCCTTGAGGTTGTCCTTAGCTATTTGGTTCTTTTGTGCCTTATTGCCATATCCCTTTAACTTCTCTTGAAGATTCGAGGTATTTTTGATGTTTATCTCCACCTTTTTAAGCCCATCTCCAATAAGATCCTTTACATGAACTATATGATTTTTTTGATGAACAGTTTTATAATGTTCGCACATACAGAGAGAACACATTGGTTTCTTAACTCCTTCACAATCAAAGCAAAACATCTCCAAATCCTTGGAATGTTGCTCGCATATCCCTTTCTTGCTCATATTAATAATGAGGATTATCAATGATATGATATGTCAATCGGTATATGATATATCATTCATATATGTATTGCATATAGACATATAGGCATATAGGCATATATGTATGTATATATGTATATACGTATATAGGGGTTTT
>CAWKGG010000017.1:0-32652 GCA_963848985.1 uncultured Methanosarcinaceae archaeon
CCGTGATCTTCAACACGCACCATTAATAGAGTTATACCGTTAACTATAGCTGCTGCAGGATTAAAGACTGAATGAGCCTGATACGGCCAATCTTCAACTGTAAGGATAGGATTTTTCTTACACCTTTGGAATAGTTCTCCGTGGTCTTCCCATATCATGTTATCTTCCCCATTCCGTCTGATTTGCTAATGACGTATTCTTTACTTTCTGCAGAGCCCAAGCATCTGCTTCACCCCTTACTCTGGGTTGCAATAGAGTACTAAATGCTTTATTTTCATGTTTCTTTAAAACGTTCAAAGCCATAAAGTAGCAAATTACTGATTCTGCACCTTGATTACAGTTAATGCCACTGCTGGTGAGCCCATCGCAGACAGAACCTGTTGAGTAATTGTACATAACAGTTTGCAGACGGTTCCTGCCTAAGAAATATTCAAAAGAATATTTTGCGAGTTCTAGATATTTCTTTTTATGCACAATCTCATAAGCAGAGACATAAGCTTGAGTTA
Source organism: uncultured Methanosarcinaceae archaeon (assembly GCA_963848985.1). Classification (GTDB taxonomy): domain Archaea; phylum Halobacteriota; class Methanosarcinia; order Methanosarcinales; family Methanosarcinaceae; genus Methanosarcina. The sequence goes on from CAWKGG010000017.1 coordinate 507, forward strand.
GGTAACCTGCCTTATAGGTTGCTGGTCAAAAAGTGGTTTTTCTCCATTGAAAGAATACCAACCATGATTTCCAACCATATCAAAAAACTCGTCTCTCCATTGAATCTCAGTAAGGAAATCTAACGTATCAAGGCCAATTTTTTTGTAAGTTTTGTCTTTGGTATAATTATACGCAAGTAAAAGAGATTCACTTAATTTTGCATTGCTGTAGGTAATTGTGGGTTCAAACCAGTTCCAGTCTTCTTTATGATTAATTTCATATAAGTCAACCAGAGAATTCGCATGATTAACAAAAATAGATTCAAAAGCGTTTTTCTCTACAAAAGCGTCTATGTACTCGACAGTATCCGTGTATGAGTTGAATAGGGACTCAGATTCATCTACCTCCATTCTGTTTTTGAGAATCTCATACAAACCGCATATTGTGTAGGCTTTTGCCCTCGGATAGCGTAGATTTTTCAGTTCCGTTTTTGATCTGCTGACAAGGATACGTGCGCTTGTGAGCATATTTTTTGAAAGGTAAGGACAGCTGATTACATGACCAAGCCCATAGATCGCACGCCCAAGAGTATCTTCACTGCCTTTTTCATCTAAAAATTTTCCTTCATAGCTCATAAAGTTGTGAAAATGGCCCATGTCTGTCTGTGCATGTTCAAGAAAACTCATGTATGTAGTAATTAACTTCAAAATATCTTCCGTTTTTTCTTCACTATTAATTAATTGTGTCAGAGCTACAAGAGCCCGGCCTACATCATCAGTGCTATACCCATAACGGAGAGCAGGTACATTAATATCTGTGTGCTGTATAATGCCCACATTATCAGTCATTAGCTTAAGGTGGTCAAGTTTTACTTTAGGCAGTTTATTTGGAAGGAAACTAAATCTGTCCCGTATTTTGGGATAGGTATCGTAGTTATGTAGAGCCTTATGGAAAATAGTAGTATATTCTTTACCAACGTTTTCCCACGTCATTTTTCTGCCAAAATCATAAGCATTTTGACGCATAATATTACACTTTTCTGGGTTTTCAATTAAGTATAAAAGAGATTTTTTAAATCCTTCAGTGTCTCCAAAATCTACAAGTAACCCACGGTTATCTGAAAGCATTTCCTCAGCATACCAATAAGGAGTGGAGACTATTGATTTCCCCATGCCTATGGCATAGGTCAGAGTCCCGCTTACGATCTGTTCTCTGGAAAGATAGGGAGATACATAAATATCACTTGCAAGAATATAATTGCAGAGTTCTTCTTTTTCAACAAACTTATCATGGAATACTACATTATTCCCAATCCCAAGTTCGGAAATAATATCCTTAAGAGATCGCCGATATGCTTCCCCATGTTTCTTTTTGATCATAGGATGCGTGGTGCCCAGAATAAGATAAACAAGATCAGGATGTTGATTTATAACATCAGGCAAGGACTTCAGAAGACATTCGATACCTTTGTTTTGGCTTAACAAGCCAAAAGTGAGGATAAGGGGAGACCCATTGAGATTCAGCATCTCTTTATAATTACTGCAGTCGCTAAAAGGATAGTCTGGCATCCCATGGAAGACAATTTTGATTTTGTCTTCAGAAACTGCATAACTCTTTTTTAGTATGTTAACTGCAGTCTGGCTCATTACAACAATTTTTTCGGAATACCTTACGAGCTTTTCAGTGGATACTCGATATTCAATTTCAGGCTCCAGGATCACAGTGTGCATTGTAGTTATTACAGGTTTGCTTATTCCTGATAGAAGAGTGAAAATATAATCTCCTGCGTCCCCCCCGAAAAGACCGAATTCATGTTGAAGACAGATAACATCTGCATCGGAATGATTTATAAAATCTGCAGCTCGGTGGTAATCTTCGAGCTTGTTCCTTTCAATTTGAAAAACAACTTCTTCTGAATAATTATAATTTTCAGAAGGATCTATCAAAGCAATAACTTCACAATGAATGTCTTTATTTCCTACAGAAACCGAATTTAAAAGATCATAAGTAAATGTGGCAATCCCACATTCCTTTGGAACATAAGTTCCTATAAATAATACTCGCATTTGCTTAGTCAATTGATCCCTCCAAACTCATATAATTTAATTCTATTCCCCATTTTAGCCTTAGCTTTTTTATTAAACTTAGGACTTTTAATGCTAAATTTTTAGTTCAACTGCTTGAGTCCTAAGATGTAATAATTCGTCATTGTCTTCGTTGCCTCTAACTTTTAAAGACACGAGACCAAGATCTAGTGATAAACAGAGAATTACAAAATCACTCGATTTTGGAAGTTGCCACAATCCTTCAAAGATAGCTATTGAATGATGCAAGAGAGTTTGAATCTCGAGTTTTATTAGAGATGAATTCTCCGTGGAAACTCAATATTCGAATACAACTAAAAAATAATTGGAAGAAAGTTCAGGGTTTTATATTCCTTTCCCAATTCCATAAAAATATTCTATAGATTATTAAGATAAATTCCAATTCTGTGGGTAGTTTATATGCTTACATTAGCAATTTGTTGAAATCGGAGATTTATCGAAATTCTCTATAATCAATGGTATTTATTAAAAAATATTTCCCGAAAAATTCTTTCTGATTATCTGCTCTTTCTTAGTTTAATTAGATACAATTAGATCTAATCAGCTATGAACTATAAATGTAATATCGATCTAAGTTATTTCTAATTTTTGCAAAGAAAAAATATATATGAACAAAAATTATTCCCGCGTAATAAAATATAAAGACAAACAATATTTTTATATTAATTATGTAATGGTTTCTTATTTTTAGTAATTTTCATAATTTAATACTAAGTTCATCCCCAAAAAAAAGCTACAAGAGACTATCTGAGCTCTTTAAAGAATAACTTAGGTAACACATAAAGGTAATCCTTCATTATATGTTTGATGTTTCCAGAATTAAATTTCCATTACTAAGAAATCTTGCGTTTTTCATGCATCAAAGAATCTCAGTTACAATCTCCTTCTTGGGGAAAAAGGGCGTGTAAACAGTATGGGTATTCTAAGAATAGTATAAACCAACTGGATAGAGATCGCATTGAATTACTACCTACTCTAAAAAAAGTAAAATTTTTTAAATTAAATATAGATCTGGTGGAGATTTTGATTAGGACTCTAAAAATATTGTTAATAGTTCTAAGCAAATATTATTTCTCAACGTTGTTTGGATCTTTTTTTCTTTGACATTTGAGCAGATTTTGAGCGAGGGGAGGAGTTTGATGGACAAGTCCCAATAAATTGTCCGACTTGTGCAACTCCATCTCTGTACTTAAATGAGACCGGAAATATAACAGGTTATCAAAACGATATAAATAATAATAATAATAATAATAATAATAATATAGGAATTAAACTCATCAAAAAAAGAGAATTATGTTCCCAAAAATAAAAAAATGATATAGAATTTTCAAAGTCATAAACTAATTTTTAGAATATTCAAAAAGTATAATTTTTTATTTCTTTTTTTAGATTGATAGGTTTATAATATACACAAGCGAATTAAAAATATAAATACAGAACTAAATAGCAAAAAAAGGGAGATTAATGATTTGGCAAAGCATTTTTTCATGGTCACCGGAGAAGAAGCTGGCCCTAAATCGAACAAAATGGGTGGAATCTGGAATGTCATTGACGGAGAAGCACTTACATTTGCGACTCTATTCAATTCTAAGACATTGGAATTAAAAGATGAGACTGAAATACTTGTTGTTGGGCCTTATTATGGACATAGAGGTGCAGACTGGAACCGAGAACTGAATAGGATTACAGATATTGGGGAATTTAGTCCCCTTCATATTGATGGGGAACTTCAACAAAGCTTAGAATTACTTGAAAATTCAGGTATCAAAGTTTTTACAGGAGAAAAACAGATAGGAAAAACGAGAGTATGTTATCTGCAGTTTCAAACTTGCGATTTTGGAAAAATACTTACAACATACATGGGAAGGGAGATTACACTCGAAAATAGGGTCAAAGCTGAAGCCTATGAACTCTTCGGGCTAGATTCCTTGAAATATGAGAGCATGTCAAATGGCTTGGAATATACCCATTATCTTTCTCTTTCCTATGCAATTTCCGAACTCGCCCGTCTTCTCATAAACTTGTCTATGGAAACTTATGAAAATTGGAAGAAAGATCCCTCCGCAAATCAGAATTTTAGCTCCTACCCTAGGGTTTCCCTTCACTGCCATGAATTTGGGGTATTTTATGCTGCAGCCAGGCTTAAGAAGCTTGGAGTTCCGGTAAGTACAGTTGCAACTCTGCACGCTACACTCCCCGGAAGAGCTGCAGGATACAAATCTATTCAAAAAATAAGGACTTATGACAGCACATGGGCTCCCAGAGTACCGGAAAACCTGGCTGTCCTCGAATCCCTTGCCTCATATGCAGATGCTATTACCTCCGTAAGTGAGTTACCAGGCAGGAAGCAAAGCTTTATTATGGGTTTAAAGGAATTGTGATCCGAAACGGGATTACTATAGGATCTGATAAAATAGATTGGAATCTTAAAGAACGTTGTCTTGAACAGATTCAAAAATTTCTTTCTGAAAACCTGTACAAACATCATGGGGGGGAAAGGATTAAACCAGAAAAGATAATCCCTATTTTTACAATCTCCCGCATAGAAGTGGAAAACAAAGGGTATCCTGAACTCCTCGATTCTCTTGTTGCTCTTGATCATATAATAAAGAACAGCATTCTGGAAGGGCATATGGAAGAAGGAATTAAGGTGATCTGTTTTCTTGTTACTGCAGAAGGCCCCAAGAAAAACCTGCCGGAAGGTTTTCCTGTTAATCTACCAAAAGAAGTGCTTGTAGGAAACGAAATAAGGATTCAGCAGATTATCGAAGAAAAAGGGCTTGATTTTTCGAAAATGGTACGGGGGAAGAGTTCAGTTGCAGCGGTTCTATATCCCCAGATCCTCTCAATATCCGATGGAGGATTGGGTATGGAAGTTGGGGATTTTATGGCTGGCTGCTGTGCAGGCATCTTTCCCTCGCGTTATGATCCTTTCCTGCTTACAGGACTTGAAGCCGGAAAAGAGGGAACTCCAAGCGTAGTCAGCAGAGTATGTGGCTTGAGCGATGCCATAAGGGCTATCGAACCTCTTGTAGAAGGCTTGGGAGGTATCATAATCGTCGACAACATCGATCTTTCCTATTATGAAGCAGTCCTCGATTATGCCCTCGCAGTTAGTTACTTTACGCAAAATTTCATAGATGATAGGGTAAAGTACAAACTTCTGTGTATGGAAGCCTTTCTCCTAGCAAAGGATATGGATTGGGAAGAGCCAACAAAACAATATTATGAGTTGATGAGCGGAACACACTTCTGAAACAGTAAAAAGCACTCGAAAAGATATTGACTTATACTTGGAAATATCTAAAAACAGTACTCTTAGAAAAAAAATCAGAGACGAAAATGAAAACAGCGACGAAGGAGGAACAAATTAGATAACTGTTTAGCCTACCTAAAATCAATTTGATGAGATATATTTTGATTCAATAGATACTTTGATCGCTAACTGATGTAAAAATCAAAGTTTCGGTGACAACATCGCTGCAAGCAACTAAGCAGTTTCGCTCCACTGCTCAGAATATAAAAGAATGATTCTAAAGGAATGATTCAAGATCAAATATTTCCATTTGCTTCGTTTGATCCTTTTTCTTCTTGATTTCCCTAATTTTCAAAATAGTTTTTAAGCAAATTAGGAGCTGTACCATCAACCACAGTTCCAATGTAACCTCAATATATCAACAGTTCATCACCAAATATTTTTTTTGATCTCAGAGTATTCTTTAAAGACTTTTCTTGCGGTATATTTTTTATAAGCTGCATCGATCTTGACGGATAATACATTGAGTTATCAACAACAAAAAATATATGTAATCACCATCATTAACTATTGCATCAAACTCAAAACAGTACATTTTACCAATTTCAAAGATACATATTTCGAATAGTTAATAAAATCATTGACTAAAATACATTTTTTACGATACTTCATATAAAAAAACATATTATAGTTCATTTTTATAGACAAACGGTTTTAAATGACATAGTTCTATTTCTGTAGTGCAAAGGTAACTTCAAATATAAATCACTTAGTTAATAAAGGTTCTCAGGGAAGTTTATATCCCTAAGCAAGTTGCATGGTAGATAGATATTTATCTTTCCGAATCAAGAACTCCGGGGAAACCGCCGGAACTTCAGTAAATAGTTACCAAAGCAATCTCCTTGCCCTCCCATTTATTTTCTCCCATGTGAGAGGAACTTAGAACTATCAAAGAAAATAGAAAATGGTTACACTGTGCAATTATTGATGAAACAAAAGCTCCTAATAGCTTCTTTTTCGGGAAAAAATTATTGATAGCTTTTGCTTTTATTCCTCAATAAGACCATTAGAGGTATAAATATTTCCAAGGAAACATTTTAAGCTTTATTGTGAACTGCAATGGCAAAATTTTTTTGTTCCGTTGATTATATTAGAAGATCTATTCTCAGAAGTTACGGAAAAGTCTTTGAGAATTTGCCTTTTAATCATATCTTGTTCACATTTTCGGGATTTCTGAATATCACTGAATCTTCAGATGCTTTCAAAGTTTTCCATCCCTGCAGAACTTTAGCAAAATATATTACTTTTATCAATGCAATTTCTCAGAAAAGTGGATCATCAAATACCTTAGGGAGAATATCATACCTGGAGAATTAAGAATATCCGAGAAATGTGTTCCATAAGAGGAGCTCGGAAGAAAAATTTCTTATCACCTAATCCAAAACATTAGGAAAATTCACAGATATATTTATCTAGAAGTAAATATAAGGTTAGTTACTGGATTATAGGACTCGATAAGCAATGCAAAAGCTGCCTTCATAGATATTTATTAAGGGTTAGATACCTACCTACTTATGGTCAATTGAAGGGTTGGGGGCTGAAAATGGGCTATTGTAGGATATTTGTGATTCGAATTCTTCAACAACTGTCTGAATTTTATGCAAAGTAATATTAATTACTATAAACCTGGGGGGTGTTAATATTCAACAGACAATGGAAAAATCCTCATTTTCCATTATTTATTTCCTTAGCCCTCATTTTGGCAAAAAGGAGTTAGTGGATCTATGAAAAAAATTCGAATAGGAATGTTTTCCTGGGAAAGTTTATATTCGATACGTGTAGGAGGTATTGCACCCCATGTATCTGAACTCTCAGATGCTCTAGCGGTAGAAGGGCATGATGTCCATTTGTTTACACGAGGACATGGAAACAGCGATGAAGTGATTAATGGGGTCCACTATCATAGAGTTGCATGTGATCAAAATGGAAGATTAGTGGAACAAATGAACAGGATGTGCGACAATATGTACTGTCGGTTCCTGGACGTGAGAGAAAAAGTAGGTGAATTTGACATCTTACAAGGGCATGACTGGCATCCTGTAAACGTACTATGCAGGATTAAAGCCCAGTTTAGGTTGCCTTTTGTGATGACTTTTCACAGTACTGAATGGGGACGCAATGGGAATCGTCACGAAGACTGGTGGGAGGCAAAGGAAATATCTCATAGGGAGTGGCTTGGAGGCTACGAATCTTCTGCTGTGATCACGACCTCGACAATATTGAAAGAAGAAATTCGACAGATTTACACAATTCCTGATTATAAGCTATGGGAGATTCCTAATGGAATAAATATCGGGAAAATAAAAAGAGAAATCGATCCTGGGGAAGTAAAAAAACATTATGGCATTCATCCTTGTCTCCCAGTTGTACTTTTCACAGGAAGGATGGCATATCAGAAAGGGCCTGACCTGCTTGTGGAAGCTGCTGCAAAGGTCCTCAAAAAGAAGAATGCGAAGTTTGTACTTATAGGAGAAGGGGAGATGCGTGCTCACTGTGAATATCAGGTTCAAAGACTTGGCATTGGCAATTCTTGTAGCTTCCTTGGATATGCCCCGGATAATACTGTAATAGAGTGGTTTAATGCCTGTGATCTTGTGTGTGTACCTAGTCGAAATGAACCTTTTGGAATCGTTGTACTTGAAGCCTGGGATGCAAAGAAACCTGTAGTTGCAAGTGATGCAGTAGCTCTTGTGGATAATTTCAAGACAGGTGTTATTGCTCATAGAGAACCTTCATCCATTGCATGGGGTCTTAATTATGTTATTGAAGGGCTTGGCCGTAACAAAATGGGGGAAAAAGGATATAATCTTCTCAAACATAAATATAACTGGAAAACAATAGCTAAAAAGACCCTTGAATTATACTATAATGTAATTGAAAAACACGAATCAAAAGGAGAAAAAAAATAGTTTTTTTATCGCTTCCGATTTTCAAGCACTTTTCCAGCTCTTTCTCTAACTTCCCCAAAAATATCGTTGCCATTTGAATCAATTCCTACGATAAGAGGCCCAAAATCCTCGACTCTGAGCACCCAGACTGCTTCAGGCATTCCAAGATCAAACCAGTGAACGGTTTTCACTTCTTGAATCAACTTTGAGGCAAGAGCTGCACATCCACCAGTGTAGGCCAGGTAAACACATCTGTTTTTCATTTCTGAGGCAATACATTCCATTCCGCCTTTTCCTATGATCACCCGAACTTCATGTGCTTTCAGAAGAGAATGAGTCATTTTAGACATTCTACAGCTTGTTGTAGGGCCTGCAGATATTACTTTCCATCCGTTTTCGGTCTGTTGCATAAGTGGACCACAGTGGTAAATAACTGCTCCTTTAAGGGAAAATGGAAGTTTTTCCCCTTTTTCGTCCATTTCTAGAATTCTGGAGTGTGCTTCATCCCGTGCTGTCAGTAACTCTCCGGAGATATAGACTATATCTTCTACATTGAGTTTTTTGATATCCTCTTTCTTCAGTGGGGTTTGCAGGTGATATTCCATTAGTCCTCTCCTCCGAAAACGACTGAAGCATGTCTATTAGCCCAGCACTGAATATTTATTGCAACTGGAAGAGAAGCTGTATGGCAATATGCAATTTTCACATGCACCGCAAGGGCTGTCGTGCTGCCTCCAAGGCCCATACAGCCGATCCCGAGAGCATTTACAGCTTCAAGTATTTCTTCCTCAAAACTGTTCATTGGGGTATCTAGAGGCTCTAGAAGAGCCTCTTTTGCAAGCCTGGCTGCTGCATCAAAGGAACCTCCTATTCCCACACCTATCATAAGGGGGGGACAGGGCATTCCACCTGCTTTTACCACGGTTTCAAGCACGAAATTTGGGATGTTTTCGATTTCCGTAGGGTTAAACATATGCAAAGCACTCATATTTTCCGAACCTGCCCCTTTCGGAGCTGCGGTAATTTTTAACTGATTTCCAGGAACCAGTTTCCAGTTAATATCCGGGATTCCTATCCCTGTATTATCTCCACTATTCTGACGTGTCAGTGGATTTACGGCATTGGGACGCAGAGGAATTTCAGCTGTTGCAAGGATGACTGCTTCTCTAATCGCAGCCTCCAGATCAAAGCCAGGATGAAATTCTGTCCCCAATTCCACAAAAAAAATCATAATGCCTGTGTCTTGGCACATAGGAATTCCATGATTTTTTGCAAGCTCAATGTTTTTCAGGATTGCTTGAAGCTGGGATTTTGCAACCTGGTTTTCTTCTATGGTTTCAGCTCTTATGAGTGCACTTTTGACGTCTTCAGGAAGCTCGATTTCCGCCTTTCGCAAAAGATTTACAATAGACCAAATAAAGTTATTGGGGTTAATTTTCAAGGACAAAATACCACCTTGTGAGGAGGATGATTTCTTAATCAAATGTGCAAGTAGGAATTCAGATATGTACAGTGAAGGCTTTAATGGATATTAATACTGTAGCACATATTTGTTTTTTTATGTTAAAATATCGAATTCCCGAGTATTCAGATGCTGATTAACTTTCTTGAATAAAGGAGCTGTTATGGAATAAAAGCAAGATCGACTCTTAGTACTCAAATTCACACCGGCAAAATGAACAGTCAAATAAGAAACCAAACGGACTAGGTGACATCAAATTGAGTGTAAGTATTCCAATATAAAAGATAGAAATGCTTCAGCTCACCAGCTGGTTTGTCAAAAATCATGAATCATCGATTCCTATTACAGTTAACTATACCAAAATACTTCTCATCATAAATGTAAACTAACTATTTGGAATTTGCCCAAATTGTAAGCGTGAATTAGACATTTAAACTGAGAAAAAGTACATAATTCCTAAAGAGACGTGAAGTAAAGTAATGTATTCAGTGAAGTCCAACAAAATAAAACTGGAGTATTGTTACCAATGAATTGTGGAAAAAAGGGCTGAGATATAGAAAAAAGGATGGGATATCTTGCGTATATTGGAGCAGGATCTAAAATCTATTTTTGGAGAAACGATAACAGAAATAATCAGCTTTTTAAGCAAATTTCAAAAAAGTTTCCAAATAATAACAAAATCAAATATCTCAACAATTCATAAAAATATACTAAATTTATCCATACACTAGAGGTTTTCCCAGTACTCTCAGGAATTCAACAAAACGTTTTTGACAGCGTTCTTGAGCAAACGCATACTTTATAACCATTTTGGATTAATTATTTTATACTTAGAGCACCGCCACAACTTTTATTAATTAAGTTGAGGGTCTTACTCCTAGTTTTATGAATATAGTTAATGATTTTTTTATGTAGTCTTACATAGTATTACAGAGCAGTAAGGCCCTCATTTTTATCTACAGTTATTAGCTTTTACAGTTCTTGTTATTATTAGCATTAGCATTTCCATACTCATGAGGTGAAACACTCATATCCAAGGGCCTGGTACAGGACCTGGTAATGGAACTGTCCCTGGTAATGATACCGCTCCTGGTAATGATACAGCACCTGGTAATGCTACAGAGCCTGGTAATGATACAGCACCTGGTAATGCTACAGAGCCTGGTAATGATACAGCACCTGGTAATGATACAGCACCTGGTAATGCTACAGAGCCTGGTAATGATACAGCACCTGGTAATGCTACAGAGCCTGGTAATGATACAGCACCTGGTAATGATACAGCACCTGGTAATGCTACAGAGCCTGGTAATGATACAGCACCTGGTAATGATACAGAGCCTGGTAATGATACAGCACCTGGTAATGATACAGAGCCTGGTAATGATACAGCACCTGGTAATGATACAGAGCCTGGTAATGGTACCACTCCTGGCATTGGTAAGGCCCCTGGAATTGTAACTGCTGATGGATCCGAGATGACTGATGGAATTGCAACCGCTGATGGATCCGAGATAGCTGATGGAATTGCAACTGCTGATGGATCCGAGATGGCTGATGGAATTGCAACCGCTGATGGATCCGAGATAGCTGATGGAATTGCAACTGCTGATGGATCCGAGATGGCTGATGGAATTGCAACCGCTGATGGATCCGAGATAGCTGATGGAATTGCAACTGCTGATGGATCCGAGATGGCTGATGGAATTGCAACCGCTGATGGATCCGAGATAGCTGATGGAATTGCAACTGCTGACGGATTAGAGACAGCTGATGGAATTGCAACTGCTGATGGATCCGAGATAGCTGATGGAATTGCAACTGCTGATGGATCCGAGATAGCTGATGGAATTGCAACTGCTGACGGATTAGAGACAGCTGATGGAATTGCAACTGCTGACGGATTAGAGACAGCTGATGGAATTGCAACTGCTGATGGATCCGAGATAGCTGATGGAATTGCAACTGCTGATGGAATTGCAACTGCTGATGGATCCGAGATAGCTGATGGAATTGCAACTGCTGACGGAACCGCAACACCTGACGGAACTGCAACACCTGATGGAACCGCAACACCTGACGGAACTGCAACACCTGACGGAACTGCAACACCTGATGGAACCGCAACACCTGACGGAACTGCAACACCTGACGGAACTGCAACACCTGACGGAACTGTAACATTTGACGGAACTGCAACACCTGACGGAACTGTAACATTTGACGGAACTGCAACACCTGACGGAACTGTAACATTTGACGGAACTGCAACACCTGACGGAACTGCAACACCTGACGGAACTGCAACACCTGATGGAACTGCAACACCTGATGGATCCCCGTTATAGAGGTATGCTGTCACTGATACAGCTGTCAAAGATACTACTAGGAATCCCACTAGCAAAATAGGCAGTACCTTTTTTATTCTATTAACTGATTGTTTCAACAATTTCACCTTTTTATATTGTTCAAATTGAAACTAGATGCTGATTTAGGAGAGTTTATTTTTGGATCCTTTATCATTTAGTTTTTGGATCTACTCTCCATTGGCAGATGTAAAAAACATATTTTAATTTTATAAAATATGTTTGTTAATATTGCATTGTTAATCATCCACTCATGAATAGGACTTATGCGCTCAAAATAAAAACAAAGCATTGAAAGTACTACAATATCTTTTAGAAATATTGTGATTTAGATAGTTTTAGGTCTCAGGCTACTTTTTGTATCTCAGTTCAACCGCATAAGTGCTACAAAATATGTTACTTAAAACATAACGTTGCTTATAAAATCTAAGAATATATCACTTGTAATTCTGCATTTAAAAGCGGTGTTGTTACACGATTATTCAATAGTAGCAACAACTATCTCAGCCGCCCCCCGTCCCAATGGTAAGAGGCTCGTATAACCCAAACATCATGTCTACACCCATTGATTCGACTTTATTTAACATCTTTTTACATATTTGAGAATGTGAATTTTTTAAGGTTATATTGTATGTAATTCCAGAATAAAACCTTTCATCCACCTCCAATAATGATTCCTTCATAGCAATTATTTTGAGAAATTATCCAGTTACTTATTTTTGTTTGAAGAGAAGATATTTGGTTGCTATAAAGTACAATTACAAATATATTCACAAATAATATAAAACAGATAGAATACTAGATTCTTAATAGTAATAAGCTCTGAATAAACGAACAAAATAGTCGGTCGATAAAACACGCAGGTTTCAATATTTGGAGTCTAGTCAATTATTATATAGCTTGTTTTCGAATATCACATTTGTGAAGGACATCTAGATGTTGCAACGTCGCTAAATAATCTAGCATTGCTATATGATCAGATGGGAGAGCACTGTAAAGCGTTGACATTTTGTAAGCGTGCATTTGATATTCGTGTAAATGCATTAGGAGATGAACATCCAGATGTTGGAACGTCGCTAAATAATCTAGCATTGCTCTATAATCAGATGGGAAAGTACAGTGAAGCGTTGACACTTTGTATGCGTGCACTTAACATCTACGAAAATGTGTTGATGTATAAAAATTCTGACGTTGCAACAACGCTAACCAACATAGCTAAGATCTACTATAAGAAGGGAGAGTATGGCAGAGTATTGCCATATTGTAAGCGTGCATTTATTGAAGATGCAACAAAACTAAACAATTTACAGATAATGAATTGTGATCCTATTTTCTCTGAGCTCTTTGGTAAATGTTTAATATTATACAGTTTTCACTAAGTTAAATACATACCTTTAAGCGAAATCTTATCTTAAAATCAAAGTGAGTCTACTTAAATACTTGAATTACATACTTTTAAAGTTATAAAAAATATATAAAAATTATCTTAAAGGTAGTTACCGTGCTGTGGGATCAATATCATGGTGATTTAGTTTTGTCGGGAAACGAATTATTCTCATGTTACTGGTGAGACTTTTAATGAGAGTCCTAATTCATTGCCCTCCTTAGGGAATGTCTCTAACGGTCTTATAATGGCTCATATTTTATAAATATAAACCCTGCTTCTATATATAACAAAACGAACTAAATATTAAATACAAGACTAACCAATATTAATTGTAAAGTAAAAATGATGAATCTATGGCTCGACCTTGCAAATTAAATCCGGAACTACAACATAGAATCGGCGATAATGTTGCTTTGGGACTCACATATTCTCTTGCATCCGAAGCTGTTGGCATAACATACAAGACTTTCAATTCCTGGATGAAAAGGGGGGAAGACGGAGAAATCTGGGAAATATTATCAGTTTGCACAATATATTCAAAAATGCAATGCCGACGGAGCTAGGAGACTTCTTGAGCAATTGAATGATTCGGCTAACGCTGGTAACTGCCAGGTATGTATGTGGATCTTGGAAAGGAGATTTCCGGACGAATTTGGAAGACGGATATATAGAAAAACGAATGTCGTTTCAGAAAACCTTAATCAGAACGTCGAGATAATCATGAAAGATGGCGATCACACTCGAAAAGAAATTCTAACTAAGTTTAATCTGATTGGAGAAGGTCAACGCTAGTACGGGAACACAAATAGTGGCGCTTATGTTTGTGAGCGTGAAGTAGATCAGGCAGGAGACCGACCAGCAAACAATGGACAGTGAAAACTCTACCACTTGAGTTTATCGTTATTTTTTGATCATCATAACTAAATAAATATAGAGTTACAACTAAATATTCATAACCCAGTGAAGCTACTTATGGGCAATTTATTGGTACTCGTCCATCAACTTTTATACCAGCTCCAAACCTCCTATGTCATAGCAAAAAAGATCCAAAAACGTTGAGAAATAATATTTTCTTAGAACTATTAACAATATTTATAGAGTTCTATTCAAAACCTTTACTGAGAATTTCTGTATTTGACACAATTTTTTTCTTGTTCATTGCATTTGATTTTAGAGATATCTTCCACTATCCTTGAAGTACTCTTTTTATTTAGTCGAATACCAAGCAGCTTTCTATGGGAATATACAATCTCTGAGAGCTGTTATTAACTAACATAGTTATATTTTAAGCTACTTTTGTACTATAAAATTTAAATACGGCATGTAAATAATTGTACATGAGATAAGATATCACATGTTTTTTTGTATGAAGTATGAACAAAATTGGATAATGATAGAAATAAATATTTCAAATTTATATCCTTTGAAATTTGAAATATTTGAGAAGATTTAGATAAACTCATAATTTTCACGAGTCATTTCTATATTATGTATAAGCATATGATGTAATTTGTTGTATATCGAAATTCTCTATAATATAAACACATCGCTCTTGCAGAATATGGATTGTGTTGGCATAAATTGAAAACATGAAGTGAGACAACAGAGTATAGATATCCTTTCAACCAAAAAAATAAAACCGTATATTTTAATATTAAGAGAGTTGTTAATTTCATTCTTGGAAGAGCCATATTCCATTTTTAAGAATCCTGTTTCACTCTGTCTTATTATTCCTCTCCCATTTCTCTTCTGAATTCTATATAATCTTTCTCGACTTCTTCGAGTTCGTACTCCATTTAATTCCCCCAGTTATGTTCCGATAATACTATTTTATTTTTTTGTTTTGTTAATTCCAACTTTCTGCACATTTACACAAGAATGCCATCTATTCTAGAAATGTTGAAAATTAATCTAACTTCCAGGTTCTAATAATGGACAAGTTGGCACAAGTTGGTTATCTATGCCCATCTGCAGAATGTCGGTTTATGTATAGCAACCCTATTTTTAATATGCCTTAGTCCCCATTTTGGGGAATGCTTTTAACTTATATAAATGTTACTGTAAACCCTTATGTAAATATACTCCATGCAGAAAGTTGACAATTCTTACCTTATTTGTAGAATTGTGTGAAACGAGAAGATATTTTTAAATGAAAGTTGTGGTATTTTTTGTTTTCATGTGTAAAAATTCAAAACCTGAACTCGTCCTGGGTATCAGGAACCTTGCAGGTTTGGAAGCCTGTGCTCTCTATGCGGATGCTGTCTATTTTTCAATCGATAGACTCAACATGAGAGCAAGAGCAAAAGAGATTACGTTGGAAAACTTGGAAAATTTTGTTTGCGAAGTGAAGGCTAGAGGGCTAAAAGCTTATCTTGCTGTAAACTCGGCAGTAAATGAGGATAGTCTTGGGGATGTATCGGAAGTAGTAACTACAGCTGCAAGGGTAGGGGTAGATGCTATTATAGCCTGGGACATGGCTGTGATCTTGAAAGCACGAGACACAGGGCTTAAAGTCCATGTCTCAACGCAAGCGAATATTATGAACCACAAGACTGCAGAATTTTACAGAACTTTGGGGGCAGAACGCGTCATACTTTCAAGAGAACTTTCCATTAAAGAGATAACGAAAATAATTCAAAAAACAGAAGTAGAGATCGAAACTTTTGTCCATGGTGCAATGTGCATGGCAATTTCAGGTTGGTGCCATTTATCAGCTTACGTGCTTGGGAAATCCGGAAACTGTGGAGAGTGTACCCAGCCATGCCGATGGAAATGGGAGCTTCATGGAGAAAACGGACTTGTTGCAGAGAGCTTGGGAAAATACCTCCTCAGTGCAAAAGACCTCTGCATGATAGAGCACGTTCCAGAACTGATTAAAGCCGGAATAAATTCCTTTAAGGTTGAAGGACGGTTACGAGATCCAGGTTATCTTGAAGTTGTCTCTCGTTGCTATAGGGAAGCTATCGAAGCTTTCAAAGAAGGAAATTATAATCTGGAAAAAGTAGAGGTCTGGAAACTAGAACTGGCCTCTGTTTATAATAGGGGCTTTTCTACAGGCTTTTACTTTGGGTCTCCAGGTTTCGATAATTTTTCTTCTGGAAAAGATATGAATGCTTCCAGAAAGAAACGTCTTGCTGTGGGAGTGGTTGTGAACTTTTACCCAAACCAGATGGCTGCAGCAATAAAGCTTCTTGAAGAAGGGATAAAAATCGGAGACGAGATAATTATTGAGGGAAGCAAAACCTATTTGAAGCAGCAAGTAAAATCCCTGAAAAAGAATGGGAAAAACTTCACAAGGGCTGAAAAAGGAACTGAAGTAGGTCTTTCTGTTGAGGGCATAGTTAGAAGAAATGACCGTATCTTTATAATAAGATCAAAATGATATAATAGTAATTATATTTTGGATCTCTTCTATTAGATATAACAAATTACAGAAAATAATCAGTATGTAGAATTCCGGAAATAATCTTATCAGCTACACCATTATACATAAATAATATTGTCATTAACCCTGTTTGATTAAAGAACTCCCTCTTATCAAATATTATCTATTAATAATCGTATTTTTGGATTGACAAACAAGTATAATTAAAAATTATTCTTGATTTAGAAGCAGCTGGCTACCCTATATAAAACACTTCTTCACGATGAAAAGTCAGTTAAAAAAGAATTTCCTGACTAAGAACATTATTTCTGTTCATCCAGAGCCAGAAAGGTGATACCTTGATAAGCGTCAACGAAATGGGATCATATGTCATGGAAGAGATGCTCGACTGGAGCGAAGACCTGAACACCGAAGTTACAAAGCTCAAAAATGGGGCTACAGTTATTGACTGCGGAGTTAAAGAAGATGGTGGATATGAAGCCGGGCTGTACATCGCAAGACTCTGCCTGGCTGACCTTGCTGACCTACAATATACTACCTTTGATCTGAAAGGCCTCAAGTGGCCTGCCATTCAGATAGCAACTGACAATCCGGTAATTGCATGTATGGCCTCCCAGTACGCAGGCTGGAGTATCTCTGTAGGAGATTACTTAGGAAAGGGTTCGGGTCCTGCGCGTGCACTCGCATTAAAACCCCGAGAACTCTATGAAAGGATAGAATATGAGGATGACTTCCAAGCTGCAGTTCTGTTCATAGAATCCAATAAGCTACCTGACGAAAGAGTAGCCGAGTACATTGCAAAGAACTGCAGCGTGGACCCTGAAAACGTAATGATTGCAGTTGCACCTACAGCGTCTATTGTCGGATCTGTCCAAATTTCGGCCCGTGTCTTGGAGACTGGGATCCACAAATTCAAGTCAATAGGCTTTGACATCAATTGCATAAAGAGTGGATATGGTGTTGCCCCCATTGCTCCTGTTGTAGGGAACGACGTTCAGTGCATGGGTTCAACCAATGACTGTGTGATTTACTGCGGCGAAGCAAACTATACAGTTTACTTTAATGGAGAACTGGCCGAACTTGAAGAATTAGTAAAGCAAGTGCCTTCCATAAATTCCCATAATTTCGGAAAGCCTTTATATCAGACCTTCAAAGAAGCAGATTTTGACTTTTTGAAGGTTAATGAAGATATTTTTGCGCCTGCTATACTTAATGTAAACGACCTTAATAGCAAAAAAACTATCTCAAGTGGCGGATTTTATCCCGATATTTTGTTTCAATCTTTTGGAATAAAACAGATATAAATGCATTTGCCCTTTTTTAAATGTAGAATACTCTGTTTTTCAGTCTTTTTCTTTTTTTGTTCCCATTGCCATCCTATATTATAGCAATCTTTAAGATAGAGTATTCAGATTCACCTCTATTATTTTCCGCGGGAATCCTGGCAAAATATTTCTCGCTAATTTCTTTATTTGACCAAGATCGTTTGTTGCAGATTCAAGGGAACTGGGAGAAGATATTGCAGCATGGATAAAATATTAAAAATCTCTTGATAGCTATAGTTTATCGAATAAAGTTATTAATCAATGATACTACGGAATTCAGAAGATAAAGCAGTAAGCTGTTTGTATTTACACAAGAATTTAGATTATTTTTTTCATAAAGAAATTCTATAAATCTACTCTTTCATAAAATTACTTACAGATGCACTATAAACAACAAACCAAAAATTGGGGTTACGAATTCTCCATAATCAATGACTTAATTATATCAAATAATTTGTATATATCACATGAATAGAAGCTGAAACCCACTTTATGTATATGTACACAAGAATGCCATCTATTCTATAAATGTGACAATAGCTTAAAAATTAATTTAGCTTTCAATTAATAATAGTGGTCGAATAAAGCAAACAAATTCTACATCTGTGTACATCAGCAAGTTACCGGCTGAAAAAATTTGAAAAAGGTTTAGGTGAATTTTGAGACAAAAATTTCCAAAAGGGAAGGGTATTTTTTTAGATCACCTAAATTATTTCCCTTCTCTTTCTTTCCTGTACTTGCACATGGCTCTGACAAAGCCATTGAATGGAGGAGACGGCCTGCCTGGTCTCGATCTGAACTCAGGATGGAACTGAGACGCGAAGAAGAAACGCTTGCTAGGGATCTCAGCAATCTCCATTCTATTTTTGTTTTTGCCGGAAAATATAATTCCAAAAGATTCCAGCTTGTCAACAAACTCTGGATTAACCTCGTATCTATGGCGATGGCGCTCGACAATGTAATTGCTCCCATAAAGCTTTGCGGCAATTGAACCTTCTTTGAGGAAAGCTTCGTAGTCACCTAGGCGCATAGTACCTCCCAGCTCAGCAATACCTGTCTGTTCCGGGAGAATATCAATCACTGGATAGGGGGTATCTTCATCAAACTCCGTGCTGTTTGCTTTTCTGAGGTTAACCACATTTCTTGCAAACTCAATAACTGCAAGCTGCATGCCCAGGCAGATCCCAAGGAAAGGGATATTGTTTTCCCTTGCAAATTTGATTGCCAGCATCTTGCCTTCAGTCCCACGCTCGCCAAAACCACCAGGTATAAGAATCCCATCAAACAGAGGGAGCTTTTGAACCGCATCAGGGTCCTCTTCCAAGGTTTCGGATTCAACCATATTGACCTCAACCCTGCATCCACTATCAACGCCTCCATGCTTGACAGCTTCAAGGATACTAAGGTAAGAATCTTCAAGGTTGGTATATTTTCCGACAATTGCCAATTTGACCTCCTCTGTAGTGGATTTCATCCTTGCGACCATATCTCTCCATTCATAGTTCTCTACGCTAGACTCAAGTTTCAGGTGTTTCATAAGCTGGTTGGTGAGTCCCTGTTCTTCGATGAAAAGAGGTACTTCATAGATGTCATTGGCATCATAGGCACTAATAACCAGTTCCTGAGGCACGTCACAAAAAAGGGCGATTTTTTCCTTGGCGCTTTCCTGGAGAGGAGACTTCGACCTTGCAACGATCACTTCAGGGCTCAGACCAAGTGCCCTGAGTTCTTTTACTGAATGTTGGGAAGGTTTTGTCTTCTGCTCACCCTGTAAGTCTTCCACTATCAGGGTTACATGAGTAAACACAATATTTTCAGGAGGCTCTTCCCTGTGCATCTGACGGGCAGCCTCAAGGAAAGGCATGCTCTCAATATCCCCTACAGTACCTCCAATTTCCACAAGGCAGATATCAGCTCCACTCCTGGCTGCAACCTTTCGTATCCTGCTCTTAATCTCGTTTGTAACATGAGGGATGATCTGAACGGTTTTTCCTAGATAATCCCCCCTTCTTTCTTTGGTAATTACTTCCTGGTAAATTTTACCTGTGGTAAGATTGTGATCCCTGGTAAGTTCAGTGTCAAGGAAACGCTCGTAATTTCCGAGATCTAGGTCAACTTCACCTCCGTCCTTAAGCACAAAAACTTCCCCATGCTGATAGGGGCTCATGGTACCTGCATCAATATTGATGTAAGGGTCGATCTTTATAGCCGTAACTTTATAACCTTTATTTTTAAGGTTCCTGCCGATGGATGCGATGGTAATGCCTTTTCCAAGTCCACTCATCACTCCACCGGTAACTACTATATACTTCATGGGTAAGTTTCCTCGACAATTTTTTAATAGAAGTTTTGAACCAAAAGGATAATCACATTAACTTAAAATAAAATAATAAGATGAACGGTTTTTCTAAAATACCTCATGGAATATTTCTATAAAAACATAACACCAATATCCTCATGATATAAAAAACACTCTCTAATTTAACATGACAGTATGTGACTAAAATGATCCCTCACATACTCTTTCCACCTTTTTAACCCCTTATTGAGATTCTTTTACTAATTATGTTTACACTGCGTCAACATCTAATACCTCAGTCTCAATTTCAATCGTCCTCCTTGGAATTGCTCCCCTTTTTATATCCTCTTTCATCTTTGTAGATCTCATCATTTTTAGTCATATTCCATAAACTGTGGCAATTTTCCTTGCCAACACAATAAATGATTTTGCATTTCAAATTGATTTATTCTTTCAGTTAAAAATTTTCTTAATTCACTATCTTTCATTATTACTGCTACTATCCATCTGTATTAAAATCCACCTTGATATGGTTGGTCCTATTTTTGAGCTGATCATCTGGTTCCTTAATATATCAGTTATTCCTAGAGGATGTTCTTTTATTGCTCTTTTTCATTGTTGCATCATAACTTTTTGATTTTGTTCCAAAGTATCATCTGTCTCTGTAAACCACTTCATTTTTTTATGATAAATCTACTCTCAAATTATGAGTGATGCAGTTGTTGTTTTGAATCTTTCTGATTAGCTCATAATCACCGTCTATTAAATGGCATGAAGTTTATATCCAAGTGTGACTTACCGTCCTTTTTTGTCCAATTTCCGTCTCTGTTTCTCCTGATCTTTACTCCACTTTCTCGAGATTTATCTATTTTTGCATATCCAAGATCTGGATGGATAAAAGTAGCGTCCTGAATTAGTCCTGTTTTTGTTTCAGACAAAGGTTATCAAGTTGGCTTTCCAACTATCCTCTAATTTATTCTTCTTTGCAGTTATCAATAATTCTTTTTCTGAACGATCAGAATATGATACTTTCTGGTATGTACAAGGAAAATCAATAAATTTTCTGAAAGAAATTCGATTAATTAATTGTTTCTCAAGTTCAAAGTCTGAAAGACCATGCGATTACTGTAAAAAAAGCATTTTTAACGTTAAGATTAATTCAGCTTTAGGTCTTCCCCAAGAAAACTATTTTGTCCAGATGCATGGATACAAATATGATATGAAAAGATTTCCAATCAAGTAAGGAATCAATTTCAACAAGTTTGTCTCCAACTGACTTTAGAAATTTTTATTATTCTTAAAGAGCAAAAGAAGTACGATTTTTCATGAATAAAAATTATTGTAAATATATTTAAACTTTCAAATACTCAAATGCAGAGAAGCTTATCAAAATTCTCAGTAACTTTTCATCTACTCAAAATAAGTTGGATGATATCTATTTTGCGTAATGTATATTTCTATTGCTAATTGATGTGATAACAAAAGTTAATTGATGTGATAGCAAAAAACATGATCAATAGCTAACGATTAAAAAAGTTACAAAAAATTTATGCAATGTATCTTGAAAAAGATATTATAGCATCCAAAAAAAACTTTACCATAGCGGGGGATGGATTCGAACCATCGGTCTACGGGTTATGAGCCCGTCGGGATCTCCTGGCTACCCTACCCCGCTACAGGGTTATTAGTAATGTCATTTTATCGGAGCAGATATCTGAACATACTAGCTATCTATTAAATAGTTTTCGCTTGATGTTCTAGTTTTTAGGGCAAATCTCAGATTAGCTCTCAAAATCCGTGATCTAATTTGACAATTGTTTTTTTAAATATCCTCCGTATGAAATTTTACTTTAAACCTCTTTTTGTGATTCTGTAAGCACCACTAATTGATATGCAATGAAGTTCAGGAGTAGTAGATATCCCACTCCTCGGTCTTTTCTACTTACTTCAGACTTTACTTCATCCTTAATAAAGCTGGTCTCTGTTTGCATTTACTCTTTTTTGTAGAGTTCTTTGAATGAATAATCTCTAATCTTTAGGTTTTTCAGATAATCCGACCTATACTATTTTCCCATTATGGCACAGGAAACGGAGTTTATCTTTCATTTTTGATTTGATACCTCTTAACTTGTTTGATAATTTATTGCACAAGTGATCTATTCTTTTAATCTCTTCTTCCTATTGTTTACGGCATTTGATGCAAGAGAGATGACTGATTTTGCCTTAAGATGGCAATATATATACGCATGATTAAGGAACGAATCATAACCTCCGTCGGTAGAATGTGATTCTATATCAGCATTCTTTTTTTACAAAGCTTCTATGTGTTTAATAAATTCAAGAGAATAAAAGGCAAGAACATAAGTAGAAGTAATGAAAACAGGATAGTTTTCAATCCTTGGGATGTACTTTTTAGCCATTTTACATTCATAACCAGGATTATAATCAGAATGGATTCATATCTTTAAGTTCTAACTGGGTGAACTCGATCTGACTTTCCCTTTGTGACGAGAGTTGGAGAATTTTTTCACCAACTAACATCATTATCTCATTGATTTCTTCCTCTCCGAGCCTGCAATTCACAAAATGATGAAAGATTCCGCCTTAATAAGTTTTATCTGGCTATTTTCATAAAAATAGATAGTAGAATAGCTTATTCCTTTGTCAAGTGACAAAAAAATGGTTTGATCATACTAAAGTTTTCGGAAACATTTCACAAAAAAGGGTTTTATATATCTCGTAGCTGTAGCAGTGGTGAAAACTTTACCGACAACCATTATTAATTGACTTATGAACTATTAAGTTTGCAAAAAGTCGGTTGATAGATTTCTATTTTTTTATTAATTTATTGGTTCTTGATCAATTGTAGTCAATTGCCAGCGAAATTAATTTTAAATTTTGAAGAACTCATAAAGCATTAAAAAAATTTTCCAAGTCATTAAAAAACTTAGGTATATATTTTTCAATATGTTATTCTCCTGTGCTTTCTACTCCTACGACACTCAAGAACCTCTTGACCACCGACTCATTAACCAACTTCAATAGTGTCTGTCTATCTTTTGTAGCGCTGAAAACTCCAAGAGGAATCTGGGCTCCTGCTGCATTTGCATGCCCACCTGCATCTTCGCCAAAAGCCTGGCGCATAATTTCGCCAAGGTTAACTCTAATATCATTGCTACGTCCTGAGATGTAGATGCGGTCTTCACTGACTCCAAAAACAACCGTTGTAGAGATTCCTTCCAGACTCAAGAGGTAATCCGCAGCTTGCGGGAGAGTGTCTCTATCCCTAATGTTTCCGACATTTGAGAGAAGGTAACTTCCAATAACCTGACGGTTTCTGATGGCTTCTCCAAGTACTTCCAGAGTTTCAATAGCCATCGAAGGCTGCTCTAGCTGGTCAAGGATTCCGTGATTCGAAAGAGGATAGAGGTATGAAGCAGCTGAAAGGTCTGCAGGATCTGTTTTTCGCTTGAAGTCCTGGGTGTCAGTCCGAATCCCATATAGTAGAGCTGTTGACAAGGTTTTTGATATATTAATATTAAGCTGCTGGAGATACTTTGTCATAATAGTTGCAGTTGCCCCAAAATTAGGCCGAATGTCTATATACTCAGCCTTTACCTCAGTTTCTCCGGGTGGGTGATGGTCAATTACAATTCCCACATATGAATTGGGTGGAACCATGTTGTTAACGCCAGGGACTGAACAGTCTATAAGGGCAATTTCATCAAAATTTTGAAGGTTAGTATCTTCAATCTTGCCGAGGTCAATCCCTAAAAGGTTTACGAAAGCTTTGTTTTCCTGGTGCCCGATCCTGCCATGGTAGAGGATATTTGCTTCTACACCAAGATTTTTTGCAATTTCCTTTAGTGCAAGCCCGCTGGAGATTGCATCCGGATCAGGATTATCATGAATTACAATAGCAAGTTTTTTATCCCTTATCCCTTTCAGCCACCTTGCAAGTCTGTTGCCCCTGTGGACTGACTCAGCTCTCTCAAGGGAACGAGAAAGGGAGCTTGCAATAAGTTTGGAAGGCATAAAGACATAATCTGCTCCGAGGTTTTCCATCTTTTCCTTATTAATTATATCTGAAGCCCGAGAAAAGAGCTGGACATCAGGGTGGGCTACAGTTTTAAAATTTTCAAGACCCTTTCGATTTGCCTCGTTATTTGAAGTCAGGAAAAGTATGACCACAACATTTTTAAGATCAATCTTAGTAACGAGCTCAGTATCGGAGATGTCACCTACGATTGTTTCGAAGCCTTCCTCTCTGAGAGTTTCTACCTTGGCTTCATCTTTATCTACGATGATTACCAACTTATTGCTTTCCCTTAGCTCTTTTGCAAGTGCAAAACCAACACTTCCACTGCCCAGGACCAAGTATCTGGGTTTGATTGAGTTTTTAAGGTTGCTATCAACATCTTTTGGGAAATTAGACAAAATAATCCTCCTTGTCTCATGTAAATCCGAACACGCGCATAGGAAAGCAAATACTAATCAGAATCCTGCATGTTTGCGGTTATACTAAAGTCAGTGACTTTTTAATTTATTGCCATATTGGTGCTTTTATTTTCATTTTATAGTTTATATTCTTTATTAATATATTTACGTTTTATCACTTCTTGCTCATATCAAACTGAGTTAAGTATGAAGAGCAAATTTTAATGAAAATTACTTAGCTTTATCTAAGGAATTAAATTAGCATCTTGTGATTAACATCGTTTTTCGGATAATTTAGTCTGCCATGTATGTTACAGAGGATTTCGATAAACCCACTGAATTTCGTCATATGCTTATAAATGGTATATTGATAATTCACAAAAATAAGAGGTTAATTGAAATCCTCTATATATTATCGTAATGCAAAGTATATAGTTAATAATATCAAATAAGATTTCCTCGGTTAAAATATAATGAGTACTTTGCTTCAATTATCGTAGAGATATTTAATGATTTCTATAATAGTTCCTGATATCAGGTAATTCAGATTTAAAGAAAATATTTGCTGAATTTAAAAAATATAATCAAAAAGAATATATGAGTAATTATTATGAAGTGTATCAGTTCTTCGCGGATGAGGGCAATTGATATAAATTGCGAACATCTTGGCTTACTTCCGGTCCAGTTAATGGAAAATGCTGGGGCTATTATCGCGCAAAATATAAGGGAAAAGATGGAATATGGGAATGTACTTTTTGTCGCAGGCCTGGGAAATAACGGAGGAGATGCTTTTGTTGCCGCCAGACACCTTGCAGGCTTTTCAGGATATACTATCAAATTAATTTTGCTGGGAAAGGCTCAAGACATAAAAACCAGGGAATCCTGCCATAATTTTTCCCTGTTAAAGTTCAGCAGATTGCAAGTGCTCGAAATCAAGGATTCAAGTCAGCTTACATCTGCAGCCTCTGACTGGTTTTCAAAAGCCGACTTGCTAGTAGACGCTATATTCGGGACAGGAGTAAAAGGGATTATGAAAGAACCAGAGTCAATAGCTGTTGACTTTATAAACAAGGAAGAAAAAGCGGGAAAAATAGTAATCTCTGTTGATATCCCTTCAGGTGTGGATCCTGATGGCGGTGATTTCGAAAAAGCTGTGCATGCAAAGCTTACAGTCACCTTTCACCGCATGAAAATAGGGCTTATAAGCGAGAAAGCAAAAGGATATACTGGTGCTATAAAGATTGCAGATATAGGAATTTGTTCGGACGCCGAACAATACGTGGGCCCTGGAGACCTAATGATGCTGTACAAGCGAAATTCTGAAGGGCACAAGGGAGATTCAGGAAAGATTCTTGTGATAGGAGGCGGTCCTTACTCAGGGGCTCCGGCTCTTGCAGCGCTTGCAGCTTTGAGAGGGGGAGCAGACATTGTAACTGTAGCGATTCCTGAGCCTATATCAAAAATAATTGAATCCTATTCTCCGAACCTAATAGTCAGAAAACTATCTTCGAATTTGCTCTGTCCTGATGACCTTCCAATTCTTACTGACCTTATTAACTCCCATGACATCGTTGTATTGGGCATGGGACTAGGGAGAGCCTCAGAAACCTTTGAAGCTGTCCGAAAAATACTACCTTTCTGCAGGAAAGCCGTCTTAGATGCGGATGCTCTTTCAGCACTCTCATGCTCTACTTTTGAGGCCCTTGCAGGCAAATGCGAATTGATAGTTACCCCCCATGCAAGAGAATTCACAAGTTTGAGAGACATGGAAACTCCTGAAAATCAGGAAGCTCGTATAAAAGCTGTAAAGAAGTTTTCGGAGGAAAAAGGGATTGTAACACTCCTCAAAGGAAAAATAGACATCATTTCGGATGGGAAGCAGACCCTTTTGAACAGAACAGGAAACTGCGGGCATGACAGTAGGAGGTACAGGGGATGTCTTGGCAGGACTAACAGGATCCCTTTTTACCAGGAATTCAGCATTTCTTGCTGCAGCCTGTGCCGCGTATATTAATGGAGCAGCTGGAGATCTAGCTTTTGAGAAAGCAGGAAATGGCCTACTTGCAACGGACGTAATCGAAAAGATTCCTGAAATAATTAAAGAGAAAGATATAGGGTAAGAGAGGTACACTATAAATATTTCATATGACAATGCAAGTATAAAATTGCAATCCAAATTTAATATTACAAATTATGAATACTATGTGAAAATGTGACACAAAATCCGGAGATAACCAGATGGGAAATGGGAATTGGAAGGAAAATAGATATAGAGATTGAAAGGAATCGGATACGAATTACTATTTTTCACGGGGAAGACGAGGAAATTATAAAGCTCAACCTTGATGAAGCTGAAGAGCTTACAGAAAAAATAGGGAAGGTGCTCGATGACTATTCAAAAAGAAAGAAAATCAGGATTGACTAAGGGGGACAGAAAAAAATTCCTATTACCAAACGAAAACCTAAGGCCATAGACTAAAAAAATAAGATTTGATATGTTTGAACTTCTCATTGAAGAATGGCTGGAAGAGAGTTAAGGGTTAAGATAGTAGTAGAGTGTATAGGATAAATGAATTGAGGAAAAGCGGAGGAGAGATTTTAGCAAATTAATGAAGCCAATTAAAATAAGCTTTTTAAAGGATGGAATCTATCCAGACGGGAGACAGAGGTATATATCTTGAAGATCGTAGGTGGACCAGCATCACAATTACTTGCCAGCCGCACTGCCAAAGCTTTAGGGACAGAGCCGGTGCTCTGCGAATTTAACCGTTTCCCTGACGGTGAACTTTACCTCCGAATCGCAGATGAGACAAAAGATGAGAATGTAACTATTATTCAGAGCACACCTACAGATTCAGATTTTGTATCCCTGCTCCAACTTATTAATGCATGTAATGAGGCAAGAGAACTCAATGTTGTAATTCCTTACATGGGATACGCAAGACAGGATAAAAGATTCAAAAATGGAGAGCCTATCAGTGCCCGCGCAATTGCCTGCTGCATCAATGCTGACCGTATCTTTACAATAAATATCCATGCAAAGAATGTTCTTGGATATTTTCCATGTCCTGCCAAAAGCCTTGATGCGGCTAAACTGCTTGGAAAGTATATTGCAAGCTTTGGTATGGAAAATCCGATTTTGGTTGCTCCTGATTCAGGAGCAAAAGAACTTGTTAAGAATGTTTCTTGTGGCCAGGGTTTCGATTACGATCACCTTCATAAGACAAGACTTAGCGGAGACACTGTTATAATCAATACAAAGAATGTTGATGTTACAGGCAGGCACGTAGTCCTTATAGATGATATGATATCGACAGGTGGTACAATGGCTGAATCTATTAGGATTCTTAGAGATCAGGGAGCAGTTGATGTATATCTTGCCTGCGTGCATCCAGTTCTTGTAAGAAATGCGGCCTTAAGACTTTTTAATGCGGGTGTAAAAGATATAATTGCAACCGATACCCTTGAAAAAGCTGAGAGCATACTGAGCGTTGCCCCTCTAATTGCAGATGCTCTGAAGAATATCTGAGAACGCTATTTTAATTTTTATTACCGTTAACTATTTTTTATGTTCTGCTATTCTTTAGTACTATGACCCTCCCAAAAATTTGCCCACTCGGTGATAACCAAAAATGTAAAGGGCTAGAATGCCACCTTTTCTGCCTTGAGTGGAGAATGAGAGAACCTATATGCCTTATAGGCTATAGCACAACAAGTAAACTTAAGTCTGGAAAGGCTGACCAAAACAAAGATACTTACGCTGAAGACACCTTTCGCAAGTTAAGTGGACATCTAGTGTATAAAAGGAAAGATGTCTATGAAAAGGGGGATTGGATTCCCACTAAGCTTGCAGAAAAATCCATGGAAAAACCTACGGAAAGGAAAAAGGTACCTGAAAGGGGGGATTGGATTCCCACTAGGCTTGCAGAAAAATCCATGGAAAAACCTACGGAAAGGAAAAAGGTACCTGAAAGGGGGGATTGGATTCCCACTAGGCTTGCAGAAAAATCCATGGAAAAACCTGCTGGAAGAATAGAGGAAAAATTTACCCCAAAAAATTCCCAAAGAACAGTTGTTATAACTCCTGGTCTAAAACATGAGAAAAACAATGATTTCAGGCCAAATGAAATGTATACTGCAATTGGAGTCGGGGAAGCTTCCCTCAAACTTGAAGCCAGAATGAAAAAAGGGTCATATGAAGGAAACCCAAGTATATGTACTAAAACTCAGCCAGAAGTCCTGGAAAAGTTAAATTTGCCTGAAAAAGTAGTTTCAAGAAATAAGAACACTACAATCTTCATATCCAGTGATACAGATAAAAAAAAGGATAATTCTCCTTCAAGCAATGAAGAAAATACAAAAAGAACCTTGAAAATAGGGAAAAAGAAGAAAGCTTGATGAAATCATGGCGATAGAATTTCCTGAAGTTCATGATAAATAATCATGGAGTTAACAGCCATGTCAGAGCAGAAAGTGATAATTCAGAGTTGGACTGGAGTTCATAAAAAAACTTTACTTGCCCTTGAAGGTAATGTTGCTTTCTTCAATAACGGCATTTTTGAAGCTAACCTGCTGAGATTTCTTGAAGAGACCGCTATTTTAAGTTTTAAGGCTTTAGAGCTTTGATATTATAGAGGATTTCGATAAACCTCTTATTTTCACGAGTTAATTATATACCACTATAAGAATATGATAAAATTTAGGGTTTATCGAAATCCTCTATAATCAATTTGAACAAAAAAGAATGATGCTAAGATCAATTACACATCTGAGAGAGATTTTTGATATTGTGTACTTCTCTTTTTTCAGACTGTTTAGTTTTCATTTTGCATGCTCCAGAAGAAAATAAAAAGGAATATGTTGATTTAAAATGGACCGTCAGAAATACCAGAACGTATACAGTTCACTGTACGACTTTAAAGACGTTTTCCGCCTATCGGAAGAATATGAAGAACCTGTAGGCATGCTAGCAACAATTCTAAATCAAAAAGTCGTGAAAATGACAAGGTTCAAACACAGAAAGATCTATTCCAGAGAGCAGGAACTTTTTTTAATATGGAAGCAGGGTCTTTCAATTCTTGAACTTGCGGAATTTAATGCTTTCCCTCCAACCCTTATGGCTTCTCTAATAATGAAGAATTGTGATCTCCCCAGGAAAAATATAAACTGGCTTTTCAAGAATATCGATTCCATCAAAAACCACCGCCTTAGAAAAGAGGTCAAAAAAGCCCTCGAAGCAGATTATTTCTTTTCCCCTCGTGCACACGAGATGCAATGTAAAAAGGGTGAGATGGGAGAAGCAGTCATCAAAAAATGGCTAGATGATAATGGAATTCTCTATTTCACTGAAGCAGAAATTCGGGCTCAGGGAGATGGCAAGACACCAGATTTTGTCCTGATAAATCCTATATGCATAGATAAGCTCATGGTCAGCTGGATTGAAAGCAAAGCTCTCTTCGGGGACGACTTCGAACACGAACATTATTCAAAAAAGCAGTTTAGAGAGTACGTCAATATTTTCGGAAAAGGAATGGTTGTTTACTGGTATGGTTACCTCGAAGATCTTCCTGCAGATAGCTTCCTGGTAAAGAATCATAACTTTTTTGAAGAATTCAAGACGGACGTCGATCAGCTGTCTAACTACCTTGTGTACTGGTAGATCAGCTCACAGACTGTAAAACTATTCTAGAGAGATTTATTCGGAACTTTTTTGTAAGTTGCCTTTTTCAGAGCCTAACAATAGAGGACATATTGGTAAGAGGATCTTTTTCTACCTGAAAAATATGATCTGCTGAATCTATAAGGGACTCGTCATGAGAGACCACTATTATCTGGCCGACCCCTATGTTGCGCATCGTATCTATTAGTTGTAAAAGCTGCCTTATATGCCCACGATCAAGGAATACCGTTGGTTCATCAAGAATCATTGGTGGTAGACCATCTGCCCGGTCTCCGCCAAAACCGAGGGAAAGGAGCCGATAAATAGCACAGCGTAGGATAAGGTTAAATATCGCACGTTCACCGCCGCTGAGAAGTTTAGGCTCAAGGGGAGTCCCATCTTTTCTATAAACCGTAAGATTATATTCAGAATCCAGTTCTATATGGGAATAGGCATTATTTGCATACATAAAACTGAACATCTCGTTTAAAAGAGCAGAAAGAGCATCGATATTTTTTGCTCTCATATCAGCCCTGACGAGCATATAGATATTCTCAAGCTCCTCAGAATTACTGTATATAGCTTCGAGATACAGAAGCTTATTTTCGAGATCTTTTAGTTCATTTTTCAGTTCTTTAAGGCGTTTTAAGTTATTTTCGACCATACCTATTTCTTTTAAAAATGAGTCTTTTGTAGCAGTCATTAACCCTATTTTTTCTGTGATATTTGCCTGGGCCTCTTCAAACTGAGCGAGCTTAAGCTGAAGATCTTCGAGGCTATTCCCCTCCAGTTTTTCATCTAGCTTTTTGATCTTTTCACTTCGTTCAAATATATCTCGGTCAAAGAAACCAACTTTTTCTGTAAGATTCCTGATCGAAGTATCAAGTTCGGAGATTTTGTACTTTATGTTATCAATACGGAGTAGGTTTGTGTGAATTTTTTTTACCTGCGTTAGAACTTTTTCACTTTCCTTGTGATTTTTTTTTGCCCCTTCCTCTTTTTTCCGAAGTACAATTATTTTTGGAAGTAATATAACACTGGTGACACAATGGTTTTTGCAGTCAACAGTGCCAGGAAACAATTGCCAAACGATTTCATCAGGTGTAAAGATCTAGCGTAAAATGTGAGAGCATCCTACCGGACTTGTTGTCAACCTGGCGTTTCCACACCTTGTACTCGTCAAAAGGAGAGCAGCGCAGAAACCTACCACAGCCACGCGTCCATTTCTCATAGCTCAATTAATAGCCATCGAAGTACGATGATATTTAAAATTAATATAACTCAAATTTTTCATAGATAATAACATTTATCATATTGATTTTTATTGATTCAAATATGGTTAACGATTAAAACAAAAAATAAAAGCATACCAAATATATAATAATAAATATCATAAACAAACATAAATATACACATACCAGTACGTCACATATAATGCTATCTTCCATTAAGTGCAACAATAATAGTGGGTTGCTTAGCATCAGCAATACCTGTCAGAACACTTTTTGTTCAACTACATGTACAATACAACCTAGCA
>CAWKGG010000018.1:0-34352 GCA_963848985.1 uncultured Methanosarcinaceae archaeon
CCTGAGGAAATTGATCGTATCCTTAAATTAGGAGACTTATTTTAATTTTTGAATTTTTGATTGACTACAGGAAATGGGTCGGCTTTTATTAGTTAGTTGATGTTTTCACAATTAAGTTACCAGTGTAAGAATGCTTACATTTTAATTCATTGGAACAAAAGTCTATTCCCATCTAGTTTAAATTCAGAGCAAAAGGCTAAGAACTGAAAATAACATTAATCAAACAATTTACTTTTTACATAGTTGCTTTCTAAAATTCTGTAAAAATATTAATTTTTAAAAATCGGTATTATTCACTTATGTGAATTCGGTAAAACATAATTCTATTTTTTCATAAGTTTTTTTTGAGGAATATAGTAGTGTAATTAAACTTCCTAAAAAGTCAGGAGAAAAATTTGTAATATTTATAGAACTTGCGACTGTATAAGTCTTAAGGAAAGTATAATTCAATTCATTTTGGGTGAAATCATTCTTATTTATAATAAAAGCCTTATTATTATATAGTTGATTTTTTCGTGATATATATATTATAGTGCAACAAATATTATGTTTCCATCTATTGAAACACTTAAACTCCAATTTCACTGAAGTAAAAACAAAAAAATTGATACAAGTCACCAAATACATGTTGGAAATAACATCAAACAAATAGATTACTGAAAATGGTATTTATGGAAAAAGTCCGAACAAGGGTCTAAATGAAGAAGTTATTCGATCTGTTGCCTGGTTAGCCAGGAAAAAGCAGCTGCTGATAATTCAAATGGTATTTTAAAGTTGCAGTACCTTATCGGCATCAAATTACAAAAAGTTGTGTGTAAAAAGCAAGTAAAGTTATGAACTATACTTCAAGCTTTCGAAGGGAGATTGGATGAACAATTCTATGCCTAGGATATTAAAAATTCCGATATTAGCGATGTATTATGACGATAAACACGAAAATCTGACCCTAGAAGTTGAACTTCCCGATGTAAGGAGTGAGAATATAACTCTTATAATGCATGAGAACAGTTTTTATCTGAAGGCTTTCAGTAAAACCGTGGAATATCTGGGAGCTTTTTTCCTTGATGGACCGGTAGATCCAGAAAAGGCTATTGCTGTTAATAATAAGGGAATGCTCACAATCCGGGTTCCCTATAAAGAAAGTTTTACGTGCGCAAGAGATATCCCGATTGAGTAGGTAAAGAACTCCTTATTAGAAGAAAATTTTGAAAAATTAATTATATATTCGATCATTTTTATTTTTTTGTCTTAATCGATGTATTTAATTTTTAGAATATCTTTTGTTAATGAAAAAAGCTATGTAGAGAAAATCTCCACCGAAGAATCAAAAGCATGTATAAGCAAGAGGGTGAAATACAATCTTCAGCCTTATATTGGTAGTAATTTATGCAGAAAGTTATTTTAAAAAAAATGGATAAATTGACATTTTCGTTATCCTACACCTTATCTTAACTATGAATCGATGGGTTCCTAAAGATGTAGGAAAAGAACCTGTACGAAAATTGGGTAACTTCATTAGTTTCAACTGCTGAAAATTTAATGCACTTGATTTATCGATTCAGAAAGGGTCATAAATTACTGGATCGAAAAACTCAATAGTGCCCTGGGAAGTGGCTATAGTGGGCTGAGATTCAGTGGGAATATTTCTGGAGTGGAAAAAAAGGATTGGGGTTATTTTGTTGATTATATTAGAAAACTGGATGATATCATCGATAAATACAGAATGATAGCTTTGAGCTCATACCTTGTAGACAAGTATAGAACAATCGATATTGTTGAAGTGGTCTCTAACCATCAATTTTCTTTGAGCAAGAAGGAAAGAAAATGGGAGAAGATAAATAATTTTGGGCGAAAGAAAACTGAAGAAGTAGTTTTTCGATATATAGAGGATTGGAAACATACCTTTGATGTTGTCCCAGACCTGATTGCCATATTAGACACTGAATTTCGAATTGTTCGTGCAAATAACTCCATAGCAGCAAGTTTGGGGATAACGCCAGAACAATGCATTGGATTGACTTGCTACAAGGTTGTCCATGGAACGGAGGAACCTCCCAATTTTTGCCCGCTCAGACAGTTGCTTAGTGATGGGCTTGAGCATACTGTAGAGATTTGTGAGGGATCTCTTGGTGGTTATTTTACAGTAAGCGCCTCGCAACTGCATGATTCAGAGTGAAAACTCACTGGGTGCATTCATGTTGCCCGTAATATTGACGAGCACAAAAGAATGGAAATGAAGCTTCTCCGGAATGAGCAACTAATCAAGACTAAATTGGGAAATATCCTCTCACCTGCTAGGAAGATAGAAAATCTGGTGCTTGCTGATGTCATTGATATTTAGATGATTCAGTCTATTATGAATAATTTCTATAAGCTTGCTCACATTCCTATGGGCTTAAACGATCTCAAAGGGAATGTCCTGGTAAGCGCTGGATGGCAGGAGATCTGCACAGAATTCCATCGGGTTCATCCCAAAACTTCCAAGTACTGCTTAGAAAGCGATACAAAGCTATCATTGGACGCAACCACTGGAGAACTTAAGATGTACAAGTACAAAAACAATATGTAGGATATAGTGACTCCTATAATGTTGGATAACCAGTATGTCGGCTATGTCTTCTCAGGCCAGTTCTTTTTTGATGATGAACCTTTGGACTATGAGTTTTTTAGATCCCAAGCTAGAAAATACGACTTCAATGAGAAAGAATACATGGCAGCGCTTAATAAAGTTCCACGGTTGAGTAGAGAGGCTGTGAACACAAGCATGGTCGTTTTCATAACTTTTGCCAACACAATTTCACAACTAAGCTACAGCAATTTCAAACTGGCTCAGTTACTGGCGGAACGCGATATCCTGGTGGATGCGCTGAAAGAGAGCGAAAATCGTGAGCGATCTAGCTTGGAGGAACTAACAGCAGTATTAGATGCAGTGCCAGCCACAGTGTTGATAGCGCACGATCCCCAGGCGATTCATATAACTGGAAACAGGTTAGCATATGAATTGTTCCAAATTTCTAAGGATTACCGCGAATTTAAATCTACACCGGAAGGGAAAAGGTCTGAGAAGGTTAGATTTTTCAAGAATGTAATGGAGAACCAACATGCACAGATGCCCTTAAGGATGGCGGCTACAGGTACAGAGGTACATGACTACGAATTAGACATTGTATATCCTCGTGATGAGCTGCGACATTTGTTGGATAACGCTAGATCCTTGCGTGATAAGATGGTAACCCGCGAGGTTCTGTTGCTGCATTCATAGACATCACCGAACGCAAAGAAGCAGAGGAAATTTTAAAAAAGGCACATGATAATTTAGAAAAGCTAGTTGAAAAGCGAACAGAGCAACTTGAGAAAGCTTATAACTCGTTAAAGGAAAGTGAAAAAAAGCTTGCTGAAGCTCAAAAAATGTCTCATATTGGGAATTGGGAATGGGATATTATAAATGATAAAGCATATTGATCAGAGGAAGTACGTAGTATTTTTAGACTCTCTTCACTAAATGGGGACCCACCTTTCAGTGAATAGGTAAGTTATGTGAACCCAAAAGATCGAGCCTATGTAGAGAATGCCTTTAAGAAAGCTATAAATGGGAAACCTTACAGCATTGATCATAGGATTATCTTAGATAATGGGGAAGAACGCACAGTACATATAAAATCCGAAGCTATTTTTGATGAAAAAAAGATCCCCATTAGAGTGAAGGGAATAGTTCAGGATATTACTGAACGTAAAAAAGCTGAAGAGAAAATTCAGAGCTTAGCGAATATCGTTG
This sequence comes from uncultured Methanosarcinaceae archaeon, assembly GCA_963848985.1. GTDB lineage: Archaea > Halobacteriota > Methanosarcinia > Methanosarcinales > Methanosarcinaceae > Methanosarcina. The sequence goes on from CAWKGG010000018.1 coordinate 3,776, forward strand.
AATCGTCAAATGATGCAATTATTACTATATCTCTTGATGGTATTATTACTAGCTGGAATAAGGGTGCAGAGCAGATTTATGGGTATTCATATAAAGAAATTATAGGAAAAAGCGTATCGATACTCGCACCAAACAATCTCAAAGACGAAACAAAAAAGTTAATTGGAAAGGTTAAGCTAGGAGAAAAGATTCAGTACTACAGAACTTCAAGGTTAAAAAAGATGGTAAGTTAATATATGTTTCAATAGTTCTTTCTCCAGTTTTTGATGCATCTAGAGAGCTTGTGGCTATCTCAGCTATTGCTAGAGATATTACTGAGAGAATTGAGAGCGAAAAATCCCTATTTAAAGCTGAAAAAACCAGAAAAAAAGAAATCCACCATAGAATCAAAAATAATTTGCAAGTGATATCTTCTCTACTTGATCTTCAGGCTGAGAAGTTTAAAAATCGAAAGTGGATCAAAGATTTGGAAGTTCTGGAAGCTTTCGGAGAAAGCCAAGATAGAGTGATATCTATGGCTCTTATTCACGAGGAATTATACAAAGGTGAAGGATTCGAAATTCTAGATTTTTCGAAATACATTTGAGAATTGGTTGAAAAACTTTTCCATACTTATAACATAAATAACAACAGTATTAGTCTGCGCATGGATCTGGAAGAAAATGCATTCTTAAATATGGATAATGCTGTTCCTTTTGGAATAATTATTAATGAACTAGTTTCAAACTCTCTTAAACATGCATTTATAGGGAAGGATAACGGGAGAATTTATATCAATCTTCGTAGAGAAAAAAACGGCGAATTCGTAAATAGCGGAGAAGAAAGCAAATGTGATAGCTTGAAGAGTACTAGTTTTATTTTGAAAATTTCAGATGATGGGGTAGGCATACCTAAAAGTATCGATTTAGAAAATCCCAACAGTCTTGGCATACAGTTGGTAACCACCCTAGTAGATCAGTTAGCTGGAGAACTTAAGTTGAAAAAGAGTAAGGGGACGGAATTTACCATCAGGTTCACAGTAACAGAAAAAAAGCAACAACTAGTATAAAGGCACATAGTTTTTGTCTTAAAATCTCTGAATTTCCTAAGTTCCATCCGAAATAAGAAAACATTGCTGATGTATGACTCATTGAGCTTATGGGACTCATAAACATATGGAACTCATGGAGTACCTGAAACTAATTAAACTACAATCATAAATAGAAAATATCAGAAAAAAATATATATCACTCTAAAAAAAAACTAAAAATATGAATAAACTGAATTGGAAACTCAACTTTTCAATATCAAAGTCTCACTTAAGAAAGTTCTAATAAATTTAGCCACCTTTTTTCTTTTAATAAAAATAACTTTTCAATATGCTTTACCATGATGTTTACATTATTATATCTGGATATCAGTGGAACAGTAATCTTTCAGCCCAAAAAGTTGCTGTCATGGTTTATAGTATAGGGATTGCGTATACTTCATACTAATCATTTAAAGTTATTATTATATATAAAATATATGAAAAATGGATATTATTTCATACTCAACTACTATATAATAATCCATAAATGCACTATTGCATAGATCCCGGAATAAAATATTTTATTGTAGTTTTGTGTCTGAAAGTGAAAAATTATCAAGGAGATCTTCAATAGATCGTGTCTCCTCTCAACAACTTATACGATCTATTTGTGATACTGTATTGATGCTCATAAGGCCTCAGTTATTCACCACTGTTGTCTGGTCAAGGATTGAGATTCCATATCTTTAGAATATCCCGTGGGATCAGAGTTTTGCAGAATCTCAAGGATCAAGAATTCTAGCACTTTTCCAAATAAGTGCTATCTTAAAATTAAATCAACTTCTGCAATTATATCAGTAGCAGGCTTTAATTAAAATGTGGATAGGGATAAATTCCAAAATGCACACAACGATCGCTATCAAATCATATTCTAGTAGAATTACTCCAGATACTTTATTTACACTTGTTATCTTTTGCAATTTTTGTTTTCATTGAAATGTTATACCATGTGACTATGTGGCACATTTTCATATTAAGAGATACTGGTAGCTGTATGTTGGGCAAATCCACTTTTGAAAGACTTTCTCATAAAAATAACCATTTATTGTCATTGTGTTTTTGGGAATTACTCATAAATCTCAGTTATTTATCTCAACTTAATCTTCAGGAAGAAAGTGTTCTTCAATCCAATTTAATATTAGATATCTAAAGACTTCAATAAGGAGAATATTTTCAGAAATTTGGATCCACAAAATCGATTTATGATAATTTTTTACTTAATCAAAGATACACGAAAAAATATAATTACATCCCATAAAAGATTCAATTTATTGATTCAGGGTCAAGCATAAGATTATTAATACTCAGTAGATGTCCATCTGGTCAGCAGTTAGCATCAATCCAATCTTCGAAAATTGTCTATTCTGCAATTTTTGAATAGATTTCCTTAACCCTTCCAATCTGACCATTTGTTAATTGAACTTTTATTCCATGCTGATGATTTGAAGAATTGGTCAAAATTCGCTTCACAATGCCTTGAGTAATTTTTCCGCTCCTCTGGTCTTTTTTTAAGACAATCCCTACATTCAATCCTTCTTTAATGTTTGCTCTAATACTAATGCTGGTCATGGAAGAAGGTAAACTTCGAGATATATCAACTTTGCCGTTGAGCGCCCTGCTGCGAGTAACTGGGTATGTTCGTGCCATAGAATGAGTAATAGAGGTATTATTCAAAATCAAGTTTCTTTATTTGATTATATGCTTTTTTTTCCTTGCTTCCCTTATTTTCAACATAAATTTTGATAACATTGGAAGTTGTTTCATCTCCAAGTTTTCCAATGTATCCTCCATCTCTCTATAGTTCACTACAAGAAACTGCTTTTTAATATCGGGTGTTCGTAAAAATCTGTATATCTCCAATGCTTTTTATGTTCTACATAATTTTTGAAGGAGAATATTTTGGTTCAGCACCAACGAAAAGAAGGATATAATCACCATCAGTATAAATTGCATCAAACTAAAAACAGTATCTTTGACAAATTCCAAGTCATGTGTCTTCAAAAAGTTGATGAGTTAGATAGCTAAAGAAAATATATATAGTATTTGACACAAAAAAAATTATTTATTGCTTTATTTTATGTACACAATAATTTACATGCATCATTTACATTCACATTCCAAAATAGCTAAAATAATAAATTAGTTATTTAGCAACTATCCTCGTGAAGTTTCCACTTTTAAGCAAGCTGTGGGAGTATTAATACTGGAATGAACCTTCATTTTTCAAGCTCCCTGCGTTATATGTAGTTCTTCGAGCCAAAACTGCTATTGCAGTTACTTTTAATGCCTCTTGCTTTTATGTAGATCTTAAATATACTCGTTACAAAGTCGTCTATTTTGTTGTCGATCAAATCCTTAGCAAGTTTTTCGATCAATTCCTTCTTCTCGCCCTTATATTCAATCTTGTACCCTCTTTTTCTCAAGATATACTGGGAAACTGCCAATGGAGCAATACCCAGCAACTTTGCGGAAGTTGCCTGTGACTTTTCTGTATTTACAGTTTGATTGTGATATTGTCTCTTATTGCGGGAACAATATCCTATACAGCCTTCTGGTATGGAGGGGTAGTTCACAAAAAAAGAATGTATTTAGTCCAATACAGCCCTTAAAATCATTTACATGAGCTAAGAATAAATTTGTAGCTCAGGAAACAGTGACACCTTGGCTTAAAGTTCCGGTCACTTTTTGGAGGCTCGGAAGGTACAAACTGTAAATCAATATCATTTTACAAATAAAATTCAGAAATGTAGTAGATATCCTCCTAACATAGCAATATTTATTAGAGTCCACAGTATATAACAGGCAAATTAAATTTCGGCCTTATCCATCAGTCATTGATCAAATATATAAAAAAAATAACTATTCAATTTTTAGGAATTTAGAAGGGCTTTGTGTTCCAATTTCAATAACTCATAGACATGCTCAAAATTTAGATTCAAAGAAAGCAGGTATTGTATGTCCGATCTCAAATAAACTAGCTTAGGAATTACCGGTGATCCTATGAAAGTGGCTCAAAAAAAAACTCATTATTATCCAGAAATAAACTATTTAAGGGGGTTTGCAATATTATCTGCGATTAGTGTTCACGTTTCTGGTAATTTTACAGAAATGTCTAAAATTAATTTATTAACAATACTGTATATGGCAATTGATGCTCTGTCTGGTGTTGCAGTCCCAGCTTTTATAATTATTTCTGGGTTTGTATTATATAATAGTTACAATGTAAATTTTCAAATCGGACATTTTTATTTAAAGAGATTTAAATATATTCTACCTCCATACTTCATCTTTTCTATCTTATATACTATTTACGATTCCAAAATCCATCATCTAATAATAATAAATAAACCGCTTAATTTGAATTTATCAGATTTTTTAATTAAGCTTCTTACAGGTGGAGCTTATTACCATTTATGGTTTTTTGTTCTAATAATTCAACTATATATTCTATATCCTATAATTATAAAAATATATACTTATTTTGAAAATAAAAATAGTGTTGCATTATTTTTATTAGTAGTATTTATATTAGGGATAATATACGATATTCTTCTGAAGAATCATATTTTATTTTTAAAAAATATTAAATTTATTCAATATTTATTTTATTTTATATTTGGGATGGTCATGAAAAGTAACTATGAATTCATTAAAATGAAATCGTTTTCAAAAAGAGATCATTTTTATATATTTATTTTTTTGTCACTCGGGACATTCTTAAATATTATAGATTCTGCAAAAGAGTACTTTTTTTACAATTTATTTAGTTTTGGTCCAGGGTATGAACAAATATGGGAAGTATTTGACATTGTTGTTTCACGGTTATATTTCACCATAATTTGTATAGTTATGGTATATATTTCAATATTTTTATCTAAGTCAAAAAGTTTACGAATTATCGATAAATTAGGTTCAGATTCATTCCCAATTTATTTGGTACATGCAATTATATTAAACTTGATTGTTCTAGTGTTATCTAAAATTGGATTTACTTGGAATAATTTATTATTCTATCCTTGTGTATTTGTTATGACATTGATTTTGAGTATATCTTCAGTAAAAATTTTTGAACAAATACCATATGGTAAATATATATATGGTATTGGTAAAACGAATTGAGTACCTAAAATTATGCTGGTCCCAAAAAATCCTAATAGTCATTAAATAAAACAACTGAGTGAATTTTAGAAAAATCATACTTTGTGCACAAAAAGAGTTGCATTATTTAAAACGATGTCTTGAAATGATTTTTATCCCTTTTCAAAAAAAGATATCAGTTGCGAATTAACAGAAAAAGGATTTAAGAAAATGGGGTTTTAGGGTATACTTAATCCATTATCTATCATTGGACTTGCGCGGCTGAACGAGAAATTAATGGCATTAAAACCCAAACTATTTAAAGCATAGATAAAATTAGGGATATATTGCACTTGATTTTGTAACATAAATAAATAAGTTATATATCAGTAGTACTCTTGTTGAATGTTGAATATATCTTCGTAATCCCTAATATCAGAGTTCATGAAATAAAATAGCATTTTTATCGCTTATCCTTTGTAAAGTCCTTACAGCATCTTTTAAATGAATCCTCCGTATGTATCGTTGCATATCTAAAAGCCTGGGTTTCGAATTTTTGAAGATTTTCTTTCCATGATAGGACATAGATATACATTACTTGAGATCCTTTTAAGCGGATAATAAAAGCAATCTAGTGTTTCTTTTATTTTTTATAGCCATAATATACAAATCGATGTGGAATATATATATATATATATAAATTTCACACTGTTAAAGTATATCGAATCTTGTTAGAATTATATAAATATCAAAGTTCTTATTACCAAAATCGCCACCATGGTTTCTTAGCTTTCGGTGCTTCTTAGTTTTCTGATTGATTAAGATCTGCATTTGTAGCATGTAATTGTTGTGCATTGATTTGAGATCTTGTTCTCTTTGAATTGAATTCTCTATTTCTTGCTTTAATGCTTCAATGTGATTCTGTAATTCTTCTGATCTTGCGCATAATTGAGCCATTTTTACCGGATCTGGAGCAACATACAGGCCTTCATTGAGTCTTTGAATCTCAAGTTTCAATATACATTTCTGTGTCAGACGTGTGCCCAAAATTATCCGTTACATGTCCAAAAGTATCCACTGTGTGTCTAATTGTATCCATTCTGTGACCATTAAATAATAACTCTAACCCGTCACATACTGCTCGCGTGGGGCTATCATACCTAAGTTTCTCGACTTTTTCCCACAAAGAAAAAGGGACCCAAGAATAAACTTTTCTGTTTTCTTCAGCTATTGGTACAAGGACGGAAAAATTAGATGTAACAAATGATGATCATTAACGATGTCTCTGTAATTGACACAACCAAAAGAACAGTTGTTTCCACTGTGGCTTTCGGAAGTGTGGCTAATGAAATTGCAGTCAAAAAGGAGCTAACTTTTTAGAAGATGACCTTATAAGGGTAACTTTATATGAACGAACTTGAGATAAGTTTATTATTTAATATTAAACCTTCTAAAGCGGAAACACTTTATTATGCAAAATTAAATGGGGCATTTATTAATTTATTTTATAGAGTGTGGGCTTGCCTTATTAGAAACTAAATATCCTCACACCTATTCAAAATCAATTTTTCTCATTTGCTCATATGCTTCATTGAGCAGATACCTGATTAAATTGAAGTATAGGAGGATTTACTCTTATTGCTAAACGTTGGGTTTCCTATTAGCGATGAAGGATATCCATTATCTTCAATTTAAAACTTCAAAGTGTATTAGCTGAATACGAGTTAGTTACAAAATATATAAATAGAGTGAGTGCTGTTAATATTGAATGGAGGGCATAAATGGAAAACAATCTTGAAGAAGTCGAGAGAGATTACATAGAATTTAGAAAAGAAATTGAAGAGGAAGAACACAGAAAGAGTGAAAAACGACATATTCAAAACTCAGATAATGTAAGAGATCAATGAATAAATTGATGGACAAACAAAACCCCTTCCAATGTTTTTTTACGTAGATTTCGACGGCGGTTTATCAAAATTCAAGTATATCCTTAATATTCTATGTATCTTTTCGCATTCAGCTTTTAAGCATTTTAATGACTTGGCCATAAAGTTTTGATTTTTGTTATACATTCCAACCTGTAATATTCTTAAATTTTGGTATCGGAAACTTAGTTTATCTTCCATTTTTGCATAGCTTTCTCCCCAATCTTTCTACATTTTATTGCTCAATGATCTATTCTCTCAACTTATCTTGCCAAATTGAATTAAGGCTCTTGCTTGATACCCTGTAGGAAAGATAGTTTTTAGCTCATGAACAGTAGAATATAGTGCTATCATTACCTCATTTTTCACTTAGTTAAAGTCGCAGGATAAACTTTTAAAACAATGCATATTAAAGAAATAGATAATTACAAATTGACCACAAATCAGATTTTGCTTGTTCCCTTGCAAATTATCAAATTTATTATGAATGATCTTAATGTAAAATTGGTATTATATTACTATTGAGGATTTGATAGACATCTAATTTTCACGAGTCATTTATACACCATTTCTAAACATATGATAAATATAGGAGTTTGTCGAAATCCTCTATTATCTATTGGGGTGGTATGAATACCTGATATAAACATATTTGAATCAATTTTGATTTCATATGATTTGCAAAGGGCCGCTTTGGTTCTTGTGATAATTGGATTTATTGCTATGATAATGAGACTAGGTATATTAAATAAATATAAATTGAAAATACATGATTTAATATTCACACTTGCTTATTTATTAGTAATTTTATCTCTTCCATCCATGATAAATTCTGCATACTTTGTCATAATTTTTCACAGGATTTCTTCTTTGATTTTAATCCACGGATTAATAGGAATTGTGTTTTTAGTTATGGGATTCGTATTTGTAATAAATAAAGGAAACTTAAAAATCAAAAGAGAATGGAAAAATAAAAAAAATATGCAAATTCTTGAAGCTTTGTGGTTTATAAACTTTATATTAGGCACTTATTTAGTAGTTGGTTTGTTCAATCACTAGGTTTGTTGTTAACATAATTATATTAAAAAGAATACTTAAAAGGCAGATTAAGAATTCCATTATGATTATGAAAACATTCAAATACGACTTCATTGAACAAACAAACCGAAGAACGAAACAAAAGTCTATATTCTTTGGAGATATTGAAAATTTTGATAAATTTGTATATGAGTGCGAAAAGTAAAAGCTTTTTTAACAGTCATTAGCCAAAGATTATATAATTTACTGCCTTGTTTTCTACATGTATTCTGTTTATATTTATTAATCAAGTGATGCGGTTTTTTGATATGAATAGCTGCATGCCTGAAAACTAAATTAGAACCCAAATAAGGTTGTATAACTGTTGCAAATTCGGTCTCTCTCCGCAGGCACGATTACCAAAAAAGTTAATTGCCATAGAGCTACTATTTAAGATATCTCAGAGAAACAGAGATCAGAATCAATAATACCTTGAACTTATGCGCCTTGATGGTACTGTTTTGTCTAAAAAGATTCATCTCATAGATTATTTTCTAATCAACAAGAAACACTTATCACTTAGTTGAGGTCACTCAAAAGTGAAAGTTCATTCACAAAAAAGACTTAGCATTGGTTCTAAGAGATTCAGAAAAAAAATTAAACGTACATTTTTTGAGGTGTATCATTCCAAACATTTAAGTCCTAATATCATAAAATTGGCTATTTGGTGTTTAGTGCGGGTTGAAAATAACTCCTTAGTTGAAGTGACCTTACTAAGGACCCACCACAAAATAAAATAGATATTTTTGAACAATGTTTGAATTTATACATTTGAGATATATAATTAAGCTATAATTGATGTTGTGATTAAAATTTAAATTATAGAGATTTTAATCTTTAATGCTATTGATTTTTAGTTAACCTCCGTAAGTTCCATTAATTATATTTTTGAAAAATGCTTCCTTAGTAGGCATTATGTAGTGGCTAAAAAGACCTTTCAAATGGTAATATAAGCATCAAACTGAATGAAGAAGCGAAAATCATATCTATTCAAGGTGCAACAAGCATACTTATTGGAACGAATGATTAAGAAAAAATGACCGTCCTGGATATAGCAGAGTCAGCCATTGTAAGATAAGTCTGATATATTAATTTTTTTTCAAACGGTAAATTTGATATCCTTAAAGGAATTGGTCATAGATACATGGACTAACTTTGGTGACAAAGCAGCCAGAATTGTTAATTATATAATCTTTACGATATAAATACATCGATATTTTAATTCATAGTTTTTGCATTGTTTTTTTTAAATGGCATTTGCTGCAATTATGGTAGATATATTTTCAGAAGATTTAGTAGAATACACTACATGTTGAGAAGAATATTTTTTTGTACTGCCATTAATATCCATGATAATCATAAATATTTCACTAGAGGCTCATAAAAATGTACAAAATGGATCTGATACTATGCTATTGTATCAATCTTGACAAATTTTGTATTTTTACTCGCATATATTATTGGATTGGATCTAGAGATTCTTTGTGAAGTTCATCCAGAAAGCTACTTTTGGAACAAGATTTGATATTGAGAAAGATAGTTATATAATATGAAACAAGGCAATAGGATATTGCTTTCTTATAATTATCTTCTTATTTGAATTCAAAACCTATTTCACCCCACAATTTAATAGGCAATACAATCGGTAATAAATACTTACAACCAAACTCATCCTCCAAAGCCATTCTTCGCATAATATTAAAAAATTTCCGAATTGTGATTATGATCCAGATTTGATCGATTATTTAGAATATAAGATTAGAGAAGTAAAATTTGAGTTATATATCAGCTCATTTGAATAAAATAAGTTTTGGGATCAACCGAATATTATAAATTCAATAAACTTTAACTGTTAATCAGAGATAGTTAAAAACTCCCTGAATCAAGCTTATAATAAGAGAAATATCATACATTTTTTGTGAGAGTTTCCTGGTGAAAATCCATACAGGTTAACTACAAAAAAGACCGAGAAGCAATAAAATTAAGCCAATTGATAAGATTATTTGATTGTCCAAATTATTATTTTTTTTTGCTTCTAACATAAAGCTTGAAGTCTTCTTACCTGTAGGGCATCAGCTCAACAGTTGAAGAGACGAAAGCTTTCAACTTTCAAATTATTAACTTTTTCTTAATATGAAACTTTATTTATAGAGATAGTTATATTTATTTATTGATCACTATGCAATATAATATGGATCATAGAAGCCATTCAGTGTATTCACTCCATTATCATTTTGTACAATGCATAAAATATCGAAGGAGGGTACTTTGTAATTCATTAATAATTGACTTCTTAAAAAGAAAAATCCATAATATAAGTAAAACGTATGATGTTGAGGTACTGAGCATAGAATGTGACAAAGATCATTTTCATATGATTTTCACTTCAAAACCAACATTAGAAATTCCAAAATATATCAATACTTTAAAAACTATAACTTCAAGAGAAATAAGAAAAGAATTTCCTGAAATTAAATTACTATTATGGGAAGATACCTTTTGGTCAAGATCATATTTTATAGCTACAACGGGCCAAGTGACGTTAGATACATTAAATAAATATATATCCAGTCAAGAGGAATCTAACTGTGAAAGTAAAAATATATCCAACTGAAGAACAAAAGATGTTTTATGGAGTATATCGAATCAATGTAGATACCTCCATAATCTTTGTTCCCACTATAGAAAAGAATCAGCGAAGCTCAAAAAAGTGTAAAATATATTGAACAACAGAAAAAATTTCCTAAATCTAAAAAAGATAGTCCTAAACTCAGTAGAGTATATTCTACGGTACTTAAATAGGTTCTTAAAAAACTTGATACTAATTATAAATCCTTTTTTGCTCTTTGGGAAATAGTTATAAGAACGTCAGAACTCCGAAGTAAAGATTATTTCATAACTATTTCTTATAATAAAAGTGGATTCATATGTTTAGAGGGCATATTTCTGTTTCTCATGATGCAAATTATACTAACTTGATCTTTAATTTGAGGAAAAAGCTAGGCATAACAGATAGATATTTCTTTATATGGATCCCATATAGGAGCTATGAAGAGATTTTTTAGGAAATTTTTTACAAATAGGACTATAAGCACTTGAAGAACAAAATCACGTGCATTAGATCGTGTGTTTAAAATCATTCTTTAGATAATTGAAGGATTTCATATCTTTTTATCGTAGTCATAAAATATAATTTTAATTTTTTCTTCTGTAATCAATCCTTGGGTAATTATTTCATCTAATTTTGGTTTTATTTTATCAATTTTTTCTTCGAGATCAGCTATTTCGATAAGTATTGGCAAGTCAGTGGATAACTGCAATAGAGATGTTGTATGGAAATGGCTGTGTTTTCCAAAACCTGCAATGCCCCTAAAAACAGTTGCTCCTGCCACCCCTTCATTTTTAAGCATCTCAAGTATATGCATATACAACGACTTGCCTTTATATCTATCAGATTCTCCAATGAATATTCTCAATAATATAGCCTGAGATTCCTTTTTCATCTAATTCCCCTCAGCATATACGTGCCAAAGTTCAAAGCCACAATTTTCCCTAAATATACTGCAAACAGTGAAAATAATACTGTCGCCATCAAATTTATTACCATCAGTGTTAGTTTTGAATCATCGAGTAATCTGAATGACTCATAACTAAATGTTGATAATGTTGTATAGCCACCAATTAATCCAATTGTCAAAAATATTCTGGTTTCTTCGCCAAAGAATCCTTGATATTCAGAAAGGTACATTACTAAACCTAAAAGGAAACTGCCACTAACGTTTACAACCAAAGTACCAACAGGGAAATTAACAAAATTGTTCTGTATCCATCCACTTAAAGTATATCTCAAGATAGAGCCTATGAAACCGCCTATGCCTACTAATAGAAAAGTGTACAAGTCAAAAGCCTCGATTATTTTATAGAAGTCATCAGCATGAGCTATTTAGACTTAAGAGTCTAGGCGGACTTCATCACCTCTCAAAAAGAAATTTACCAACATTAAATAAATAACTTATGCGAGTATGAGTAGGTCTCTATTATTCGGATAGTTTTATTTCCAAAATGAACTTAGCGCTGTTTTTTGGTTTTATTGTTCAACACTTTAGTGATGCTAGAGTATAAATACTTCAATGCGTGAAAATGCAAATATTCGCTAAATTGGAAAACCTTAATCTTAAAAGAATTAACAAAATAATATACTAAGGCCAACCTTTTAGACAGGCAAGAAAAACATGAAATTTTTACTGATCATTGACAGCTACATAAATAAAAATTGGAAGAATGATATTGGAATTATACCTTGGTTCGTTTTTAAACCACAGAAAACAAGAAACAACGGAAAATAAGTGAAAAGTGTTCCCGTTTATTTCTGTGTTTTCCGTGATTATAGAATTTTAAGCAGCTCAAGTGTAAATAATTACAAAAATTATTTATTATTATTTAATAAGTTCTTTTAAACTATTAGTCCACTCATAATCCTTTAAAGTCATCTCTTTTTTCCAGTTTTTTTATGCGACGAATCAATATAGATAACCTTTTTAGTTCTAATACTAAAACAGATGCATCTAGCAGAACTTTGCTCAATTATATTTTATAGAGTATACTAGCAGGGTTATTCTTGATAATTTGAGTGTCTTCTGCCATTTTTTACGTGGATTATGACAGTCTATGATACTGTATTATAGTTTGTAGAATCGCTTGTTGTGAAACTAGCATGTAATATATGGTATCTGTACTCAGTATAGTTCCTAATGTAGAGTGTAGACAAAAGCTCCATGTACTGAAGCAGTTGAATTAGTTGAACGTTGCTCAATGGTGTACATAGAATATGTAAGCAGGTTTTCTCCAAGTAATTATAGGAGTTTTTTTAGATATCTTTATCAAAATATTTATTGTAGCGAGCATTGAATCTGTACCAACTGCATTGCTTACTATCAGATTAACTGTATAGACTCCTGCTGCAAAATAAGTATTCTTTGGATTCAGCCCAGTTGAAATGTTCCATCTCCAAAGTTCCATCACTATCCGGTAGCAGTTGTTTATAGGTCTGTCAATTGAACCATACTGCGAACATAACCATTGGTGACGTGGGTACTGAACTTAGCTACAGGAATACCTTTTATAGAAAGACCTTGTGCATCAGTAAATGCTTTGATGCACTCATTAGTATTTGGGTAACCTAGCTCTGTTGTTATATCGGTCAGATTTATCCATCCGGACTTACAAAACTTTCAGAGGTATTTGCTGTTGCTTGACTACTATAATCTGAGATCGGCATTTCCACAGCAATCTTGTAAGAATATTCAGGATTTGTAAGCTCCAGTACTACGGAGAATTTTTGGCCGGCGTTGAGATTAACTCCGGAATTCAGGGGAACTTTATTGTGGCCTGATTTTGAAATTGTTGCACTCTGGGTAAGAGAAAAACCAATTTGACTAATAGATTGGGATCCAGTATTATTGTGGATATCAATTACATAATTGCAGTATATATCTGTCTTGCAGATGTTTACCGCCTTGAGGACTTCGTTGGATTTTGCAGTAAAGATATTTGCGCCCCAGCCAGTCGTGGGACTAGTTTGAGATATTTAATTTCCGGATCCATCCAAGTAGATCGTATTGGTAAATATTTGTATAATCATTAGAATTTTCAGCCACTAAGAGTGTGTTCTTATTATAACCTAAATTAGAATTATAACAGGAAACGGAGAAATATCCATTATTATTGTTCACATCACCACAATCTGCCACAGTTGTACCCCAGCTATTTTTTTGATAAACGCTCCATCTCCGGATGGTAGTTTGGGAGAAATTGTTCTTACTAAAAGAGTCTCACAGACTACAATGATCACTGCATGGTCAGAAGGTGCTGTTCAGCTATAGTAATAAAGTATGTATTTTGGTTATAACTAGTAGTATTGTGGGGTCAAAATACATTGCATTAGCAACTGCTCCATAATTCATAATTGCCTTTTTGATTTCCAGATTGTCCATAGGACCATTTCTGCTCGGGAAAAAAGTTACATTTTATACATGTTTATGTACAGGAAAGCCTATCTCATTGGACGAAAAGCTTTAGTTAGACTATAAGGGCCACTGCTGGTGTTCACAGGCTCTGTCCAGCGAGTCAGGTAGGCAATTGACATTACAAAATCTCCCCCGTCACTGGGACCGCGATCAAAATCTTGCGGGCCATTTGCAGAAGAAAGTAGATATTAAATATTATTTTCTGAAAAGCTCCAGTTTTCTCCTGACATTAAATATGATCCAAAGGATCCATCAGTTGCAAACTCCCAGCACACACCTGTTTCAACGTGATTTTTAGAGGGGTTACTCTGTTCAAAGTTCATAGGTCATAGGAAATGGAAGTAGATGCTTTTGATGAAGCATATACATCTGCTACTGAAGTATTTTTGAGATGACTAAAGTCCACAGGTGTGGATGCTAAGCTAGATTTGTTTCCAACAGAGGAATGTGCCGTTTTAGAGACAGATTTATTATTCAGGTATTTGGTAAATGTAGGATTTTCTGGTGCAAGTTCAACCTTTGGAGAAAATTAAGTTTGGTTTACACCATTTTTTTAAATAAATTTATGATCAGTAGGTATGGATATTAGTTTATTTTTTTCTGAAAATCCTGCAGATGCCATTGCTATTGATGAACCTATCATCAAAAATAAAACCAGGATTTCGTGAAAATTACTAATTCTTTTACGATATTTAGATTATTTTAGGTATAGGTATCCTTTTTAAGGATATATCCTTATTAATTTAGTTATGAATAGCTCACCGACTCTATTTTTTTACATCCACTATATTTTGGAAATTATCTCGTCCTAAAACCCAACGTTTACTTCTTAAATTTCAAGTACTCTTCGATAGCTATTTATCAAAAGACACATACTTTAAAAATAATTAGATAATGTTCTTAGTGTATGAAATGATTTTTTCATAGTGTATAAAATAATTTGTTTTTATTCAGTTTTATGTTATTTATTATGCTGTTGAAAATCTTAAGCACAAGATTCTATGTACATTTTTCCAACAATCAGTTAGCAATGTCTAGTTTGACACAATATATACTTTTGATTAAGAATTGATGGGAAAGAATAAAAAAGAATCATTAGATAACAATTGAAGAAAAATAAGCCCAACAAAATTGTTCATTGAAACTTTGGAAAGATTACTAGGATATTGTTTTGCCCAAAATATATCTTTTTCATTAGTTTTCGTTTAGTATTAATTTAAAGTTATAAGTTACTAAAGAAAGAATAAAAAAGAATCATTAGATAACAATTGAAGAAAAATAAGCCCAACAAAATTGTTCATTGAAACTTTGGAAA
Organism: uncultured Methanosarcinaceae archaeon; assembly: GCA_963848985.1. Taxonomy (GTDB): domain Archaea; phylum Halobacteriota; class Methanosarcinia; order Methanosarcinales; family Methanosarcinaceae; genus Methanosarcina. The sequence continues at coordinate 19,265 of CAWKGG010000018.1, forward strand.
GATTACTAGGATATTGTTTTGCCCAAAATATATCTTTTTCATTAGTTTTCGTTTAGTATTAATTTAAAGTTATAAGTTACTAAAGAAAGAATAAAAAAGAATCATTAGATAACAATTGAAGAAAAATAAGCCCAACAAAATTGTTCATTGAAACTTTGGAAAGATTACTAGGATATTGTTTTGCCCAAAATATATCTTTTTCATTAGTTTTCGTTTAGTATTAATTTAAAGTTATAAGTTACTAAATAAAAATTAGTATATATATTTCTCGATAGATTATATTGGAAGATGAGAGATACACTGATGTTAGCATTTAATAACATCAATTCGAATAAATAATATAGATTTAAAATTTATAATTATATTTGTTTTAATCTGCTAGTCAGATTTTCCAATTTAATGATGGCATCTACGCAGTGTATCTGTCACTGGGAAATGAATTGAAAATTCAACTATCCTAAAATAGTATTCACTATCAATCTACTTATTTCTACTAACATAAATTACATACAAGTTTGAGAGGGGTTTTAATGGGAAAACAAATATTTGACAGAACAAAAAGTATAATGAGTGTTCTATTAGTAGTCTTTTATTTAGCATCCATCATAACTACAGTAAGTGCAGCTAATAACTGTAATGAAAAATGGAGATTTAATATAGGTAACTTAAACGGAAACTGTAATGGGAATACAAATCGCGGTTCCCTTAATGGAAACAATGACGGAAACAATAATTTAGGTTGTGGAAACGGGAACAATAACGGAAACAATAATTTAGGTTCTCGAAACGGGAACAATGACGGAAATAATAATTTAGGTTCTGGAAACGGGAACAATAACGGAAATAATAATTTAGGTTCTCGAAACGGGAACAATGACGGAAATAATAATTTAGGTTCTGGAAACGGGAACAATAACGGAAACTTGAACGTCGGCAACGACAATGGAAACATAGGAAACGACTATTGGAACATAGAAAACTACAATAAGAACACAGAAAACGTCAACTTCAACATCGGTAACGTCAACATCGGTAACTATAACTTCAACAACGATAACTTAAGCAACAATAACTTAGTCTTCAATAACGGCAACAACCGTGACTTTAATAACGGCAACAGAAATAGTATATAAATATACCTGTTGGAGCATTTCAATAAGCCGTTGATTTCACGAGTATATATGTATATAATTAATAAGGATATAATTAAATTTTAAGGATTTATTGATATTTTTTTGATTTTTGCCTATATTTTTTATAACTCGATTATTCCATGATTTTACTGCAATGTACAAGTTCCTACCGATTCCCTTCAGTTAATTCTCGATGGTAATGTTTTCTGTAGGATGTGTTTTTCATGCAATTGAATTATCATTAGTTCTATTCCAGATGATCGAATACCCTGCTCTGTATTCCCAAGAGTTTCAACAGGAGCACTAAACTTGTTTTCACCCCGCCCGCGTAAAAATGATTTTCGTGCCTTTTGCTGGGACTGATACCCTGAAGTCTACATTAAAAGCATCGGTTTTTAGTATTTATCAGGACTTTTGATTAGTTTTAGATATCTATTGCAATGTCCCATGACCATAACATTCTGATCTTAGAAATGATGTTGTGAAGTTTAATTTATAGCTGTCATGCTCACATTGTTGCGGACCTGTTTGAAATTAGTCTGAATTCGATTACCGATGATATCAAATAATTGTCTACAGTCACCTTTCTTTTTTTGCCTAGAGGGATGTGAACTATTTAATCTCCCCCAATAAATTGAAGCTACTCTTCTGAGCAAGGCTGAAAAACCCTCACAGTCTCTCAAGGAAAGGTATTCCAAGGCCGTCTGCCTTTGAGTTATCGATGTTAAAGACACCCTTACATGAAACCCTTCGAGATCTCAAAAAATCCTTTTGCACAGGCACTGAATCTGCAGGAAAAAAATATCTTTTTTTCGTGGTCATTTATGAGGTTTACTGGCTTTTCTAGGATATTAGAGATGGTACTCAAATAGAGGCATTTAGGAAATACCTTTAGTTGCGGAAGCAATATTTATAGGGATCGAAATAGTTTTATCAATATTAGTTACGTTTCCTATCACAAAATGCTTTGTGAACGGGCTATCAACAATTAGTTGATAATCTTCGACAATACAGAATTCAAATGGATCTCAGATTTGAGAACATATGAAAAAATTACTAGAATGAAGTCTCTTCCTCGAAGGGCATCAACCCGACATGAGGGAGAGTTTACATGTAGAACTAACTCTTGAGTTAATAAGACATTTTGACGAGTTCTAATCGGAGAGGATACAGAATCAATCAAATTTTACATAACTTTCGATACGCTGACACAAAAGTTTTTGTAGGAGTTAACGGTTGCAGACCAGGTTGTTTTGCAGTTTTCATGGCTACAGAAGCCGAAAAAAACTGTGATTGGGGGTAGTACTTTTTACAAAATTTTATTCTATTATTGATTTTTTGATAAAGAAATATGAACAAATCGAACCCCTCATTCTTCTCGACATCCCTATTGGATTAGAAAACGGAGGTAAGGGGGAAAAGCTTCCCGACTCTGGAGCACACAGAATTTTAAAAGCCCGAAAATCCAGTATATTTCCAATACCCTGCAGGGAAGCTGTATATATGGAAGCTATAAAGAAGCCTGTGAAATTAACGAAAAGCTTACAGGAAAAAGCATCTCAAAACAGGCATGGAATATAGTCTCTAAAATCCGAGATGTGAATAATTTCCTTGTTGAAAACGAAATTTTCCAGAAAAAAATAAATGAAGTGGGACCTGAAATATGTTTTCAGGTATTTGCAGGTTTTCCTATGGAAATATTCAAAAAAAAGTCATGATGTTTTTCTTTAGCGGAAAGAAACACTTAAAAACATTTGCTTGCTTACAGATAAAATAATCGAAGCTGCGCTTTCAGGATACAGGCGAATGGAAGTTGCAAAAGATGATATTCTCAATGCACTTGTAGCAGCCATTACAGCAAAAATTGGATATATATACGGATTCGAATTTTTGCCTCAAGAACCTGAGACAGACATTAAGGGGCTGAAAATGCAGATGGTTTACTGTACCCATAATTTGACAGATCCCACTAATTAGTACAGTATTTTCTTCCAAAAAACAAATTTTATTGGCACAAAATCTTTTGGGAAAATAAAACGTACCATAAATAGAAACACAAGATAAAACTTTTAACCGTATGAAAAAGATGAGAGTATAAAGCTTTTTTGTACATTCCAAAATATCGGTTTCTATCAAATTATTTCCACTATTTGGTTGATGTCATCCCAAAATACCCTTAATGCCGTCTCCATTCTTTTTCCGCCCCATACTTCAGTGAGGCTAGAGGAAAATTTCAACTAAACAAAGTGGGCAAAAGTAAACTGCTGTTGGCATCTTTTGAGATCCCTAATTTTTGAGTCATGAGGATTTCTATAACCTCAATATTTTATCATATGCTTATAAGTGGTATATAAATGACTCATGAAAAATAAGAGGTTTACCGAAATCCCTTCATATATAGATCACACATTTGTTGCATTAATAATGACTTTCTGATTGTTTACGTATCTTAATAAACAATAAAGTACAATAAATAGCTTGGAGGGAATAACTGTGCATAAAGGTATGAAAATCGTGGGTTGTATCTTAGCAACAATAGGACTTGCTTGTGTTATAAAACACATCATGCATTACAAAGAGAATTGCTGTGTGTGTGGTTGGCATAAAATAAAAGTAGAAGACAAAAAATCAACTGGTGCAACTGTACCACATAAAATAGAAGTACATGACTAAAAATCAACTTATTTAATTATATATGCACTTAATGTTATAATTGGAGAAACATAACCAACACGCCTGTGCGTTGGCTGTGACTTTGGAAATATTTCAGCAAAAGTCTTCGGTTTGAGCAGCTTTTACCTATCGTAGTAATTGAGTCGCATATCTATTATAAAGCACTTCACTCTATCAATCGCTTCCTCACATCTCTTATCTCATAATCAGTAAACGATGATGAATGATAATGCTGAAGAGAAGTAATTGTATCATTACCGTGACGTGAGTGAACTAGCACTCAGATGAAGACTAAGTGGCTTCTAGTTTCATTGCGTTCTCTTTTGAAAACAAGTCCCTAAGCCCATCCCCAACATTCACAGGTGTCAGATTCCAATTAGATTTTGATTAATGAGAGTAAGTTTTTTGATGTTAATTGTAGCATTAATGTTACTGTCATGTTTTGTCTTGAAATCAGGAATTTCCATTCTCTATCTTTTAGTGATAGCTTAGAGTTATGATATTTACAAACATGACAGATCTTAGATGATGGTTCAAATTTACCTATCGTAAGAATAGTTTTTCCTGACCATTCTAATTTATCTTCTAATTTTGTTACAAATTACTCCAAGCCAAATAACCTATAGACTGTGCAAAATAGTGATTCTTAATCATGCCTTTAACATAGAGTTTCAACAGCTATTGTTTGTTCTCGATAACAAGTTTAAAAGAGAGTTTGGGGTTAAAAATCATTTCTCGATTTGTTATTTTCTCATGAAGTACAGCATATTTTTGTTTGGCTTTTTCTCTGTTTTTAGAACCATTCTGTTTTCGACTAACTCTTTTTTGGAGTACTTTAAGTCTCTTCAAAGAGTTTTTCAAGTACTTAGGATTTTCAACCTTTTCTCCAGTTGAAATAAAAGCAAAATCTTTTATTCCAACGTCTACACCAATAGTCCTAGATTCAGAAAACACTTGTTTAACTGGAAGTTATTTTCCATCTTCCACTAAAATGCTGATGTAGTATTTTCCTGTGCAAGACTTCGAAATAGTAGCGGTTTTTAATTCTCCTTCAAATATTTTGTGAAGAACTGCTTTGATTTCTCCAATCTTAGGAAGCTTAATAGTATTGTTTTCAAAATCCACATTGTAGTGTTATGGTATCGGAATGAATGAATTGGATTCTTCTTTGATTTGAATTTAGGAAAATCATTCTTTTCTCTAAAAAATCTAGTGAATGCAGATTCTACCTGTTTAGTCATACCCTGAAGTGATTGAGAATTAACTTCTTCTAACCACGGATTTTGCTTTTTTAGATTCGGAATTAGTTTGTTTAAGTCAAACCTATAAATTGATTTTCCAATTTGCTCATCTGTCTTTACTTTCTGATCAAGCGCCCAATTATAGACAAACCTACAACTACCAATATGTTGATTAAGTTGGTTAGATTGGTCAATTGTTGATATAGCCTAAACTTGAATGCTTTCATCACAAAATACTTATTCTGCTTTATCAATAAATATATTTTTTGGTAAATAAACGTGAATGGACAGAAGAATTATAGCAAATTTTTGTTAATGTATCACATTATCTTTGTGTGCAAGTATCGAAAAAGGATACTAGAACCGATTGATAAAGAACTCAAACAGAGAATTCATGACATTGAAAAGGATGGAGATTTTGAAATACTAGAAATGGAAACGACAAAGATCACATCCACCTACTCGTTAAGAGTGATAAAAGTCAGCACTCTTGAGATCATTTGAAAACTGAAACCAGAGATAATAATTATGCCATTGAAAACAAAAAAGAGTATTTGAAAAAATATTGTTGAAGAATATACACTATTAATTGATGGATATTTCGCATCATATATGGGCAACTTTAGCAAAGAAGCAGCCGAAAATTATATACGGAGCCAAGATTGAAGTTGACGCTTACATCCATTGAGCTGGAGACCCAGTGATTTTACGCTTTGTCCTATAAATTACTTTATCATATGCTTTTATTGCTTCATCAGACTTGTTTAAATTAGAAACATCGTTACTGTCAGAGTTCAGAACACCTTCAAATACCGCTGCTTCTGCGATACTCTCTCGGATTTAAAGCATAAGTATGGTGACTCCAAGAAACAAAAAGAAATTATGGAAAATTTGAATTTATGTGCTTAAAAAAGTGGAAGTTAGGATTTACTCAATCAAAAGAATATTTGAAAAATATTTACAAATATTGATTTACAAAAATATCGACAGCTTCATCATTTGAAAAAAATGAGTGAAAACTTCTTAATCAGTGATAAAAAATATGATCCATAGAGTTAAAAACTATGAACAAACATTCTAAATTAATTTTTGCTTATTTGACCACATTATATCCAGCGTTCTTCCAAGCAGACATGCCTCCAAGAACATTGTATACTTTACCATAACCGTTCTTTTTCAAAATTGAAGCTGCTAAATTAGCACTCCGAGCAGTGCCACAATAAACAATTACAGGCCAATCTTTTGGAACTTCATCCAGTTTCTCCTCCAAATGACCAACATAAATGTGTCTGGCTCCATTAATATGTCCTTTATCCCATTTTCTCTTGTCTCTCACATCAAGAATTACCATTTTCTCTCCGTTCTCCAATTTGCCTTTCAAATCATGAACGGATATCAGATTAAAATTATCTATCTGTAGAGCTTGAATATACCAGGCTGCAATTCCACCTTTCAGTATACCTGCTATATTATCATAACCCAATCTGATTAAATAACTCACAGCAGTCCCCAGTTGCTTTTTTTCTTCCAGAACTAGAAGTATGGGTTTATCATAAGGAAGCACCCAACCGGCAAAGGAAGGTACACCTCCTAGCCAGACACTATACGTATTTTTTATATGTACCCCGCCAAAAGAATCGGGCATGCGTGTATCTATAACTATAGCTCCTTTTTCTACCTCTGCTTTGAATTTCTCTGGCGAAAGAAACTCTGGAGCTGGCAAGCTCTGCAATAGAGGAGGCCCTTGAAGGTTATACTGCTCCATTTTCTTGAAGTACGGATTAAATTCAAGATGCTCTTCAACTTTATATTTTACAAACTCCTCCTTCTCAGTTTTTTGGAGAATAGGATTCTGGATACGTTCAAGTCCGAGGGTACTATACTCCCGTTTAGCAATAGCAGATCCGCAAACAGAACCTTCACCATGTGCAGGACAGAGTATTACCTCATCTCCCAGTGGCAATATTTTATTAAAAATACTATCATACAAATTTGATGCTAGTCTAGAAGCTTCCTCTGGACCGTAGAGATCTATCCTCCCTACATCACCTATAAATAAGGTGTCTCCTGTGAAAACCATAATTGGATCTTCGCCTGTATCAAGATCTATCAGAGTATAGGATGTACTTTCGTCAGTATGACCCGGAGTAGGTAAAGTAGTCAATTTCATTGAGCCAAAAAAAAACTCCTGACCATCATCGAGGTAATTTCCATATTTAAAATCCACACCACGACCATGGTAAATTTCTGCATCTGTAAGATTTTTCAGTTCCAGAGAACCTATTACATAGTCCTCGTTTCTGTGGGTTTCAAAGATGTATTTTATCTTCATCTCCTCTCTTCGAGCAAGGTCAAGATATACCTGGCAATCCCTTCTAGGGTCAATAACTAAAGCTTCGTCTCCAGACCCAATGAAATAAGAAAGATGAGCTAAACCTTCAGATTTAATGCGTTCAAATATCACACAAACCCCTCTCTAAAATACCCTAAATTTTCTGCATAACCCTGCATACTGTATTGGTTCATCTATCATAAGTTTAAATTTATCAATACATGATAATTTTAATTTCAGTTTATCTATAAGGACTTCAGCGGTTGAACTGAAAAATCAATCTCATAAACCCCCAATAGTCCAATTAGTGAATATGACCAAAACATCTCTTACTTTGATTTTGTACTTCAAGTTCAAAATACTTTCGAATTTTCGATTATTTTGTGTTCCCTTTTTCCAGGCACTAAAACCAATCAAGGCAATATTTTCCGTCCTATTTCGTTTTTAGTCTTTCTTTTGCTGCTTCCATTGAACTAGGAGCTGAGATAATAACATCCTCTCCGGATTGCCAATTTCTGGAGTTGCTACATTCTCAGCATCATTTTTCTGCAGGTCAATTACTAACCTCTTGATTTCTTGCATATTTCTTCCAGTTGATAGTGGATAGTAGATAATTGCCCTTATTTGTGATTCTGGATCAATAAAAAATAATGCTCTTACAGCTGGAGTTATTGAGGCGTTTGGCTGAACCATACCTTACTTTATCATCACTTCCATTTTAAGGTCAGCAATAACAGGAAACTTAATTTCAATTTATTTCATCTCTTTATATTCAATATGTTTTTCATCCTCTTAAGCCAGGCTATATGGGAAAAAACACTATCTATAAAAATTCCTATCAATTCAGTGTTCATTTTTATGAATTTTTCCTGCATACTGGCAAAGGTAACGAATTCAATAGTATATACTTGTGTGAAATCTGTAGGATAACGGAAAAAAATCACCTACTTTCCGTTTATAGTCTTTTGGAAAAGTTATTTTTCCTCGAGTCATCACTCTGTAAATGAGGGTACATCGTCTCCAATCAAAGGTATACGTATCTGTTTAAACTCAGTTTTAACCATGTCGAACATCTCTCTTAAGAGTATAAGTCTACAATTTAAATTAAGTATTTAAGTTTAGTTATTATCTGGTAAACTTGCATCTCACTGGCATTAGAGGTACGATGTCTGTGTCAGATAGCCATTCAAAATAATCGAGATAACATTTCAAAACCAAAGATCATAAGGGAATTTTTTGAAATTTCATATAAATTAGCGTTAATTACTCACTTCATTATTTTAAATTAATTATACAAAAAATAGTTTATGAATAAAACTTAATCCCCATAAAATATTTTAAGACCAAAAAATAATTTTATATTAATTATGTTTTTATTATTTTAGGAGATATTCACAAATTTAAACTTAAGATTTTTTTTCCCTAAAAAACCAATGCATATTATTTTTAGATCAAATTTTAAATTTTAAGAGCCTGATAAGAGCTATCACTGACGCTTTATAATTAAAATAAAAATTTTTAAATTTAGAGGCATGTCCTTAAGTCATTGAACAAATCTGGAAAATGATTGTGCCCCCCATTTCAATGAAATTTTTAAAGAAAATGCTATATAGCCTCTTTCAATATATTCAAAATAACACAACTACTGCGTTCTAATTTTATTAATATGTGGAATTTTAATGAACTGGCCTGCTAAGAGAACATTTCCAGAGCCCATACTCTGGGACCCTTTTGAAGATATTAGGAAGACACAAGAAAGCTTGAATTTGTTGTTTGGAGACTTAATGCCTATGAAAAAATGGGAAGGAGAAAATGTATTTACCCCTACATTTGACATCAAGGACAAAGGAAACAAGCTTATTGTACTACCGACTTGCCAGGAATCAATAAAGAAGATATTGAGATAAACCTTAAAGAAGACATGCTTGAGATAAGTGCAAAGACCGGACAGAAAAAAGAAACAGAAGAAGAATATATTTGTAAGGAAAGAGAATATACTCACTTTTACCGAGCTTTCCGCCTGCCTACCAGTATTAAAGAGGAAGGGAGCACTGCAAAAATTGAAAATGGTGTTCTGACTATGACACTTCCAAAAATGAAGCTGGAGAACCAGTAAAAAAATACAGATAGAATAATCGTCTAGAGTAGTTTTGATACTTTTCGATTAAATCGGAAGCTTAGTTATAAAAAGAAACTGGAAGATTATTGAACATCTAAATGCTCTTTTGGCCGATGAACTGACCTTTAGTAACCAGTACATTGTCCACGCCGAGATGAAACACGCTGAGAAACTGATCACACGGATCCTCTTCCTCGAAGGGAAACAAATAGTCAGCAAACTGAACCAAATGATCATCTGCGCTCTATTACGAAATATACTTTAGAGGAGTTATATATCTAAATACTTGGCCATTAAAAGCTAAGAAGATAGCATCAATGTACCACCTAAGGTCGGGGATACTAACACCAAAGTGCTTCTCAAATCGATCCTGAAGGAGAGGAGAACCAGGTCGACTGGATCGAAGCTCAACTCGATCAGATCAAACAGATTGATGTCGGGAACTATCCAGCGAAGGAGATTTACTGACGGAGTACTTGCCACATCTATTCACTTTTGCGTATGGGCCACTAGAGTTCACCTACAAAAACTCCTCAATACAGAGCAAAAAAAGATTTATCAAAAAATTCATACACACACATGATATTTATATACCAGGAATGTACATCCAAGTAGGTGATTACCATGAATGTAAGAACTGAAAGAAGGAATCGATTTTTACATCGAATCCCTGCAGAATAAAACAATAACTGTTTTTGACACAACACTGCGCGACGGAGAACAAACTCCTGGAGTATCCCTAAATTCTGCTCAGAAACTGGAAATTGCCCATCAACTTGACAAACTCGGGGTAGATATAATAGAAGCTGGATTCCCCATTTCCTCAGAAACCGACAAGGAATCCATAAAATCAATCTCTAAAGCTGGGCTGGATGCTGTAGTCTGTGGACTCGCTCGTGTATTGAAGAACGACATAAATGCATGTTTTGAAAGCGACGTTGGCCTTGTGCATACTTTCGTTCCCACCTCAGATGTTCAAAGGATATATACTATCAAAAAAAGCCAGGAAGAAGTTATCCAACTAGCTGTGGAAGCTGTTCAGTATATCAAAGACCATGGCCTTAAGTGCATGTTCTCTGCAATGGACGCAACTAGGACTGAGCCTGAGTATCTCAGAGATGTCTTTAAGGCGGTCCAAGAAGTAGGATGCGATATAATCAACGTACCAGATACTGTTGGCATTATGGTTCCATCCGCAATGTACAGGCAGATAAAAGACATTGCATCTGAAATAACAATTCCTATAGATGTGCATTGCCATAACGATTTTGGGCTTGCGGTAGCAAACAGCCTCATGGCTGTCGAAGCCGGAGCATCACAGGTCCAGGTTACTATAAATGGCATCGGGGAGAGGGCTGGAAATGCCGACCTTCCACAGACAGTTATGAGTCTTAAGGCAATTTATGGAATAAAAACGAACATTAAGACTGAATACCTTGTGGAAACTTCAAAAATGGTTGAAAACTATACTGGAATCAGGCTTCCTCCAAACACTCCTGTGGTAGGCCAAAATGCTTTTTCCCACGAATCTGGGATCCACAGCCAGGGAGTGCTGGAGAAATCCGATACTTTCGAGCCTGGAATAATGACTCCGGAAATGGTAGGTCACAGAAGACGTATTGTTCTTGGAAAACATACCGGCAAACATGCAGTTAAACAGTCACTTGAATCTGCAGGAATAATAACCAATGATAAGCAACTAGATGAAATAGTGTACAGGATCAAGGAGATTGCAAATAAGGGTAAACAGATAACAGATGTTGACCTTTATGCTGTTGCTTCTGCAGTACTCGGGAAGGCAAGCTCCGAAGAAGAACGTATCAAGCTTAAAGAAGTATCCGTGATGACCGGAAATATCCTTACGCCCACTGCAGTTGTCAAAGCAGACATAGATGGCAAAGAAGTCATTGCTGCAAGAGTCGGAGTTGGCCCTGTAGATGCCGCACTCAATGCAGTAAGAGATATCCTGGGAGAGAATAACCACTTCAAACTTCAGGAGTTCAGAATCGATGCCATAACTGGAGGAGCAGATGCACTTGCAGACGTATATATAGGCCTTGAAAACGAAAAAGGTAGAATTGTAACTGCTAGATCTGCAAATCCAGATATAGTTATGGCTTCTGTAGAAGCCCTTGTGAATGCAATGAATTTGCTCTACAAAAATAAAGAAAAGAGCTAAAATTTCAAAAATTGACTAAAAAGCTAGAAAACTTAGCTCAGAGTTTTGATCGAAGTATAGTTCAAAGAACAGGCAAAAAACAAAAAATAGGATAAGAACTATACCTATTCTTTTTCAGGTTTGTATTCCAAAATTTTGTGTAAAAAGTGAAATAAAATGAGATGGAATAAAGAAAGATCCATGCTTTATCAAATATAGTGATTCTCGCTGTCACCTTGATTTTATTAAATTCAACCACAAAGAGAAGAGACTATTTTTAAGCAAGGGAAATAAAAATTGTAGAAAAGATCAATTCAGAAATTTTCCTAACGGACAACGGCATGAACCTTTGACTTGAGAAAGATTAGGAACCAATTTATTTCACATTTAATCTAATTTTTTATATAGGCATTAAAGGCAAATGTGAAGAAATGAAAACGATTCTTGCTCAAATTAAAGCTAACTAAGGAAATACATAAGTATCGGATAGCAGGCCTAAATTTCCAGGAATGCAAAAAAAATGATGAGATTGGAAGGCAGACAAATTAGTTCACAAAAGAGATAGACATTCAAAAATACATTGAAAATAACCTTATAGATACACATTCAGTTGGCTGAAGCTTAGATTTTTAAACTTTTTAGACCTGTGGATATAGTTATTTAGCATTACCACAGCTGCTCTATTGAGACAAGGTAGTAATAGTGGACATAAGATATCATATTTTTCCGACAAATCTTGTATATTTTTTTAACATCATCAGCTTCTTGCAGCAGAAGTGCCACTTGAACACCTGCTTCTTGAAACTAACAAACACTATTTTTCGTCACGCAAAGGCAGAAATAACATATATTTACAATTGATTCAATTCGTATAGCAGCGCAAATTAAGTATATGAGAACTTAGAGATCACAAAATTATAGACTGAAAATGTGCACAGGGTTTTAATGTAGAAATTTAGACTTAGCATTTAAAGTAAAAAACTTATGGGAAATAATCAAAAAAATGTAAGAAAAAATTAGTAAAGATGTGAAAAAGAATAGAATAAAATAAAAATAAAGGAGGAAAAAATATAGAAGTCCGGTACATCTGCCCCACAGCCTACGACTCCAGTGTCTACCTAGTAAATAGAAAAGTTCTGATCGATGCAGGCATGAATAGTGACCTGATCATCAAACAACTGGAAAAATATATCAAGCTTACAGATTTGGAACTCATTATCCTGACTCACTGCCATTATGACCATACAGCAGCAGCAGCAGCAATTGCAGAAAAGACTGGGGCAAAAGTTGGAGTGCACGAAGACGACCTGGAAGGCGTTAACGATGAATATTTGAGTGTATCGATGCTTTTCGGAGACCACGCACCTGCTGTCAAACCAACAATTACGTATAAAGGAGGAGACAAAATTGGAATAGGAAATGGGGAATACCTCGAAGTGGTTCACACACCTGGTCATTCAAAGGGAAGCATCTGCCTCTACGAACCGATTTCAAAAAGTCTATTTTCTGGGGACACTGTATTTACGAGTGGAGGGTTCGGAAGGATTGACTTTGAAGGTTCAGAACCTGACAAGATGCTGGGATCAGTTGAAAAACTCATAAAACTAGATGTGAAGAACCTATATTCAGGACATGGAGCTCCTACGGACAAAGACGGAAACAACCAGATTATGGCCTCATACACTATGCTAAAAATGATGATGAAAGCATAACGAAAATCCAGAGAAACCTAGTGTCCAAACAATTTAATCATTAATTACCTAAATAAAATCTTGAACTTTTGGATGCCGATAAGGAGCTATCTAATTATTAGGTTATTTAATTAAATTGCCATGAAACTAAAAAAAAGCCTAAGTATGAAAATAACTTTAGCATCTGTGGAACTGGGAATCGAAGAAAATGAGGAGCTTGGGAACAGATTATGCCGACAAACGGACCATTTCCGAAAGGAAATAAAAAATATGTTATGGAAAAATCGAATAGAGTAAGATTATACCGAAAAATCGGCTTGTTTGTCCCCATAAAAGTGGAAACAATAGAAGCCTTAAAATCAGAATCGAAGCCAAGAATAAAATCAGAAATGCTGAAAATCAAATTTTCAGAAAAAGTTGAAACAAAACCTGAGAAAGGATTCGAAAATAAAACTGAAAAAAAGGAAAAAAAAGGAAAAAAGTCAGAAAAATATCTTTCTTCACTTACCCCTACATCAAAATTTCTTCCAATGACCTCTGAAGAAATAAAAGCCCGCGGATGGAAAGAACTTGACATTATCCTTGTCACAGGAGATGCCTATGTTGACCATTCTAGTTTTGGAACTGCAATTATTGGAAGGGTTCTTGAAGACGCTGGTTTCCGAGTAGGAATCATTGCTCAGCCAAGATGGGATAACTCAGAGGATTTCAAGAAACTTGGAATACCAAGGCTTTTCTTTTCCATAAGCGCTGGAAACACAGATTCCATGGTCAGTAATCTGACCCCAGGTCTAAAACCGCGGAATAAGGATGCGTATTCCCCTGGAGGCAAAACAGGACTCCGCCCAAATCGTGCAGTGATTATTTACTCTAACAAGATAAAAGAAGCCTTTCCTAAGATACCGATCATAATGGGAGGCATTGAGGCTTCCCTGCGACGTTTTGCACATTACGATTACCTTTCGAATAAAGTCAGGCAATCAATTCTGGCTGATGCACCTGCAAATTTAGTTGTTTACGGTATGGGCGAGCTGCAGATTGTAGAGCTTGCAAGACGATTACAGGCAGGGGAAGATATCAAGGAAATCAGAAACATTCCAGGCACGGTCTGGAAGATGGAAGTTAAAGCCTGGAAAGAACTTAAAGAAAAAGGTAATAAGGCGGACAAAAAACAATCTGTAGTATTTGAAGGAAAAGATGGAGAGGCATATGAGGAAGCAGCAGAATTTTACAAAGATTATATAGAAATACCCTCCTTTTCCGAAGTTACTCAGGACAAAGTAGCCTTTGCAAAGGCTTTTCGTATGCAATTTCTGGAACAGAATCCTCTTATTGGAAAAGGTGTTATCCAGCCTCACCCAAAAACCATCGTCATTCAGAATAGGCCTATGAGACCTCTGACAGGCACTGAAATGGACCACGTATATGAGCTACCATTTACTGGCGAAGCTCATCCATCCTACTCTGAACCAATCCCTGCCCTTGAGATGATAAAATTATCCCTGACAACGCACAGAGGCTGCTTTGGAGGCTGTGCATTCTGCGCCATTACCCAGCACCAGGGACGCATGATTTCAAGCCGAAGCATCGAGTCCATCCTGCATGAGGCGAAAAAACTTACAGAAAAATCAGACTTCAAAGGAGTTATAACCGGAGTTGGAGGTCCAAGTGCTAATATGTATGGAATGGAGTGCAAAATCTGGAGGGAAAAAGGAGCCTGCCTTTACAAATCTAGCGATAC
>CAWKGG010000019.1:0-11874 GCA_963848985.1 uncultured Methanosarcinaceae archaeon
GCTTCTAGAACATCTGGAGCTCATAAAACACTTGGAACTAATTAGCTTACTTGTACCCTGTTATCCAGTATTTTTTTATATCAATGAAAATATAGTACTAAATGAATTAAAATTTCATCAAATTTGATAAAAAGGAGAAAACTAAATGTTGAAACAATCACCTAGTAGAATGAAAAAGGTACTGGTAATTTTGTTAGTAGTCCTTTTCGTAGTATCTTTGACAGCAGTGACAGCTAGTGCTGCACGCCACGGTGGACATCGTGGTGGTGGGCATCACAGTGGTGGACATCATGGCGGTGGACATCACGGTGGTGGACATCATGGTGGTGGACATCACGGTGGTGGACATCATGGTGGTGGACATCACGGTGGTGGACATCATGGCTGGGGCTGGGGCAACGACCATTCGCATCGTCATTGGTGGCACGGCCAGTACTACCCGAACTGTGACTGGATATTGAACCCATACACTAACCTGTGGGTATGGACCTGTTAATGATAAAAATAACAAAAATTGCATAAATTAAAAATTATAATTAAAATGCAGATATGGATTTTACTGTTATTCAATCCTACACCACATTGTACAAAAAAAGTCACGAAGGAGATTCAATTAAAATAAAAATAGGATGAATAAAATTAAGATCTTTAATTTTTTTATTTTAAGTGTTAGTGTATCAAAAAGAGTACTAAGCCATTAGTTATTCTAACAAAGTTATATTTCTATTGTTCAATTGATGTATAGTTTTTGTATCAAACCCACCATATCATTCGCTTTTTTAACAAATCCCCTTTAGGTTAGATATTCCCCTTAAAGCTGAGAATGGAATGCTACTTGCTAACATAGTCATATCAGTAAAACGAAAAGTCCACCTGCCATGCACATAAGTGCTATTAGTTCAAATACCATTTAATATTATAATTATCTGAAAATATATAACTCCATCGAGATCTATATCTTTGCGGTAGTTTTTGATACATAGCTTTTGTGTATAAACTTACGTATTCTTTTATCTTAAGCCAAATTTAAACACACTTCTACATTTAATTTGATGGAAGTTCAAGATTAAGATATTTTTATAGAAAAGCAGTTTTTATTGATAAACTATTTTTTTAAAAAATAATTTATAGTATTATTATAACGAAGCAATTTTTATTGATAAACTATTTTTTTAAAAAATAATTTATAGTATTTTAAAATATTTTATGAGAACGAAATTTTTATTGATAAACTATTTTTTTAAAAAATAATTTAAAGTATATTTAAAAGATATATTCATACAGAAGTTCAATAAAATCTTCAATTTTGGAATTGGTGTATAAAATTCAACATAATCAATTCGTTAAATTAAAAGATTTATTGAAATTCTGTATAATCCATAAACAACTGGTTGCATATATTTTTAAAAATAGTATAAATATAAATATTTACCGATATTTAATAAAAATTCCACTAGCAATTATTGTGACCAGTCAAAAAATAGAGAAACTAAGTAATCAAATATCAAGTCAAAATAAAGGAGAAGTTATAATGGAACATGATGTAGATGTACCCATCAAGAATGGACAAGGGACATGGTATAAAGAGATAAAGCATGGGGAAAAAATTGAAGGTGATTTAGAAATTTTATCACCAGATGAAGGAAAATGGGATATTACGTTCTACGATGAAGATAACCCACACGGCACAAGCGGCCGTTTTGAATGGAAAAAAGACGTTGCAGCACATCACCTTATTCATGTTGATAAACATACAATGGAAAAAAAATTTTTTGTTATAGATTTTAAATGGAGTGAACATCGCGATGCAACTCTCAAAATCAAAGCGAAATATGAACATTAAATAAAGAATAAGCATTGTTGTTCAATAGATTAGAAAAAAGCAGTCTATAGAATTTCACAAAATTGTATTTTACTCAGTAGAATACAATATCAATTTTATTATCAGATCTATGTTAATTACAATAATTTTGACTATATTGCATTTGCGATACCAAAACAAAGGGATTAAAAGCGATTTTGCTTGAAAATTAATATACTATGATTTATCAGAACTATATCTTAAAAGGATGAGAGCTCTTTACCTTAAAAAGTTCACCGGCATATTATGTGGGCTTGCCAAAATAATTAACAGAATAAGATTCCCCATTCACAGCAAATTTTTAACACTACCAAAGTTAGTAGTGTACTGAAAGTAGTATAAAAATAACTTTTCTACATCTTTTTCTTTCATTACAAAATAGGATTTTTTGGTTTACTGATGCACAGTTTTTGTGATAAAATCTCTGAATTTTCTCATTTTCAGCCTAGATTATAGGATATTTTGTAGTCAAATTTAAGAATAATGCATAGATTTTAGAAAAATAGCTGTATACCTTTTCTGATTTTCTAGAGATACACTTCTATTTTGACATTTGTTTCTGTATTGTTTAATAACTATTAATAATAATATATATCTATTTATTTATACAAACTAACTATTAATAGACTATTTATAGTATAAATATTCGTTTTCTATTTTATTTGGTTTTGGTGTTTTTTTAAATGTGGGTGAAATTCATGATCAATAAACATAAGTTATATTCATTAACCTTAATCTCAGCAGCTGTGATTTTAATACTGACAAGTATCGCGGGAGCAGCGCCATTTGCATATGTAGCGAACGCAGGCGACAACACTGTCACTGTAATTGACACAGCCACAAATACTGTTACAGCCACGGTGCCTGTAGGATCGGTGCCTTGTGGAGATGCAGTCACACCGGATGGATCAAGTGTATATGTGACTAACTCTGGTAGCAATACTGTCTCTGTAATTGACACAACAACAAACACTGTTACAGCCACTGTGCCTGTAGGAAGCAGTCCTATTGGAGTTGCAGTTACCCCGGATGGAACAAAAGTATATGTAGCAAATAGTGAAGATGGCACTGTTTCTGTAATTGACACAGCAACAAATACTGTTGTTGGTGGCTTTCTGGTAGGAAGCACTCCTTTAGCCATTGCAATCACCCCACAGAAAATTCCTACACTTACCTGGAATCCCAGTCCTACTTACATAACATATGGTACACCATTAGTTGCAGGTCAGCTAAACGCTCAGAGTTCTGTATCAGGAACCTTTGCATATAAAGATGGTTCAACACCAGTAAATATAGGGACTATATTAAGTGCAGGTACGCATACCTTGACTGCTACTTTTACATCAACCGATCCTAAATATGTTTCAGGCGGAACGGTAACTGCTACGATCACTGTAAACGGAGCGACTCCTACACTTACCTGGAATCCGAGTCCTACTTCCATAATATATGGTACACCATTAGTTGCAGGTCAGCTAAACGCTCAGAGTTCTGCATCAGGAACCTTTGCATACACAGAAGGTTCAACACCAGTAGATACAACAACTGTACTAAATGCAGGTACCCATACACTGACTGCTACTTTTACATCAACTGATCCTAATTATGCTTCAGGTGAAACAGTAACTGCTACAATCACTGTAAACAAAGCGACTCCTACAATTACCTGGAATAATCCTGCTAACATACTATATGGAATACCATTGAGCAGTACCCAGCTAGATGCTACTTCTTCAGTACCAGGAACTTTTGTCTATACACCACCACCAGGAACTATATTGAGTGCAGGTCTGCATCAGACATTAAGTGTTACTTTCACGCCAACTGATACTGCTGACTATAACACAGCGACAGCAATTGTTTCTATTAATGTTATAAATCCAGGTCTGGAAATAACTAAGAAAGCATCTCCACTAACTTATGACTACATAGGGCAGATTATCACATACACCTACACTGTAAAAAACGTAGGAGATGTGGATATTAAAGGACCTATCATGGTTGCAGACGACAAGTTTGGCACAATAACTATACCAAACAGTGATACCCTTAGTAAAGGTTCAAGCGTTACAGGACCAGCAGTTACCTACCAAATAACAGACAAAGACATTGATAGACGTTCTGTGACAAATTTAGCAACTGCAACAGGTTTATTAGGAACTAAGTAAATTACTTCAAACTATGCTGCTGGGGTAGTTCTCTATGAACATCCAGAAAAACATTCACGCTATTAAGGAGATTTTGGACCCAATTATGGTGGTGCTGTAATTCCTATGATCCCTGAACCAATGTATAGCAGTGAACCTTCTAACACGATCAAAACACCAAATTCGAACTCTAATGGACACAAGGCTAAATCTCATTTAAGCGAACATAAACACCATACAACCAAACATCATAAAACAGGGAAAAAAGCACTTAACATTAAAGTAAATAAAAAAATAGTTGGGGGCCTTGGAAGATTTGTTTCTACTGTCTGCCCAAATACAGTTACTTCGAAATATATATAGTTCCAGGTATATTTAATTCGAACTAAGACCCACATCTTCCAAGTAATTTTACTAACTACCTTTATCCATTATGCAGCTTTTTTATTCTTTTAGGTCTGTTCGCGGTAGATACGACGATACAATAAATAATTATCCACTAATTTATTTAAAATAAATTACATAAAAAATAATTCGTAATTAAAAAATAATTCCGCGTAAAATCTTTTGCAACAACAAAAAACAAAATATTATTAATTATTTCTGATCAGCAACCGTAACCAGATCGTAACCAGTTACATACCATTAAACAAAAATGTATTATCAGGATCTAAATGTTTTACAATAATACTCATTTATTTAACATATCTACAACTAATCATGTTTATCTATTAATTATATTTAAAGAAGTGCAGCCAATTTAACGTCAGATATTCTTCTTTATTCCAAATATTTATTTTTTATGTACCAGATTCATAAGATCCAGATATATTTCTATTACAGTCCTTTCCATATTGTCCGTAACATTGGTTACAATTTGGTTACGGTCCATACACTAGTCTAATTTCTCTTCGCCCATACTTCTTTTTATCCAACAAAACGTTATCTGGTAACAGTTTTTTAAGTGTAGTTAGTACATCCTTCTTCACTTTTCTAAAGTTACTGACATCTCCGACTCTGTATTCTGGTTGGATATGGTTCGTTAGATAATTTTTAATCTCCCGTGAACCTATCACGATTTGATCTTTCCCTTCAATTGCAACTTCTACCACATCCTTAAATAGTAATATCGCTCTTGCGGTTGTTTTGCTCATTCCCACGTGGACAGATTCACAAATTGGTTCTATAACTGTCTGTTTATTATTCTTTTTTATAACTTCTATTATTTGATCAGAAAGTAAAGAAATCTGTTTTGGAATCGTACTCTCAGAGTCGTCACCTTCAATTGGATAATCGCTCAGTCCAAGCATAGTTTCGGTAGCAGTGACCCGTTTTACAAGATTTAAATCAGAAATAGCAAGGGAATTATCGACACCCCGTTGAAAAATATGTTTGAATTCGGGATCTTCTTGTAGCATATCAGCAAACATGTGTTTAATCAATATCTTAAAAAAAGGTTCGACATCAGGATCCTTAATCAGCATAAGAAACTGATTAATTTTTTCTGTTTTAGATGACCCGAAGATCGCTTCAGTGGTCATGGAATCACTTCCTTGGATGAATACCCTTGGAAAGATTTAGTGTTCAGATAGCGATCGAAACATTTAAAATCTAAGATTGCATACTTACCAGTAAGTGACATATTTTCTAACATGTTGTTTTCTCCTACTGTGGGGATAGGGTCTTGGGATTGCAGCCCTAGACCTTTTAAATTATCTTTTTTCCACTTAATGAATACATTTTAGATATATATGTAATCTTCTTTTGTTATCTCCGTTATAATACAAGCTTAGTCTCGGATTTTTTACCAACTTATAAATATTTTTTTGACCTACTACCTGAAAACTGAATTGGGGTACACAAATGAATCAAAAAGAGCCATTGAAAATAACGTTGAGCGGAATACTCCGTTGGATATTTGGGCTATATTTTATAGTAATCGCATTAGGGATGGTTACAGAACGCGAATATTTTCCAGCAGTATTCATGTTTATGGCAGTCGTTGTATCATTTCCGCCGATTTCAAACGTGCTGGAATCAGACTCGAATATTACAATATCTGGCCCAGTGAGATTTTTAGTGGTTTTGTAAAATAGCCAGATTTTTTGCAACAGAACCTACAGTTATATACAGATATACATGCTGCTATCGAAAATACCGAAAAGTTTATAAAACTAAAACCCGTTTATCAATTTATAGGGTTTAAAAAATATATATAAACTAGATGATCTATCGAAAGCAAATGTAGTATATGGAAAGCATCAATCAAAGAACGGGTTTTTGTCTGTGCCTGCAAAAAAAAACATTGCACAAAAAATTGGACTAATCGCCGCTACTAATCGTTTAAAGATTTACGAAGTAGTTGAGATGGGAACAAGGGCAAAATTTCCTGAATACTTTGTCAATGAATAGCTAAATTAGTTAACAAAGAAATAATTTGGAAATCCGGTGATTAATAAATCTAACATAATGAAAATAGTATTGGAGATTAACAGAAAAGTCCGAGATTGTTCCACCAATCTCGGGCTTTGGATCGTCAAAAGTTGAGTTCTTTATGACGATATGGTATTCACTATCCGATTTTAGTAATACCATGTTGTTTTTTAAGAATTTATACTTTGCGTTATAAGATAACCGAAATGTAGTATCTACTTATATATTTATATATAGTTTATAGTACAAAGAAGGTATAAATATAGCGCTCGATGCTCTTTCTGTTATGTTCTCCAAAATTTTAACGGAGATTACAACATGCAAAATAATAATAATAAGTAATCAATGTTTAAAGGTAAAAACTGTAGAACTATTTTTAACAATGAATGGCGTAAGTTCGATGATGCCGACGAATGCAGTTGGCGTGAAGTTTCTAGGTCTTGCAGAGTGAAGGGGGGATATTAATCCTTTCTTTCCATTTTTTAGAAATTATCATTTTGAGTATCAGAGCTCAGCTATTTCAATACATGCATTATCTACATAACGTTTATAGTAGGATCAAGGATCACTAATTGGGATCTAGGTGTTTACTATGAGCACTGTAGTTGACCCTTGTAATTATAATGCAGTAATCAACGCTCAGCGTGATTGGCTAGAAATTCTCCACAGCGTGCGACCAAAAACGCAAATATTGATTAAGGCAATCGAAGGTGAAACACCTGAAAAAGCGGACAATGACCTATACATGTGGCTTCCATACGCTTATATCTGGGATAAAATCAAAGAACCGATCTATACTCGCGGAATTCTACAGAATGAGATTTTGATAGATCCTGATACTCTAAACTGGAATGTGATGAAGGCTGGGATAGGAAAACTTTGCACATTCTGCAAAGAAAATAATATTCCTTTCATCATGGGGTTTTCAGGCGGAAAGGGAATTCATATAAGTATACTTTATGGCAATATCGACCTTGAAGGCAGTTTTTCAGATGAGATCGAGAAAACCGATATAGATGTTCATAAAACTGTAAGAAAAGCCTTAGTTACAAAACTTGCAGAGAAGGCAGGTGTAGATCTTGATAGTATTCAGATGGATTGGGGTAAGATAAACTTTAATGCCGACAGCAAAGGCTCTCAGGTTCGTACATTTGGAACTATGAGAGCTCCGGGACAGTATAAAACTTTAACTAATGAAATCCCAGACCATAAACCAGAACCATATGAATTACCTTTGGTATTTCCAGAAAAGGTTGAACTATGGGAGATCAAGGAGACTGAATTTGAAAGTGTAGTTCTTGATGCATTAAAAGTGGAAGTTGAAAGAGCTAAAAAAGCAAACGAGCATACGTTTACTAATATAGATTTTTCAGGCATTGACATATCAGAGTTTCCATGCATCAAAAAGCTGTTTGAATCAAAAATCACATACGGTAGATATTATGCCGGAATATCTGTACTTCTCATGTGTGAGAAATGTGGGATCAAAAAAGAAGAAACAGAGATGCGGCTACGAAGGTTGTTTGCTACATTTCCAGGCATAACTTCTTCGGATACCGATTTAAGAATAAATAACGCTCTGACTATGTACGGGAAAGGTTACAGATTTTCATGCAGAATGGTTAAGGAAACCTTCGGGGAAAAGTTTTGTAATTTTTCGAATTGTCCAGTTAAGGAAAAGGTGGATGCGAATAAAAAAGAGTTTGCAGAAAACGATCAGCAGATCGATCCAAAATATGATGGTCTGTATACCATGCGGTTTATCAAATCTAGTAACCAAATTCGAATTGATCCGCACCCTGATAAAATCGCTAATCTGATACTCAAAGATAGTGACATACTCATTTACAGATCTGAGACTGAAACTGTAGTGGATAAAGTAACTCTAACATTGAATGACATCTGCAAAGGAGCCAATTCCAACAAGATAGATCAAAAAATTAGAGATGTTATGGCGCAGATTCGTACTAAAAGCCGTACGCATGTATACCCATTCAATGAATACAAAAATGCGTTACCAGTCGAAAATGGAATTGTGATATTTGACTTCGAAAATAAAGCATGTAAGCTCATCGACCATAACCCAGCAAAATACAAGTTCAACTACAAGATTCCAATAAAATACGATAGTGGAGTCAGGAACACCATAATATATGATATGTTAAAGGAATATACAGATACACCCGATAAACTGATCCAGATATTGGCACAGAGTTTTATGCAAGCGATGGGTCATGGTCCATATAAGAGAGCATATCTAATTTACGGAAAGAAGAATTCTGGGAAAACAACATTTATCGAATTACTGGAATATATGATTGGACAGGATGGATTTTGTGATGTTAGCCTGGACAAGATCAGTCAGAGATTCCAAATTGCATCACTGGAAGGGAAATTACTAAACCTACATGATGATATGGGATACGTTACCTTAAGCGATACCGGGACTTTTAAGACAATTACGGGTAGAAGGCAACACGATATAGAGAGAAAGGGCATTCAACCATACACTGGAACGCTAAACGCAGTACATGTGTTTACCACCAACACTCCAGCGAAATTTGATTCAAGGATCAAGACGGATGAAGCATATTGGGAACGATGGGAATTTATTATATTTGGAAATGAATATGGAATGAAAGGAGATTTTAAGGAAGGAATATTTATTCCGGAAAACTTGACAGCGTTCCTTAATTTCGTAATCGCTGAGATGCTGAAAATCGGTAAAAATAAAAAATTATCTTCAGAGACGGATTTGTACGAGACTCGAGAGAAATGGATGCTGGCTGATAATCCCTTGTATTGTATGGTTAATGAATTGATGGATCCTGAAATATTGGATATAAAAATAAGTGGGTCAAAAGGTTCAAAGGGAACCGCTATAATCAAGGAAGAACTGTTAAAAATTTTACAGCTTTGGTGCTTAGACAATAAAATGGATCCAAGAGCAATTCCAGATTCATTAAAAGGTCTTACAAGTCTAGTGGATGCTTGTAGTTGGGAGACCGACGATCGGCGGATGTTTTGTGGCAAAGAATGTGAGACTAGGTGCTACAATATACCATATAAGTGGAAACAAACACCAAAGGCACTGAAATACAATGTTATGGCCACTGAAGTAAAAACTGAACAAATGTTAATTCGTCAATTCTGATTAACATTTTTTATTTTTTTATAGCTTTTTATCATAAATCCCAGGTTTACCAGGTTTTTTTCAATTCCTTTTTACATATTATTTTTTTACCATTGTTAAATATCTTAAAAATCTACATTTTATTCTTATGAGCGGAATTGAAAAAAACCTGGTAAACCTGGTCTGTTTAGACAGTTGCTAGTATAGATAGGGAAAAAGCAGAAAGATTGGATAAAGAATGGAGAGCAAATGGAAAAAATATGTTGATTGGTGAAATTCCAGAAAAATTGTGCCAAGAAATAGCGAAAAGCAGAATACAAACAGATTGTCTTTTGGTGTCTTCTGCTGTCTTCAGTACCCCTTATTTGTCTTCTGAAGCAATTGTAACTAGTGGTGAACAAAAACCCGCTGATAATCAAGGTTTAGCTTAGTCAGCAGAAGTCTAAGGGATGTAAGTAATGGTCTTAGATATTAAAAAGTAGATCATGTGAGCTGCAGGTGAAGAAGAGCAAATGCCTGCAGCTTGATAGTGGGTTTGCTTGGAAGCACTGGAAATCGTTGAATTATAAATAGATTTTATTGATTATATATTTTTATGAATATATTTTCCTAACTTAAACTATTTAGTATTAACATTATGTGGTTCCGATCTCATGAATTGTAGCAGAAGGAAGCTTTTCACACACCAGTTAATAAATGACTATATCTCAGACCCTATTTCACAGTAATAGTAGAACAGAATCCAACTCTTCTTGAATCTCACAAAAAGCCCTTAACTTCCACTAGAAAGTTATGCAGTTAAAGAAGAAACTAAGCCCGAAAATATCTATCTTAAATATAAATTTTTATAAACTTAGGCAATACGGCTAATCTAAAATGTAGAAAAGTTGATCTTGTAGCTGCAGGGGGTCGTTGCCTGCAGCCTGCCGGAAAGTCTGTTGAAGGTACTTAGAATAACCAATGATTATAATTGATTTACTAAATATATAGTTTTTGTATATATATTTGATAGTATTAGTTTGAACTAAATAGTACTGAATATGGGTGAAATCGTATCCAAAAATCCAAGTCAATATCTAACACAGAAATTTTATTGTTTTAAAGTGATAAAAGTATATGGAAAAATATCGAGAACCTACCCCCAGTTCTATGGCTGCTAAATCATGGGGATTTGTTTTTGTCGGATCAGTGGCTTAAATCACCCCCACAATCGATCTTCCACTCCATTTAGTCGGTTTAGGTGACCTTGTAGATCTAAAAATATTATCAGAAGACCATTTAATGCATATAAATATCTGCCTTACTGTCAGTCCCTAGGACAGGTTTATAATTCATGCAAGGCATAATAACCCCAACCTGCTCAAGAAAATGCCTTAAATCGCCCCACAATCAATCTTTTTTTTGATGTCAAGAGTCAAAATAAGGCTCATGTATAAGAAAAATAAGAAAATGCTAAATATAATCACCACATATATTACTTATATGGAATAAAAAAACGGTGTGACTATGGCGAGACCTTCAAAACTTACTCCAAATATAACCAAACGGATTGGTGAAAATATCGCATTGGGGCTTCCATACTCTTTGGCCGCTGAAGCAGCCGGAATTACCTATCAGACTTTCAACGAATGGATAAAAAAGGGTCAAATAGATAAATCTGGGAAATATTATCAGTTCTATAAATATATCCAAAAATGCAACGCTGATGCAGCTAAAGAATGCCTTAAACGCTTAGATGGTGCTGCAAAAGCTGGAGACACGCGGATCTGCACATGGATTCTCGAGAGACGCTTCCCGGAAGACTTCGGCAGACATGAATACCGAAAAATGAATGTTGTTTCTGAAAATCTAAATCAAAATGTCGAGATAGTAGTAACGGACGCAGATAAAACCAGGGGGGAAATTTTAGAGAAGTTTGCATTGGGTAGAGATAAGCAAAAGTCTTCTACTAATTAATATTTTTAATTTAACTGACCAGATTTTTAATCGAACAGTCTTTCCTATTTATTTTATTCAGTCGTATAATTGCAACCAGACTACCAGAATCTCCACCATGGCTTTTTTGCTCCTGGCATTTCAATTGCTTTTTGATTTAGGATAGTTTGAACTTGTA
Organism: uncultured Methanosarcinaceae archaeon; assembly: GCA_963848985.1. GTDB lineage: Archaea > Halobacteriota > Methanosarcinia > Methanosarcinales > Methanosarcinaceae > Methanosarcina. Next base: position 11,688 of record CAWKGG010000019.1, read on the forward strand.
TCATATAGTTATTATGGATACTTTTTAAATCATCTATTTCTTTTCTCAAAAACTCAATTTCAATCTGTTGTTCCTGTATCCGGCTATTGTCCGACGCTGTCTGGCAGTTATCGCACTGGCCATTTTCTTTGATCAACAGCTCTAGTCCTTTGATTATAGCTTCTGTCGGACTATCGTATCCAATTTG
>CAWKGG010000020.1:0-58675 GCA_963848985.1 uncultured Methanosarcinaceae archaeon
TTGTACTTGATTCATCCTATGTTCAATAACCACCGAAAGCAATGAAGAAGAAAAAATACAGAATAATTTTTCCATATGTCTGTTTTCAGCGGTTCATGTTTAGGTTAGAATTAATAAAGAAATTTTGGTACTTGATTATGATATGACAACACCAGATATACTTTCAGATAGTATAATGCTAATCCTTTTTTTGGTTCTCTTAACCGGGGTGGCATTTCCTTTCAGCGGTTTCATTGTTCGTGTTTTTGACGGAAGTTTGTCCAGAGGGATTCCGGGACATCTCGAAAAGGTAATATACAGATTAATCAACACTGATCCTGATAAAGAAGAGGGATGGCGGGGCTACACCCGAGATATGCTCATTTTCAATGGAATAGGTTTTGTAATTCTCCTTATAATTCTTCTTTTTCAAGATTCTCTGCCTCTAAACCCACAAAAATTCGGGGCTTTTAACCTGAGTTTTGCTATCAATACCGCATCTAGTTTTGTCACTAATACAAACTGGCAGGTCTACAGTGGTGAAACGGCAGCAAGTTATTTTACTCAGATGGCTGGACTTACAGTTCATAATTTCCTTTCCGCAGCTACAGGTATCTGCATAGCGATTGCAGTGATGAGGGGCATCACTCGCCAGTCGACCTATAAGATCGGCAATTTTTGGGTAGATATGACTCGCTGCACTCTTTACATCCTTCTTCCAATAGCTTTCATTTTTGCTCTCGTGCTTGTTTCCCAGGGAGTCATTCAGAATATAGATCCTTATATAAATGTCACAGGGTATGGTTCGACGGGTCCCAGACAATCCCAATGGGGCCAGTAGCTTCTCAGGAAGCGATAAAAATGTTCGGTACTAACGGAGGAGGATTTTTCAATGCCAACTCTGCACATCCATATGAAAATCCAACGCCTTTGACTAATATTATAGAGGTTTTCCTTCTGCTCATAATATCTGCAGCCCTGCCTCTGGTCTTTGGAAGAATGGTCGGAAGCATGAGAGAGGGATGGGTTATCTACTCTATTATGTTAGTGCTATTCGTATTGGGATTCAGTGCACTCTATGCAGCAGAGCTGGCAGGAAATCCACTAATTAAAGAACTTGGCGTTTCCGGAATATCCATGGAAGGTAAAGAAGTCAGATTTGGGTTATTGGGATCCTCGCTCTTTGCTACAGCCACTACGGCAACATCATGTGGGGCAGTCAACTGTGCTCATGATTCACTTACTCCACTAGGAGGTCTGGTACCTATGTTCCTGATTCTTCTCGGTGAGGTTGTCTTCGGGGGAGTAGGATCAGGATTCTACACTATGATCGGATTTTTGGTGATTTCGGTCTTCGTTGCAGGACTTATGATCGGACGAGTCCCTGAATACCTCGGGAAAAAAATAGAGGCATTAGAAATGAAGATGGCCGTCATAACAGTTCTTGTACCCGGAATTCTTGTTCTACTGTTTTCGGGCATTGCACTGATTCTACCGAAAATTGGAGATTTAATGGGAAATCCGGGTCCGCACGGACTCTCTGAAGTGGTATATGCCTTTGCATCCATGTCTAATAACAATGGTAGTGCCTTTGCTGGGCTTGACGCAACAAAGCCATTCTTCACATTTGGAGGTAGCATAGCAATGTTGCTAGGCAGGTTTATCCCTGCAGTTGCCGTGCTAGCAATAGCAGGATCAATGGTGCAGAAGAAAAAAGTTCCATCAAGTTCAGGAACTCTTCCCACAGCTTCGGTTTCATTTGCTAGTTGGACGATACTAGTAATCCTGATCATCGGTGCTCTTACATTCTTCCCACTATTCGCTACTGGACCAATTATCGAACACCTGATTATGATGGGAGGTAATTAATAATGCCGCGAACGCAATCTTCCCATTTAGGTGCTTTTGATTCAAAACTTATTCGTGAAGCACTCATCAGTTCAGTGTTGAAACTGAACCTACGTCAGCAGATCGAAAACCCAGTAATGTTTACTGTGGAAATAGGAAGTATTCTAACCACTATAATTTTTCTCATCAGCTTCTTCTCTGCTACCACTGAATCCTCTTTCTTCATCGGCTTTATCTCTCTCTGGCTGTGGCTAACAGTTCTCTTTTCCAACTTTGCGGAAGCTCTGTCTGAGGGACGTGGAAAAGCCAGAGCAGCGTCTCTTCGGCTGTCCAGAACCAGCGTTCCTGCTAAAAAGCTCACAGCCGAATCTTTCGATAGTCCTTTCACTGAAGTGCCTTCCTCCGATCTCCAGAAAGGTGATCTTGTCCTTGTAAAGACAAACGAAGTAATCCCTGGGGACGGGGACGTGGTGAAGGGAGTCGCATTAGTTAATGAAGCCGCAATTACCGGGGAATCGGCACCTGTTGTGCGTGAATTTGGTGGTGATCGGAGTGCTGTGACCGGAGGAACCACAGTTATTGCCAATGAGATAATCATCAGAATTACTGCTGATCCAGGGCATACTTTCCTGGACCGCATGATCGCCATGGTGGAAGGTGCAGAGAGACGGAAGACTCCGAACGAAATAGCTCTTAGCATACTACTTATTTCGCTGACAGCTGTGTTTCTCGCGGTTGTGGTTAGCATGTATTCCGCTTCTGCGTATAGCGCTGCTTCAAGCGGAAGAGGTTCCGCAGTGAGCTTCACAGTACTAATTGCACTTTTCGTATGTTTAGCGCCCACAACCATTGCAGCCCTACTATCAGCAATCGGAATAGCCGGAATGGATCGTTTATTCCAGTTGAATGTTATCGCTCTATCAGGAAGAGCAGTTGAGGCTGCAGGGGATGTAAATGTACTGCTGTTAGATAAAACAGGCACAATTACCTTAGGTAACAGACAAGCAACTGAATTTGTGCCAGTAAATGGTCAGTCACCTGATGATCTGATGGAAGCTGCTATGCTTTCCTCTTCTGCAGACGAAACTCCAGAAGGTAAAAGCATTATTGATCTCATCCAGAAAAAAACCGGAAAAGTTCCAGTTCCTTCAGAAAATGTCACTTTCACACCATTTTCGGCATCTACAAGGCTTAGTAGTGGGCAGTGTGGTGAGACGATCTACCTAAAGGGTTCTTCAGATGCAATAATTAAGTTCGTTTTCGAGCGTGGAGGTACCATTCCATCGGATTTGAAAGTGAAAGTGAACGAGATCGCATCTACAGGAGGCACACCACTGGTTGTAGCTCGCAATGAGACAATTCTTGGAGTGATTTTCCTCAAAGATATCTTAAAAACTGGTATTCGAGAGAGATTTGCAGATCTGCGCACGATAGGAATAAAGACGATTATGATTACAGGAGATAATCCTCTTACAGCTGCTACTATCGCAGCAGAAGCCGGAGTAGATGATTATCTGGCAGAAGCAAAACCTGAAGATAAACTCACGATGATCAGGGACTACCAGAAGGAAGGCTACATGGTCGCCATGACAGGGGACGGAACAAATGATGCTCCTGCTCTTGCCCAAGCCGACGTAGCCGTGGCCATGAATAATGGCACACAGCCTGCAAGAGAAGCTTCAAACATCATTGATCTAGATAGCGATCCAACCAAACTGCTGGACATTGTCGAGATAGGTAAGCAAATCCTGATGACACGCGGGGCTCTGACCACCTTTTCTATTGCTAACGATATCGCAAAATATTTTGCAATCATTCCTGCTGCTCTGGTAGGGATATATCCGCAGCTTGAAGTGCTGAATATCATGAGTCTTGCAACACCGCAGTCTGCTATTCTTTCTGCGGTCATATTCAATGCTGTGATCATTCCAATGCTGATACCACTTGCATTAGCCGGGATAAAGTTCAAGTCTATGTCGGCGTCGAAACTTTTTGCCTACAACCTGACCATCTTTGGTTTTGGAGGAGTTATCGCTCCCTTTATAGGAATCAAGGCAATAGACCTGATATTGGCTGGTTTAATGCATATCTGAGGAGGTATTGATCATGAAATCTCTCAAAAAAGCCACGTTGCTATTCGGAGTATTATTTATAATCACAGGACTTGTCTATCCCTTTGCTGTAACGCTAGTCTCAGAGGGCGTATTTCCTTCCCAGGCTCATGGGAGCCTTATTATGGACAGTAACAACACAATTATTGGCTCGAAGCTCATCGGTCAGAACTTTACTGCACCTCAGTATTTTCAGAGCAGGCCTTCATCTAGTGGAAGTGGATATGATCCAACCGCGTCTGGAGGGTCTAACCTAGGTCCAACGAACCCTACTCTCCTAGGATCTGTAGCCAATAGGACTAGTGCACTAAAGGAAGCTGGTGTTACTGACCCTATACCTTCTGATCTGGTTATGGCTTCAGGAAGCGGGCTTGATCCACACATAAGTATGGAATCCGCACTTGTACAGGTACCTGCTGTGGCAAAGGCACGAAATATTCCGGAAGAAGAACTCAAAAAACTGGTGCTTTCAGAATCTATCGATTCTCGATTCACTGGAACTTATGTTAATGTTCTTTCTCTCAACCAAGCACTTGATAAGAAAGGGAGCACTTAAGAGGAAATTATGGGAATGAGTAGTCGTGACGCAGAAGGAAGGCCACTGGCTGAAGACTTGCTCTGTATTGCTCGCCGTGATGAAAAAAAAGAGCATGAAGGAAAGTTGACAGTTTACTTGGGCTATTCCGCAGGTGTTGGAAAAACATACTCAATGCTTCAAGATGCACTTCAAAGGCTACGAGAAGGAAAAAATGTCGTTATCGGTTATATTGAGAGCCATGACAGACCTGAGACAAACGCACTGATAAGTAATTTTGAGATTATTCCAACAGTCTCCATCGAACATCATGGTCTCTCCCTGAGGGAGATAGATCCCGATGCAATCATTGGGCGTCATCCTCAAATAGTCCTGGTAGATGAATTAGCCCATACCAATGCCCCAGGCAGCAAACATGTTAAGAGGTACCAGGATATCGAAGAGATCCTGCAAGCAGGAATATCAGTTTATACAACCATTAATATCCAGCATATTGAGAGCCAGAATGATGCAGTTACCCAAATCATTGACATCCGGATTTCTGAAATCGTACCGGATGCTTTCTTTTCAAATGCCGATGAGATTCGGTTGATAGATATTACGCCAGAAGAGCTAAATATCCGCCTCAAAGCTGGGAAAATCTATTTAAAAGGTATGGCTGAAGCTGCTATACAGAGTTTCTTCAGAACCGGAAATCTCCTAGCACTAAGGCAACTTGCGCTGCGATATATGGCAGTGTATACTGACCAAATGATGATTGGTTATATGAGGAGCCGTGCTATTCAGGGTCCATGGCCTGCAGTAGAAAGGCTTCTTGTCTGTATCCGGCCCGGTCCCACAGCTGAAGCCATGGTAAGGGCAGCATACAGACTTGCAACCAGATTCGATGCTGATTTCATAGTACTTTCAGTAGATATAGGTGACGAGAGAGCTTTGTCTTCCTTGGAACGTGTATGGCTCAATCAAGCTCTAGAAACATGTCGAAGGCTGGGTGGAAGGATAGTTCGTTACCGTGGTAACGATATAGCTGACGAAATTATACGCTATGCTCGGCGGAGCAATGTCAACATGATTATGCTTGGAAAACCCCATGGCATAGATGTGCTCTTCTCTCCGGTATATAGGGTCATAAGGAATTCTCAAGGTATTGATATCCACCTTTACGAGCCAAAAGGAAACGTCTTGCACATACCTCTTCAGCGACGAATTCCACTATTTTTTACAGTGGAATATGCAATTAGCCTCATTCTAATTATAGCAGTAGTGAGCGTCAATTTTCTTCTTAAAGATCATATAGGCCCTACGAACTTACTGATTATTCAGCTCTTGCCAGTTCTTGCATCGGCATTCTTTTTCAGGCGCAAAGTAGCTATTTTTACGGCATTTATGAGTATTTTACTTTTTGATTTTTTCTTTGTCAAACCTTACTACTCAATTGGTATTGACGACTTGCAGTACTTCATCGCTTTTGTAGGATATGTCGCTATTGCTCTTATAATTAGCAGCCTTGCAACTCGACTGCGTCATCTTCTACCTCAGATCTGGAAGAGCGAAGCTCAAGTGGAAGCAACATCAGGCCTTTCCCGTGAACTTGTGGAAGCAAAAACACGGCAAGAAGTTTTTAAAATTCTCTCAGATCAAATTCATAACTTTGCACCAGGTAAATTTGCAATACTCACATCCAGCTCTTCCGGACTTCAAATCGAAGAAGGTGATGCTGACTACCCACTCAAAGATAAAGAGAGTAACATTGCTAGATGGGCTTATGATAATTGCCAGGCAGCTGGCTACGGAACAGATAATCTTCCTGCAGGAAGGGGGTATTACATTCCGCTAAAAACTCACAGAATGATATTGGGCCTCATGGCATTTGCCTTTGAAAAACCTGAGATAGCTCTAACTCCAGAAAATAAAGAGATATTTGAAACAATGGCATTTCTTGGAGCTCTTGCACTTGAACGCTTATAATAAAAAACGGATTTCATCTGAAGTATCAAACTTTGAATGCAGGTGTTTTGTTCTCCAGTGAACTATCGCTCCCTGCTTTGCAGCGAGAAAGAAGCTTCCTGGTTCAACCATTTCTTTTGTAAGAACATGTCCTGCGTTCCGCAGGTGTCAGATTACGGCCAAATTTTGATCTTGAAGAGAAAATTTTTTAATATTAATAGCAGTATTGATATCTCTATCATGATTTGTTTTACATTGAGGACATTCCCATTCTTTTATTTCAATGTTAGTTCAGAGTTATGGAACCCACAATTATTACAACTTTTTGTTGATGGTTCAAACTATCCTATTTTTAGTATAGTTTTTACAAATCATGCAGCTTTATATTCTAACTTCGTTACAAAACTACTCCATGCAGAATCACCTATTGCTTGAGCTAAATGATGATTCTTAGTCATACCTTTTACATTTAGAGTTTATAGCGCAACAGCTTGATTCTCACAAACAAGTCTAAAAGCGAGTTTGTGCTGAAAATCATTCCTCTGGTTACTTATTTTCTGATATGGTTTATAATGCTTTTGTTTTGCCTTTTCTCTCTTTTAGACCCTTTTATTTTTCGACTAACTCTTTTCTGAAGTGCTTTTACACGCTGAATAAACTTTTTGTTTTGAGCTTTGTTTTGTAATTCCGTAAGCACCAGTATAGAACTTAAGCACTTAAAGTAAAAAATCAATAGCATTAAACCTTTAATTTTCTTAAATATATTTAGACTATAATCCTTGGAATATGTTTGTCAGTGCTTGATTATGATATTCAAGTGAATAAGTTCTATCTCGGTTCAGATAAAGAAGCATGTGACTTTAGTTTTGTCCCTCTCTTGATGATATTATATAAATGAGTATCACCCTATATTGATGTAAAGAACAAAATGGAAACGGGGAATCACAATTGAAAAGTGCTATTTTCAGGAAGATAATGGTTGCAACCGACGGTTCAGAATTGGTAAAACAAGCAGTTAAGTTAGCAGTTGAAATTGCAAGATTAAGCGAGGCAAAACTATATGCAGCACACGTGATCACACTGGGGAGTTATTCAATAATTCATTCTTTAGATGAGAAATGGAAAAATACAATAAAAAAGCAACTTACAATAAAGGGTGAAAAAGCAACAGCTTATGTCGAGAATGTTGGAAAAGCTGCAAATATTGAGGTAGAATCTGTAATTCTTGAAGGAAACCCTGCAAATGAGATTATCGATTTTGCAGAAAAAAACGACATCGATATTATCGTTATGGGTACACACGAAAAAACTGAACTCCAGAGATTCCTGGTTGGAAGTGTAGCCGAAAATGTGATCAGACACGCGAGGAAAGCAGTACTCGTTGTAAAAGGGGAATCTGCCGATTTATTATTAAATGCTTTGTTAAAATCCCCAGATTCAAAGACATTATAAGCATTGAACGGAAAAATAATAGCAATGCTATGCCCAATCCTTTTTGTAGCCTTAGGTATGATTTATTTTTCTGAGGGAAATTTCAAAGTATTTTTACAGAGCTTAAATATCTTATTTTAATGAAAAGTCCGAGCTGATAAATGATGTGGAATAACCTATTATTCTATAAGTACTAGACAGAAGCGATTCATCTTGTAGGATTTGTCCTTCAATACTTCAATACGATAGCCATTATTCCTCACCGTGCTGAAAACGTCGATGCCGCAGCTTTCCATTGATGGCCTGGCACTCTCAGCATGCCTGCAATCCTTCATTGTGCATTCAGCGCAAAGCTTACATGGACCAGCGCCCAGCGCAAAAGCCTTATAGTACCCGGCAAGGAAGATATCTCTTTCAAGCATGGTGATGACCCTCGTAGGATCTATCGAGTCTTCAGTAGCGTTGTTGACATCTTCTGTAAAGTGCACTAGGAGCGCATATTTATAGCAATCTACTAGCTCTTTAGTTTCGTGGTATGTGGGGGAGTTTGGCGGGCAGCAAAGGCTGCTATTATACCCATCACATCCATACCGGCACTTCCAGCAGATCCACGCCGCTGTGACTATACTATCCGTTTTTATAACCTTGGCATCGTTGGCTCCTAGCTTGACAGCCATCTCAATGAATTTCGTGTATTTTTCCATATTACTTATTCCCGAAAACTAATCATTTTCATCATATTTGTATTCTTAATCTTTTTCAATGATTTCCTCAAACTGTGTGTGTTTTATCATAGAATATTGAGAGCATTCAATCATAACAGCCAATAAATAAGGAATGACTTTATTGTTTAAAATTTGTTAATATATTTTAATTTTTATCTAGTTTTTTGATAATTAGATTATTCCATACCTTACAGAAATTTACAAGTTTCTATTGATTATATGCTCAGCAAAGTGTAAATAACTATTAAAAAATTTATTGACAAATTATGATAAATCTTAGATTGTTCTGGTTTTTGACTAAAATTTTATTGACTCTTATTTAGAAAAGTGAATCAATAATCCCTTGAATTTAATAAGGTGCTGATCATTACCTTGCCAATTGTATAGCTTTTGAGATGATATAGTTCTTGCAACAGTATAGATACAAAGCTGTTCCTGGGTCTGTAAATTTCGTTTACTGGATAGATATAAAAATTGGCTGCTGGATATGTCCCCTCTCTGTTCTCACAGGTACCTAGATTATGCTGCAGAAGAGGGTATTTTGGGTATTCAGGGAATATTATTACAAAGAAATACGGATCCTCTATTCTCCTGGCTTCGGTAGTTACGGATGCAGAATTGATCCCAATAGATCCTTTCAGGAAGAAGGCACATGGTGCTATATACTACGAAATATAACTAAAATAATAACGACTGAATATATTTTTACAACCTAAATTACTATTAAGGGGAATTATGAGAAAAGAATTGCTCCTTCTGTTAGCATTGTTCAGTATATTCCTTGCAATAGGATTCGTTGTGATAAAGGTCAATCGCCGAATATAACCCCAACTCCAGTTACAGCAATAACTTCAGCTACAGCAATGTCTGAAGTTATAACAGTTTATGGGGCTTCAAGCCTTACTGAAGCTTTTACGAAAATTGCTTCCCGGTTTGGAAAGGAGAATTTTGAACGAATGTAAACCTCAACTTTGAAGGTTCAAGTAACCTACGTATGCAAGTAGAAGGGGGGAGTGCAAGTCGATGTTTTTGCCTCAGCTGATGAGAATCAAATGAATATACTTGCATCAAATCACTCATTGTAAACAGTTCACGAAAAGACTTCCTTCACAATTCACTTCTTATTATCCTTGAAAACAGTACTCTTAACATAGCCAACATAAAAGATCTGGCTAACTCTAAAATTCAAAAAATAAGCATTGGAAATCCTGATACTGTTCCAGTAGGATAATATTCGCTTCTTGAACTTCTGAGGCTGGTTTGTGGATTCAGCTGAAAAATGAATCGGTACTTGCTGAAGATGTCAAACAAGTACTTGTATACGTGGAAAGAGGAGATGTGAATGCAGGTTTTGTATATATATCCGATGCAAAGACTACACAACCTGGGACTATAAAAATAGTCACCAGTGTGCCTTTCAGTACCCTATCATCTATCCAATAGCTGTAGTTTCTTCTTCTACACACAATGAAAAAGCTAAAAAGTTCTTTGATTTCGTAACCGTCCAGAAGGACAGAAAATATTGAAAGAAGATAAGTTTGTTCCTCAATCTTGATAAAATATAGGACTTACGCACTTTAGGTACAAAATCAAGAATGATAGACGTTGTGATTAAAGTTTCATTCTCGATGGTTGAAGGTTTAATGCTATTGATTTTTCCAGTTGAGTAAGTTCTATATATGTAAATATTATCTGACCTGATAATATTTGATTGCAGCTATTTCGCCTTCCAAAAATCAGTTAATTGAGATTAATTTTGAAATGATAGATATATAGATGTTTCTGTATGATACTGCTTAAATCATCTGAAAGAGATTCAAAATAAGTAAAGATATATCAGGCTATTAGGTCAATTTAATTCGGATTAAATTAAGAATTTTTATAGAATCCAAATTCCTGTCATATCTACACTAACTGAAAAACGTGATTAAAAGGATATCTTTGTATTTTCTTTAAATGCAAGGGCAGGATTCATTTTTTCAGAATTGATCAGTAACTCACGGACATTACCCAAATTACTTGCTGGATATAAATGGATATTAATATCACACTCATCAGCGCGGGATATAAAACATAATAAAAACCCCTGCTAGAGCAATTACCGCCCCTATAGTTTCATATTTATCAGGCCTTTTCTTATCGACAAGTACACCCCAGATAAGAGATGAAACTATGAAGACTCCTCCATATGCAGCATATACCCTGCCAAAATGTGCAGGCTGAAAGGTTGGAATGATGCCGTAAATCGCCAATGTTAAACCTCCAAGTAGTCCATAAGTTATTCCTTTATTTTCCCTTAACCACAACCATACAAGATAGCCTCCTCCTATTTCAAATAAAGCAGCCAGAAAGAACAGAGCAAGAGAAATTCCAACATCAATCATATGCTTCCTCCTTCCTTGGCCAGTAATATATAATTGAGACTCCTATGAGAATAATCAAGGCGCCTATGAGATCATATGTATCCGGTAAGATTTTATCGAATATCCAGCCCCATAAAATAGACATGACAACAAAAATGCCCCCGTAAGTTGCATATATTCTGTGAAAATACGAAGGCTGGAATGTCGGTACGATCCCGTATAGAAACAAAATGATTGCTCCTATAAATGCAAATGTCGGTCCTCTTCCTTCTCGCAGCCATAACCAGATCGAATATCCTCCACCAATTTCAAAAATGCCTGCAAGGATAAACAGAAGAATTGTATATACAAAGCACCTTTCTCTGGATAAGCATCTTGATTCAAGATTAATTTTCAAATTAATCAAGTATTGTTTTATCTCAAAATTATTTTGCTTCGAAAATTGGTTCATTTTTACCATATATTCACAACCGTAAAAATCTAAATCTGATTGTAGTAAATTCGTGAATAAATTACACTCAAAAAAATGAGTGACACTTTTAATGTAAGTGCATATGTTTAAATTACTAAAATATTTCACAATCACTGGTAACGTTGAAGAAGTAAAATGAAGGAATTGTTAAAACAGTTTTTCCGTGTTTTTAAGCGCTTTAAGTGCTTCAATATTGCATTTAAGATCAAGAAAATGAATTATTTGGTGACAAAGATCTATTTCTAAGATTTTTAAGTATTAATTTTCATTATGAAGACTAATATCTGAATTCGGCTAAGAAACAATCTATACAGGAAAATATTCATTATAATTGCTTTTTCTGCAACTTATAATTGTAAATAGAGACCGATTGCAGCATCATTTTAACATTAAAATATTTATTAACTAAATACAATTAAATGGGCTATTATCTTGAATTTTGTTTCTTAGTAGTCTATTCTATAAAAGATCGGAGAGTTTTGATTTCCCCCCCAAATATAATTATCATTTTATAAAATCGCCTGAATTTTCTGTCGAGAAACAAGGATGTATAATTTGTTTACCTGTTTGACAACGATTAATTCATTTGAAGTTAGATTCATTTCTAAGCTACTGTTGTATTGAGAAAATATATGGCGTTTTTGTGTATGTCTTCGGAAAATGGGTTAAAAGGGATTATCAAGTTTCAGAATTCTTATTCAATAACTCGGGGACCCGATCTAGAATTGTTCGCCAGGAAAATGGCGAAGTATCTTGTTTTCCTATAGTTTCAACGCGAAATATAATGGCAGTAATGTTATCTGGAGCCCCTGCTTTCAACGCAAGTCTGACTAATTTTTCACAGGCAGTATCGATGTTTTTTTCTTGCATAACGATTTCTATTTCTTCATCACTAATCTCGGACCATAAGCCGTCACTGCAGAGTAGATAAGTATCATCAGGTAGGATTTGTTCACGTATTATATCTACATTTAGAACTGGCTCGCCACCTAACGAACGAGTAAGTTGATGGCGCCCAGGGTGCTGCTGAGCTTGTTTATGTGAGATTAGGTGTAAATGGAGCAAGTCATTAGCCATTGTATGGTCCCGGGTCAATAATTTGATGCTGCCATTTCTTATTCTATAAAATCGACAGTCTCCTACGTGACCGATTGTCAATGACCCTCTCTCTAGTGTTATGGCAGTTAATGTGGTCTGCATATTCTCAAATAATGTGGGCTGTGAATTGCCTGCAATGAACACTTCCTGATTCGCATGCTTTAAAGCCTGACTGACAAAATGGTTAGCTGCTTCTCCGTGCCAAGTAGCAAATTTGTCTTTAATGGCTTTCAAGGCTATTCTACTTGCAATAGCTCCACCTTTATGTCCGCCGAGTCCATCTGCAATAGCGAAAAGATAACGTGAAACAGATTTACCCTCCGTTTTTGCCTCGACGTTATGGGCGACATAATGGGCGTCCTCATTCTGTGAGCGCACCAAACCTTTGTGTGTTACAACCCGCCACTTCACAGTGACAGCAATGGGTATTGGAGTCTTATCTATCGATTTCATTAAGGTGTTATCTCCCAGTGTATCTACCTGCTATATCCACTACTTAAAAAATAAGAAAGAGAAAAGACCTATCTATTAAGAGGTTTTTTTCTCTTCAGATTATTCCCCAATTTCTCTACTTGCATTTCTCCTGGATTCTATATTAATTTCTGCTTATTCATCAAGGGCAAGTTCTGATTTAGTCAGTTTAGAAGATTCCTGGGTCAACACTTTACTACCTTGCTGTCGTGTGTTAATTACAAACCAAACCACTCCGATGATAATCCATACTGCTACGATAATCAAGGCAATCATAGCATCATTTGCTGAAGTTCCACCGGCGCTAATGGCAAGATATACCACTGCACCTAGCATTAGTAAATTAGCCAAGAAACCCAATAGTGGCACAATACGGTGTTTAAAGAAACTGGCATCAGAACGGTGTAGAAATGCCCAGAAGCAAATGATGTTTGTCAATCCATAAAGAATGAAAGTACCCGTATTAGATGCTAAAGTGATTTGAGTCAGATTATCTACATTTAGGACTCCATATGCGCCGAAGGCCGCAGAAAATAACACTAGCACCCAAATACCCCAGTGTGGTGTGAGGAAGCGGCCATGCAAAATACCAAGTAGTGAAGGGATCTCTCTATCGCGACCCATGGAATATGTGATACGAACTCCGGTGTTAAGACAAGCTAGAGTTGTACCGACCAATGCCAGCACTACAGTTGCAGCCATAATCAAAACTAAAACTAATCCGGTACCACCCAACATCTGGTCGCCTATAATCCGTATCATATCACCAATCGGAGCTCCAGATGCTCCAGCTGCAGCATAACCTGTAACTGTAGCTCCAGTTGTATCTACACCAATTAATTGAGGACCGATAAAGTAGTTTGCAGCGAAATATTCGATTAGGTAGGCAAATAATCCCTGAATAAGCAGAGATAAAATGATTGCTTTCTTAATGTCATGCTTTGGTTTGATTGCCTCTGCACCTAGCGCTGTAATCGATTCGAAACCTACCAGTAACAAAATGGCTATAGTCGACTGGAAGAGCACATTTGTGAAGTTATGCGGAATTATTATAGAAGAGACGGATTGTGTATAAGCCAGTTCAGGGTGTGCATGCCGGTATAGAATTGCCAACGCTGAAAAACCAGCTAGTGAAGCCAGCTGGATTGCATTAATAATCATCGCTGTGAAAGTTGAGCCGCTAATTCCACGATAAGCTATGTAGCCATTTAAGAAGGCAAATAACGCCGCTACGAGAATTTGCTCCCACACTGCCAATGTGATCCCGAATAAGCCAACGATATACACAATCAGAGTAGCTGAAAATGCGATCATTATACCTGGATAAATCCAGTAATAGAGATGCGATATCCAGCCTGTTAGAAACTTTGCAATTCGCGCCCACTGACGGTGACTAGCTTTTTCTTTCTCTAGAAAAGCAGCTTCAGCAAAATAATATGAGGAACCACTGCCTGCTTTTGGGTAGATGTTTGAGAGCTCGGCATATGAGATTGCAGTTAATAAGGCTAGAATAAGAGCAGCAATCAATCCAGTCCACATCTCAGATGCAGTTGTCATAGATCCATTTGTCTGAGCTGCCTGTACCTGAAAGGTGGTCCACAAGAAAGCACCCGGGGCGATGAGTGCCATGGCATTTACCAAAAGAGATGTCAGGTTCAGCGTACGCTTCATCTTTACGGTCAATTTGCCATCTTCTGTTTGGTCACTATCCTGTGCATGATTCATTTGGTTAGATTCTCCTTTTAGTACTCATTTATCCAGAATAAATTTCAGCTTTTTGTTTATTTTATTAAACGTATGCAAAGCAATGAAGAGTCGGGATTCTTTGTCGAATCTCATTTGCATAACCGGTAATTATTTGGTGCCATTTTAATATTTAAGGCTTTAATCTAAAGATCAAATATTGCTTCAAACACCGGTAATTAATTGGTGACTTAATAGTATTTAAGAATTTGTATTATTTCCTAATTTCTCAGATGTCTTCTATTCTATTTTTATAAAAATTTCGTAAGCCAGGTAGTATTCTGTAAAAACTCTATGAAACACTAATAATAGGCTTTTTATAGTTAAGATTGTTAAATGTCGAAAACCTAAGAACATTTGAAAATTGTCTTTCAATCATATGTTATCTAGATTACAGGCAACATACTGTAAATGTAATTATATTTAAATATTCTGTTTTATAATAAATTTGTTCTTGTCTTACCGGCGATATATTGGTGATCTAATTATATTTAAATATTCCTATATCCCCTTCCTATTCATCTATACTACCGGTATTTCACTGTATATTTTATTGTATTTAAATTTTCCTACTATGGGGTATTTTGTTGGCATTGTGATTGGTATATCTCACCGTAGAAAATTTGCTATGTTATTGACCTCAGAGCAAGATCAAACCATAACTATTCATCTTTGATCTTAATTACAATAGTTTGTTAAATATTTTAGTTTCAATAGCTAACCTTAAATATATCTAATTAGGATATAGGATACCTATTGATAGATTCCATGAAATACTTAAGTACAATGATAAGGCTAAAAAGACTTGATTCGGTAGCTCAAGAGCTTCAGAGAATTGGAGTTAATAGATTAACAGTATCCTCAGTTTTTGGTTGTGGTGTTCAAGGAGGACATCTAGAAACCGAAGCGATGAACTATGAAGCAAAGCTGCTCCAAAAAATCAGGCTTGAAGCCACAGCAAACGATGATTTTCTGCAACCAACAATTGAACCAATAAAAAGAGGATCAATAAATAAGAACGAAGGAAACGTTGGAAACGGCAAAATCTACATGCTACCGCTTGAGGATATCAAGGAACTGCACGAATGAAAATGGACCTCATACTTTTTAAGTTGTGATC
Organism: uncultured Methanosarcinaceae archaeon; assembly: GCA_963848985.1. GTDB lineage: Archaea > Halobacteriota > Methanosarcinia > Methanosarcinales > Methanosarcinaceae > Methanosarcina. Next base: position 15,844 of record CAWKGG010000020.1, read on the forward strand.
GAAAATGACTATTGTAGCAGCAGATACTGGCTGGATGTTGATTTCATCGGCACTTGTATTATTAATGGTTCCAGGGCTTGCATTATTCTATGGCGGGCTTGTCCAGCGTAAAAATGTCTTGAGCAGCATGATGCATTCATTTGTTGCGATGGGTGTCATAGCCATTGAATGGGTGGTAATAGGTTATTCGCTTGCTTTTGGAACCGGGAACTGGTTTATAGGCGGCCTTGAACACGTATTTTTGAGAGACATCAATCTTTACTCAGTAACAGGTACCATTCCCACATATGCATTTGTTGCGTTTCAGGGTATGTTTGCAATAATTACCCCTGCTCTTATTTCAGGTGCTATTGTGGGACGTATCAAATTCAAGTCCTATATCACATTCATCTTATTATGGGGTATCATCGTCTATGCCCCAATCTGTCACTGGGTCTGGGGCGGTGGATTTCTTACAAATAAAGCCCTCGACTTTGCAGGCGGCACTGTTGTCCATATCTCATCAGGTATCTCATCCCTTGCAATTTTGACTTATCTCGGAAAGAGAAGAGGATACGGGATTGATTCAATTAAACCTCACAATGTTACTCTCACCCTTATTGGTGCAGGGCTTCTCTGGTTTGGATGGTTTGGGTTCAATGCCGGTTCTGCCCTTGCTGCAAATGAGGTTGCAGCGGTTGCATTTCTGACCACCCTAGTGGCACCAGCAGCTGCAGGGCTTTGCTGGATGGCCCTGGAATGGCATCACTTAGGACATCCTACGTCTCTTGGCTTTTCAACTGGAGTTCTGGCTGGGTTAGTTGCAATCACTCCCGCAGCTGGTTTTGTCACACCTGTGGCAGCGATTCCCATTGGTCTGATAGCTGGTATCATATGTTATACAGCTGTGGAACTCAAAGGAAAGTTTGGATATGATGATTCACTTGATGTTTTCGGAGTCCATGGGGTCGGAGGAATGACAGGGGCGCTTCTAACTGGTATATTTGCCAGCATTGGAGCTACAGGTCTCCTTCTAGGCAATTCCAGCCAGTTGGTGACTCAGCTTGAAGGTGTAGTTGCCTCAGCTGTATATGCATCTGTCTGCACACTGATTCTCGGATTTGTGATCAATAAAACGATGGGCCTTAAAGTTAGTGAAAGTGAAGAAAATATCGGGCTTGACCAGACACAGCATGGTGAGGTCGCATATAATATTTGATGACAGGTAAACCTTTTACCTGTATTTTTGTAAATTTTATGTACCCTATGAAAAAACATATAACAATTTTGTGAGAATTTCATTTATGGTTCGAAAATAATCATTGCCATAAAATTAATACATTTTTTATTGTCAATCCGACATTCCTCAGATATACGCGATGTAGAATTTATTCATCTATTTGTCCACTATTGTCTATCAAAGTTAGATTAATTCTGAAGCTACTGCCATATTATCAAAAATAGATGGCGTTCTTGTGCACATCTGGGAGAGAGGGTTAGTTATTCCAAAGTTTTCCATGTTATTTTATACTAATTTGGTCTTTCTCCGAACCCACTTACTCTATGAGTTATTTTGAAATTGGATTTCAGGTTGTAAAGTCAGTTACTAAAAATTGTGAAAAATTAATTGCTCTCAATCCTGACCAAAAAAGTTAATCTAGTTTTTTCCACATTTTTCGGTATAATTAATAACTATACACATTGCCGCTTCAGTAAGCCTTCAGTTCAATCTCCTTCCAAAATCACTATAATGTTACTAAGGGATCGATGTACTTTGATCTGGGAATCGATATCAATAAACTTGGTTAAAATCAAATTTAATATTTGGGTCGTTTTTGAACAGTAGTAGGTCATATGAGGTATGCTTAAGTCAAAAAATGACTTATCCAACTAGATTTTGCAAAGGGCGGCTATATTTCGTAGTTTCTGTACCCTTTAACATAATTGGAAATGATTTTAAGAAAAGTATTCTGGTTGTAACTTAGTATGTCACTTTAAATTGTTGCCAGTTTTGATGGAAAGTTCAATCTCATATCCTTCGGAAATTATAACTCAATTTGGGACCTAAAGTTTGTTTTAGTTTGTCACTAAGTAGTGTTTCAAACATTTTATCTAAATTTTTATGGAAAGGGCAATATTGAAGTGTATCAAAAAGTAGTTCACACAGATTTCCCTTTGATATCTTTCCCTAGATAGTTCTCAAGGAATTCGGTGTCACAAAAAAGCGATTCGGAGTCTTTCGGAATCTGTTTTTCTTCGTCGAGTTTTGACAACTCGGCATCGAACTCATCAATACTCTCATCTTCAGGGTCATTCGCAGGCAATTCGTGGCTTTGACGCCATGTAATGACACTGTTTTTTCTTACTTTGAGTATTTCCGCAACTCTACCATCTGACAGCCCTAAGTCATATAGTTCACGCATTTCCCAGTGTCGTCTTCCACGGTTCGGCGCGAGCCCTAGATGGTGGCGTATTCTGAAGACAGCTGATTGAGAAATGTTGATAATTTTACCAATCTTAGCATCGCTCATGCCAGCGTGATAGAGCTGTTTTAACTCATCAATGTCAATGTCTTTTCGTCTGTTTTGTCTAGGCATCTGCTTCTGCTTGTATAGCCCAAGACAGCGGCGGCGGTTGGAAATTGTCCTGTCACAAACTCCAAAAACTTTTCCGATCTCAGCATCGCTAAGACCTTTGGCAAAGAGCTGTTTAAGCTCATCGACATTTATTTTTTTTAATGTGTGTCTTGACACAACTATTTTCTTCTTTAGCACTTTTCCTACAAGATTTTCCAAAAATTCTGTATCACAAAAAAGAGACTCTGAGTCTAGTCGAGTTGGCTCATTTTCTGTATGTTTTAACAACTCAGCATCAAGGGCATCAATGAGCGCATCATCCTTGTTATTTGGAGGAAGTCCGTGATTTCGACGCCATGCAGCAACTTTTTGTTTTCTTCCTTTAATTATTCTCGCAATTTGTCCATCTGACATCCCTGCATCATAAAGTTTTAGTTTTTTTTCGTGGGAAAGTACCTGATTCTGTACAAATCCTAAATTGTGGCGTATTTCTTTTACCTTCTCACAATGTACCCCAAGTACTTTGCTGATCTTTTTATCAGTCATTCCTTCTGAATACAGCTTTTTCAATTCATCCACGTTTATGCTGTCTAAACTGGTCTGCTGCTTGCGTCGAGATAAACCTAAATCCCGGCGTCTTTCATAGACTGTATAAGCACTAACGCCGAAAATAGTTCCAATTTCTTTATCTGTACGCCCTTCGGAAAAGAGATTTTTTAATTTATCAATGTCGAAGTGCTTCCTACCTAATGCCTGTGGTGGCAGTTCTAGATCATGACGTATTTTACGTGCTGTGTCACGGCATATACTAAGAGCATTTGCGATTTTTCTATCATTCAAGCCTTCAGAATGAAGTTTTTGGAATTTTTCGATGTTAAAAGCTGAGCGTTTCCACTTTTTACATCTGGATAAGCCAAGATTTTTGCGGTGTTTTAAGATCGTTTTATTACTTACGCCAAAAACTGACCCAATCTGTTTGTCGGTAAGACCTTTCGCATAAAGCCTTTTGAGTTCATCATTATCTATAACTGCGGATACTACGGGTTTTCGACCTATCGCAAGTGATTTGAGACCTAAATCGCAGCGTATTTTGCGTGCAGTTTCTTGAGAAAAGCCTAGAGAGTTGCCGATTTCTTTGTTGGTCATGCCTTTAGCATGGAGCCTTTTGAACTCTTTTATATCGACATTTATTTTTTTCAATCTGCACACCTTGATAAAAAGAATTACCTTTCACCTGAGGAAATTAAATTGGGTTTCTTGTACTAGAAAAATGAGTAAAAATTTTATTACACATTAAATAAGTTGAGTTGGTCTCTTGATCTGTTTTACAGACGTGCCTAATTTATTGGTTTATTCTTTGGGAGCACTGTAGGTCATGAATACTCATATCCTTCAGGTTGGATAGAGTGAATCCTATCTAACTTTTATTTAGTTATATCGAATAAATTTTGGAGTGTTATTTAGGGATCACAAGGTACGTCAAAATGACTTTCAATCGCATAGTTTAGGTGAATCTTACTAAGTAGACGGGATTATTTATGAGAATACTAAGTGTAGGATTGGAGTTACCTCATCTTTAGAGTGGGGTGATCACATAAAATTTGATTTTAGTCAGAGTTATCAGCGCTATCTTTCTTACTCATCTTTATATACAGATTATTAGGATAAATACATCCTTTTTCTGATATAATACTATAAAAATGTTTTGCTCAATTTAATAGGGGAATTTTGATAAATTTCCGATTCAAACAAATTCTTCTATAGGTTCTATAAACAAGCATCCAAAAATTAAAGTTTATTAAATTTTCTAGGATATCTCACTTCTACATCAATATAAAGTTATATATATTGGTAACTTAGAAAAGGGATACCGTTTTCTTGTATCCAGTGGAAGTATTTAAAGGAACAAGGAAAATATAGGACAAATAGTAATCTATTGAAAAAGTAGTGTTGAAAATCACCACATTGCAAAACACTACCTTGTCCCTTAGAATCGTGAGAACTAAATTTCTTCCTATTAGGATGCAGCCATAAAGTAGGCCCTACAGAATGCCTGAGTAGTAACCCAGAAATGATTGAAAATAAAACTTATGGTTACCGTCATTGTTTATACAATAATATTCATGTATATTTATAAAAGTCTAAATTTTATAACGGATTGTTACATTAACTTCAATAACTTGGTTTTGAAACTCAATCTCTGAATCAGCTCATAAAATTTTACGCTGGCTGAGAATGGATATTTATAGAGCAATGAGATGCCTGTGATGTTTAAAGAGAGCGAAATAGTCTGCGGATATAGAATATTAAAGTGTCTTGGTAAGGGGGGATTTAGTCAGATATACAAGGCTAGTGCCCCAGATGGTAACACTGTTATACTTAAGTTTCCAGATCTTTCTTTAATCAGCGACCCGGCTACATACGAACGATTTCGGCGAGAATTCGCTATTGGACAAAAGTTGAATCATCCTGCAATTCCTAGAGCTAGCGACCTTGTGGAAAGTTCTGATGGTTTATTTCTTGTTTTAAACTATATAGAAGGTAAATCACTCCGTGCCTTCATCAGCGACAATGCTCCATTGACTCTTAACGAAGCACTCTTGATAGCCGACCAACTTGTTGAAGCAGTCGATTATCTTCATGCTCATGGAGTTTGTCATCGTGATTTGAAACCAGAGAATATCATTATCGGACCGAATGGTAGACTCTCTATTATTGACTTTGGCAGTTCTCTACTTGAGGGTAGCCGGCGTGTGACATGGAGATTCGGTTCAGATACCTTTGGAACACCTGATTATATGGCACCTGAGCAGATACAGGGGAAACGTGGAGATGTGCGTACTGATGTTTACGCACTTGGAATTCTTTTATATGAGCTACTAACTGGAACGGTGCCATTTCATGGAGACAATGCCCTTTCTGTAATGAACCAACATCTAACGGCAATTCCTAACCCGCCTCGTAAGCTTCAACCATCAATTCCTCTTGAAATTGAAGCTATAATACTTAAGTCAATACGCCGGAATCCTGATGAGAGATATCAGTTTGCTAGTGAACTTCTGAATGATTTGAACCATTTTTCAGATATCGACTTATCACAATTCCCAAAGGATCCAGAACTAAAAGTAACTAGTATGCTAACTGATCGTCAAATATGGATCGGAACGTTCCTTATTTTTTTTGTATTTTTAATACTTACAGCGTTAATTGCGTTAGTTACTAATCTGATGCAGCACTAAAGAGTAAAGTTATTTGTGCATAGATCGTCAAACATATAATGGTTAAAGAATATACCTTCTTTAGATATTTTGTAACTGTCTCGTCTAGCTTATAGCAATTTAAAGCTCAAAATAAGATATTTCAAGAATCTATCCTTTGTTCTGGGATAAATACCAACTTGATATGATTATCTTAATGTGATTATAGGGATACTTTGGTATAGGATAGTCTATAAAAATCTGATAATCCAACGTAATAGAATACATAGGTGTAGAATGCATCTATAAAAGTGTAAAGGCCTTAAACCTCGAAAAAGGGAATGGCTACATAGTACCAGCTACTAGAGAAAATCTTTTTAAAGCAAGCGTTTCAACATCAAATAGTTATAATTTATTTATAGGAACCTATTTATATGGTAAAGTTTGACTCATTTTACTGTGAAATAAAAATATTAAATTCTTAAATCAGTTGGGAATACAATTACTGAAATATAATGTCCAGTTTTCGGAGCATATTTTATACTTAAGTAATTATTAATTTAAAATTCTTATTTTATAGCAATGGGATGATCTTTCTGCTTTGAACTTGAGGATCGATATATTGATCGAATTTTTGGTAAATTTCTTTTTTCATGACCAAATGCACACAGTGCCATAGCTTCTTCTTCATAAAAAGGATTCTTGATAACTATAAAGGATAGTAAATATTGAAACAGTTGGCAAATTGTCTTTCTTACCTTGATTTAAAAAAAACGGACTGATTCAGAGTTATATTTTTATCTATTAAGAACCTGAAAATTCAAACGTGATAAATTTCAAAAGAGAAGCAAAAAGGAGAATCAGGATCAAAAAAGGAAGTTTGAAAAGCGAAATCCAATTTCAAATTTTGAATATAACTTTCATCTACTCAATAGATAGGGATTATGATCTTATCAAAAGATCTAACATAAAAGTAAATAACTTCATAAATTTCAGGTATATTTCTCCTAAAACGGAAGTAGTTTGTAAAGCTAATGGATAGTTTGATAAAAATCAAACAGTATGATGTAAAAATAAAAAAACTACTAAACTAATTTAGTGCGATGAGTGATATGGTTAGGAAATTGCAGCACCAATAAAGTAGAGTTCTTCAGACATAATCAGGTAAAAAATCCTTATCTTTAACACCTTTTTGCCTAAAAATCTATTTCCAAACTTCATCAGTTCTTACTTTTGCCACCATTTCAACCGGTAAGATAAATATCTTTCCATCGCCGAACTTTCCAGTTCTTCCAGCAGTTCGTATTGTTGAAATAATAGTATCTACCTCTTGGTCTTTTACCACTATCTCAAGCATAATCTTCGGCAGTGTATCGACTTCGACTTTCTTTCCTCTGTGTTCGAGGGTTATACCTTTTTGCTCCCCTCTGCCAGTTATCTCAAAAATGCTCATGGCAATGAAACCCTTCTCCTCTAGAGCCTTTTTTACATCATCCATTTTCTCTGCCCGTATTATTGCTTGTACCATCTTCATAAAATCAACTTCTCTTTACTTAATCGCTATATATCCAAATGAATGTTATTTCCAGTTATAAGTTTTTATATATCTCCAAAAGGTGATATTCCAAATTAATTTTACAGATAAAGTAATTATGCTTATATAGTTTACTTAATGCAAAAAATTGCATCTTCTAGGTTTCCCACCTTGAAAAGGTTAACCTTGGCGGAGCTGTTTTTGTAGAGACTTATTTTAGAAGAGCGAGTCTTATAGTAGCTCAATTTGAAGGAGCTAATCTTACTGAGGCTAACTCTTTTAAGGTTAGCTTTTATGGGATTAGTTTCTTTAAGGTCAGCCATCTCAAGGCTATCTCCCTAAAGGTTAACTTCTGTAAGTCGATCTTGCAATAATCCCATTCATTTATCATGAATTTTTGTCCTTTATCAAATGTGAATTAAAAAACATTATCAACTTAAGAATATATCTTCTGTTTAGTGGTGGATAATGCTCAGCATCATGAAAACAATTCGGAAAGTTTTAGGATTACGCAAAGAATAGTTTCGGAATATTAGCTTGCTTGTATATATCTATTACTTATTGTGTTACCTATCAGATTGTGGGATGAATAGGTTTTGGATTCAAATAAATATACACTTCCAAGCAAGCAATAACCCCTTTCCTTATAATATTATTTATATTTATTCCTATGTGGAAACTAAGGACTGAAGATATATAACAAGGCAATATAAGACTACTGTTTAAATATATCTTTTGATAGTTAAAGGCTTAATACTCCTGATATTTCAATTCAACTACATTGGCTCTAATATTTTCATGTATTCTATATCCCAAATTGCTCATATGTTTTTCTTTCTGATCAAGTACACAATTAGGGGCATGGAAAACTCAAAAAGAGTATTTAAAAATACTCTTGGAAAGAACATACACTATGGAGTGATGGGTATTTGCATCTTCTATAAACATTGTTAGCAAAGGAGCAGCTGAAAATTACCTATGGAACAGGTTCGAAGTTGACACTTATGATACACTGGGGCTGAAGATTCAGTGATTTTAAGCTTCGTTCTATAAACATGAATGATTTAATGGATATTGATTTTTTGATTGCACTAGAAGTGTTCAGTATAGTTAACACATTATTAGAGTGCATTCTAATGCTAAAAAATGAAAAAAAAAGAGGTATTTTATTCGCAATTTCTATATTTTACTAATTTTCACTTCTAGATAAACAATACCTCAATGCATTCTTACTACTATTCATGATCTGATTAGTCAGCGATCGATACCGTTGCTGAAATAACTATTTATTTTTACCAACCGTTATCGCCTAGGATAGCCTGGGGAAGATAATTCAGAGGTGCGTTCAATGCACATCCATAAGGTCCGCAGATGACATCGCTATCCCCGCTCATGCCATAGGGAGCTGGTGGGTAAAATGGTCCTATGTAACTAACATTATTTTGTTGATATAGAGTCGGTGCGCCGTATGGAAATTGTCTCACATAATTATTATAATTCTGTGCGCTAACTGACATAGTTGTCAATGACACTACTAAAAAGACTGACATAAGTATGCCAAGTATTGTTTTCATTCTGTCAAATTTTTGTTTCTCCATATTTGTATCCACTCCAATAACGTATTTCCCATTTATACAACGTTTTAAGGCTATTGTCTTTTTTATTTACTTCCAATCGGCAAGTGCATTGATAAATATCGCTACATAATTTAATTTTCAACTAACTTTATCTAAAGGCAAACTTATATGTAATAGCTAATACCTGATTATTCGCCGACTTAAACACATTTAAATTTAACTATATGGCTATTATTAGCCATATCTTATAATATATAGTGAAATATCTCTAAGGAACATTAAGTAGGAACTATTTTTATGGGAATCGGGTCAGTAATACAAATCTTAAGTCCTACATTCTAAAATATAGCAACTATTCAGCACACCTAAATGAGTTGATTGGTATCCATTTTAATCCAATAGATCTCTTTAATTACTAACTGATGGGAAACCAAAAACTGATCAAAAGTCTATGGTTAAACAAAATAAGTTCACTGAAATCTGCTCATTGAATCTTGTTAGAAATGATTGCGATATGATATTATCTAAACTGAAAAGTTACAATGTTTGAATAATTCTCCCAAAACAGAGCAAGAATGTGGTACTTTTTTAAAACATCTTTTGAAACTTGGATACAAAATATATTCGGAAGTTGAATTTGCGCATCCAAGGAAAAGTTATATATACTATTGTAATAGACATAGGTTACCTATTTCCGGCAGCCAAAGGAAGCAGGTAAAGGAGCAAGAAACAATATGAGACAAATAGCAATCTATGGAAAGGGTGGTATCGGAAAATCAACTACCACACAAAACCTGACTGCAGCCCTTTCAACTATGGGAAATAAAATTCTTCTTGTAGGATGCGACCCAAAAGCAGACTCTACCAGAATGCTTCTTGGAGGCCTGAATCAGAAGACTGTACTTGACACTCTGAGAAATGAGGGAGATGAAGGAGTACATCTTGAAACTGTTGTACAGCCAGGTTTTGGGAGCATTAAATGTGTAGAGTCTGGTGGTCCTGAACCAGGAGTAGGATGTGCCGGTAGAGGGATCATTACTGCTATAGGGCTGCTTGAAAACCTGGGAGCATACACTGATGACCTCGATTATGTATTCTACGACGTTCTTGGTGATGTCGTTTGTGGGGGCTTTGCTATGCCAATCCGCGAAGGGAAAGCTAAAGAAATTTATATTGTAGCCAGTGGAGAACTAATGGCTATCTATGCAGCAAATAACATCTGTAAAGGGCTTGCTAAATTTGCCAAAGGGGGAGCCCGCCTAGGAGGCATCATTTGCAACAGCAGAAATGTGGATGGGGAGCGTGAACTTCTGGAAGCGTTCGCAAATAAACTGGGAAGTCATCTGATCCACTTCGTACCTAGGGATAATATTGTACAGAGGGCAGAGATCAACAGAAAGACTGTAATAGATTTCGATCGCGAGTCCAACCAAGCCAAGGAATACCTTACCCTTGCCAATAATATCCAGAAAAATACCAACCTTGTTGTCCCAACTCCACTTCCTATGGAAGAGTTAGAATCCATGATGGTGGAATTTGGAATTGTTGAGTTATAATTGATGAGATGCAGAGGAGATCAAAATGCAAATGATACGGGCAATAATCAGGCCAGGCATGGAGTCTAAAGTTATCGAAAATCTTGAAAAAAAGGGCTGCATTTCTCTGACCAAGATGGAAGTCTTTGGAAGAGGGAAGCAAAAGGGGATTCATATAGCAGACATCCACTACGATGAACTGCAGAAGATCATGCTCATGATGGTGGTCGAGGACGAACACAAGGACAAAGTTATACAGGCCATAATGGAGTCGGCAAGGACCGGTAAATATGGAGACGGAAGGATCTTCGTAAATCCAATTGAAGAAGCTTACACCATAAGGAGTGGAAAACCAGGACTTTAAAGCCGGATTTTCGGAGGGTAGTCCCATGAAAGAAATCGAAATTAATAAAGTCCAGAAAACTAAAGAAGCTCTCCTTGAATGTGGCTTTCCCTCTTTTACCATAAATAGGGTAATGAGCCAAAGGAAGCAAAAAGTACTATGCTTTGAGTTTGACCTACCCCTACCAGTTCCTAAGAAAGAAGAATATGAAAACTGCATCCGCTTCATTCCAAAAAAAATCTTTAACATCGTAGTAGATGAAGCAAGCGTAAACGAAGTGATTCAAAAAATAATTGAAGTAAACTATGCCGAGGAATGGAAAGCTCGGGCTTTAAAGCCAGATTTTCGGAGGATAATCCCATGAAAGAGATTACAGCAATAATCAGAATGAACAAAGTCCAAAAAACTAAAGAAGCTCTCCTTGAATGTGGCTTTCCCTCGTTTACCGTAAATAGGGTAATGGGTCATGGGAAGCAAAGAGGACTATGCTTTGAGTTTGACCCGCCCTTGCCAGATCCTAAAAAAGAAAAAGCTGAGAACTGTATCCGTTTCATTCCGAAAAGGATGTTTACCATCATAGTGGATGACGCAAGCGTAAGTGAAGTGGTTAAAAAAGTAATTGAAGTAAACCAGACAGGGCATGTAGGAGACGGAAAAATTTTCGTGTCAAAAATTAGTGAAGCGCTCCGCATCCGGACTGGGGAAAGTGGAGAAATGACCGTTACTAAGGAGTTGATGTAAATGGGAGCTGAAATCGGTCAGAGAATTGAGGATAAACAGCAGCTTATAGATAACATGCTGAAAGTGCTCCCGGAAAAAGCTGCAAAGAACCGGAGAAAGCATATAGTTGTCAGGGACTGCTCTACTGAACAGCATATTGAGGCTGATGAGAAGGTTATTCCAGGAATCCTCACAAACCGTGGCTGTGCCTTTGCTGGTTCCAAGGGAGTAGTCTTCGGGCCGATAAAAGATATGGTTCACCTTGTTCATGGCCCTATTGGCTGCGCATACTTCACTTGGGGAACCAGGCGAAACCTTGCAAAGGCAGAAGAAGGTGAAGATAATTTCCTCAACTATTGCGTATGTACAGATATGAAAGAAACTGATATCGTTTTCGGCGGTGAGAAAAAACTGAAGAAAGCCATTGATGAGGTTGTGAAGATATTCAATCCCGGAGCCATAAGTATCTCTGCAACCTGTCCTGTAGGACTAATCGGAGACGATATCGAATCTGTTGCTCGGGAAGCTGAAAAACTGTATGGTATCAAGGTTATCCCTTCTCGTTGTGAAGGGTACAGAGGAGTAAGCCAGTCGGCAGGGCACCACATTGCGAGCAATTCTCTGATGGAACATCTGATAGGAACCGAGGAACTTGAAAATCCTACTCCCTTTGATATCAATATATTCGGAGAATACAATATCGGGGGAGACCTATGGGAAATCAAGCCAATTCTGGAAAAAATAGGTTACAAGATAGTCTCGACTTTCACAGGAGACGGGTCATTCCATAAACTTGCAAAAGCCCATAAAGCAAAGCTCAGCATCCTGCTCTGCCACCGTTCCATCAACTACACGAATCGAATGATGGAAGAAAAATACGGGATCCCCTGGTTGAAGGTAAACTATGTGGGCACCAAAGGTACAACTAAATCTCTTCGGAAAATGGCAGAATTCTTTGATGACCCGGAACTCACTAGGAAAACTGAAGAAATCATTGCCGAAGAAAAAGCAAAATACCAGTCTGATATTGAAAAATACAGGAAAAAACTTCAGGGCAAATCTGTCTTTATCTATGCAGGAGGTTCAAGAAGCCATCACTACGTGAACCTCTTCGAAGAACTCGGCATGAAAATTGTTGTTGCAGGATACCAATTCGCCCATAGGGATGATTATGAAGGTCGACAGGTCATTCCAGGGATGAAGCAAGGAGCTTTGGGTTCCATCCTTGAGGATATACATTATGAAAGGGATGAAAATATTGAACCTGCGGTCAGTAAGGAGAGGATTGAAGAGCTGAAACAGAAAATTGGGCTTATGGACTATGAAGGTCTTTTCCCTGAAATAAAGGATGGAACAATCGTAGTTGACGATCTCAATCATCACGAGACCGAAGCTCTTGTAAAGGCCCTCAAACCTGCCCTCTTCTGTTCAGGGATCAAGGACAAGTATTGGGCCCAGAAGCTCGGAATCCCATCACGGCAGATTCACTCCTATGATTACAGCGGACGGTATACAGGCTTTTCCGGGGTTTTGAATTTCGCAAGAGATATTGACATGGCTCTGCACAGCCCAACCTGGAAGTTTATACGCCCGCCTTGGAAAGCTGGAGTAGTAGATTAAGGAGGAATAAATGTTAGACTATACCTCATGTGAAGAAGTAACCAGAGAAGCGGTAACCATTAACCCTGCAAAGATCTGCCAGCCTATTGGCGCAGTCTATGCTGCCCTTGGAGTCCATAACTGTATGCCACACAGTCATGGGTCCCAAGGTTGCCTTTCTTATCTGCGCATGTGCCTCAGTAGGCATTACCGTGAAAATGCAATGGGCACTACCAGCAGCTTTTCAGAAGGGACCGCTGTTTTCGGAGGCGCAGCAAATCTCAAGGAAGCGCTTGAAAACCTGACTACAATCTACAGGCCAGAAGTGATCGCTATTCACACCACCTGTGTGGCAGAAACTATAGGAGACGATGTGAATACTATCGTAGAAGATGTTCGAATGGAAGAACTCGTAGATCCTTCTATCAAAATCTGTGCAGCTTCTACTCCCAGTTACGTGGGAACTCATGTTACTGGCTATGATAATATGGTAAAGTCTTTCGTGACAACCTTTGCCAAAAAAAGCAAACCAAATGGAAAACTCAATATCATTCCTGGCTTTGTGGAACCTGGAGACATTAGGGAAATAAAACGCATACTTTCGATAATGAGAATCTCCAGCATCGTCTTCCCAGATACTACCGACGTATTTGATGCCCCACTCACTGGAGAATCTTCAATGTATCCAAGAGGTGGTACTCCGATCGGGGATATCGAAGATTCTGCAAATTCCTTCGGGACGATCGCTCTTTGTAGGATGGCAGGAGGCTCTGCAGCAAAGATCCTTGAAAGTCGCTATAATGTCCCTGCAAAAATAGGGCCTATTCCAATCGGAATCAGAAACACTGATCGTTTCATCATGAACGTAGCAAAGCTTGCCAATGTTGCGATTCCTCCCAGACTTGAGGATGAGCGCGGTAGGCTGGTAGACATGATGACTGATGCCCATCCACATTACCACGCAAAAAAGGTTGCCATTTATGGGGATCCGGATATCATTGCAGGTCTCACAAGCCTTGTACTGGAAATGGGTATGGAACCCAGTGTAGTGCTCACTGGTACTCAGAGCTCGGAGTTTGAAAAAGAAATGGAGGATCTTATAGGCTCTGAATACCCGGAAGCAGACGTTATTTCGGGAGGGGACCTCTTCACGCTTCACCAGATTGTTAAGAGGAACCCTGTGGATCTCCTTATCGGCAATACATATGGAAAATTCATAGCAAGGGCAGAGGATTTACCACTGATAAGGGTAGGCTTCCCAATCATGGATAGGGCAAATCTTCACTATTTCCCGATCATGGGATATGTAGGCGCTGCAAGATTGGTGGAACGCATAGGAAACACCCTACTTGATAGAAAAGACAGAGATGAACCTGACTGGTTGCTCGAAACTATTCAGTAAAGAACGTGATTCAAAATGAAAATTCATGATACAGTTCCATAAGATAATCCAGAATATAAAGTCGCGAAATTAAAACCGAGAATTAACTGAGAAGCAACTGAGAAGCAAGAGAAATGGAAAACCAGATAATTGTCGCTGCAAATCTGAAAACAGATGCAGAGGGTAGTGAAAGATATGACAGAGAAAACCGGAATAGTAGATACTCTAGAGGAAAGGCAACCATACATTGCCAGAAAGCAGGAAAAAGGACAGATAATCCCCCTTGCCTGCGACAATAATTCCCTTGCAGGGGCTATTAGCCAGAGGGCATGTGTATATTCGGGAGCCAGGGTTGTCTTAAATCCAATAACCGATGCCATACATCTTGTTCACGGCTCAATTGGTTGTGCAGGTTATACCTGGGATATAAGGGGTGCAAAGTCCAGTGGGGTAGAGACAAACCGCAGCAGTTTCAGTACAGATATGAAAGAGCTCGATGTTATATTCGGAGGCGAGAATAAACTATCAAATGCAATTGATGAACTTGTGGGGCTCTACACTCCCCCGATTATTTTAGTTTATTCAACATGCATTGTGGGAGTTATAGGGGATGACATTGAAGCTGTATGCAAAATAGCAAGCATGAAGCATAATATTCCGGTAATCCCTGTAAAGTCAGAAGGGTTCAAAGGCAATAAGTCCGATGGGTACAAAGCTGCCTGTGACGCCTTGAAGCAGTTAATCAAAAGACCTCCGAAAGAGAATGCTGCAGAAAATAAACCTGAAATAAGCCATGAACTCATGAAACCACCAAGGATAAACATCCTCGGAGACTTCAATGTGGCTGGGGACGTCTGGCTCATAAAACCCCTATTTGAGCAAATGGGAATTGAGGTCATAGTCTCCTTAACAGGGGATTCAACTGTCAAATCTATATCACGAGCATCTGAAGCCGACCTTAACCTCGTGCAGTGCAGCGGGTCAATGACTTATCTTGCAAAATGGATGCAGAAAGAGTATGAAATTCCATATCTCACCGTGAGCTTCTTTGGAATTGAAGATATATCAATAGCCCTGCGAAAGACTGCGGAATACTTTGGCTCAGAAGATATTAAAGAGAAAGCAGAAGAAATTCTGAAAACCGAAACAAACCGCATAATGCCTGAAATTTCCAGGGTTCGGGAGAGGGTCAATGGGAAAAAGGCTGCTATTTACATGGGAGGGCCTGCCAAAGCTCTAACACTTATCAAAGGATTTTCCGAACTTGGCATGGATGTTGTCATCATCGGGACTCAGACTGGGCAAAAGGAAGATTATGAGCAGATAAGCTATTCAGTTAGGAATGGGACGGTTATTGTGGACGATGCAAATCCCTTAGAGCTTGCCGAACTGCTCGTTAAACAAAAAGCTGACCTGATGGTTGCGGGTGTAAAGGAGAGGTTTATAGCATACAAGCTAGGTGTTGCTTTCTGCGACTTTAACCACGATAGGGTAGTGAAGTTCGAAGGCTTTGATGGCTTTGTGAATTTTGCGCGAGAAGTAGACGCTTCCATTAGCAGCCCGGTCTGGAAATCTATAAGACAGCGGGTCTTGAAACCTGAAACAATGAGCTCAGGAAAAGAAGCAGTAAAGGGGAAGATTTCCGGAGAGCCACACGCAAAAGAGTATAAAATCATGGATGTGGAACCAGAGTTATTGTATCTTAATATAGATGTAGCAGCCGAAAATCAAATATCTGGAGAGGCCTCAAGATGACTAAAAGAAGCTATACAACCGTAAATCCCTGTATCATGTGCCAGCCTATGGGAAGTGCCCTTGCTTTCAAGGGGATTGAAAGCACGATGGTTCTCTATCACGGTTCTCAGGGCTGCAGCACTTACATGCGCCTGCACCTTGCCCACCATTTCAGAGAACCTGTGGACATTGCATCGAGTTCCTTAAGCGAAAAGGGAGCAGTATACGGAGGCAGGGAAAACCTGAAAAAAGGGTTAAGAAACGTCATCAATAGGTATCAACCGAAGGTAATTGGCGTTGCTACTACATGTCTTGCCGAAACCATCGGGGATGACGTACCTGCGATAATCCGAGAATTCAAAGAAGAGGAGGAGATTGGAGATGATCCTAAAAAAGATCTTATAATCATTCCAGTTTCCACTCCCAGCTATGGGGAGAGCCACGTAAGTGGGTACATAAAGACCTTAGAAGCAGTTGTTAGAAAATTTGCAGAAAACCAAGGAAAAGATACAGCCATAAGGATTCCAAACGGAAAAATTAATCTAATCACTGTTGAGAGTCTCTCTCCTGCAGATGTGCGGGAGATAAAAGAGATCCTTGAGGTTACTGCAGAAAATTACATCTTCCTGCCTGACATTTCAGAAACCTTTGATGCCCCTTTGAGAGATGATTTCCCTAAAATTGCTCCTGGAGGTACTCTACTTACTGAAATTGAGGATATGCCTAATAGTCTGGCAAGTTTGGGCTTGGGTATAGTTAGCAAGAACTTGGCACTGGAATTTCTGGAAGGAAATTATAGTGTACCAAGACACAGTGTTCCAATACCAATAGGGCTTTCAAACACGGATAATTTCTTTACGGAACTAGTTAGCATTCTCAACTGCCCTATTCCTGAAAAGTACCAGAAAGAAAGAGGAAGGCTCCTAGATGCCATGGTGGATGTACACAAGTATCTTTATGGTGTAAAAGCAGCAGTTTACGGAGACCCTGACATGGTATTTAGCCTCACGACATTCATGCTGGAAATTGGGATGTATCCAGTACTAGTAGCCACCGGAAGCAAAAGCCGGGACTTTGGAATGAAAATCAGGCAAATATTCAAAGAGATAAGGCCAGAATTTGAACCTGTGGTTCTGGATGGGATTGATTTTGATAGTCTGAATGACGCGATCAGCGACTGTAGCCCAGATATCTTGATCGGAAACTCAAATGGGAGATACATTGCCAAAGCCCGAGATATTCCTCTGGTGAGGGTTGGCCTGCCAATCCACGATAGGGTGGGTGCACAGCGTATTCTTACTGTCGGATACCGTGGAGCACTGGAACTGTTGGACAGGATCACGAATGCCATTCTTGAAGCAACTGATACTTTCAGCTCACCTGTACAGGCAAAACCAGCAACATATACCAGTAAGGTAACTGAGAAGGAATATATTGAGGGAATAAAATGAATTAAAGAACGGAAAAAAACTGATACTTTCTAGTCCTTGCAGTGGTTTTCTGCCTGGTGTGGTTGCTTTCTTCGCGACATCCCACGAAGTGGAAGAGCTCCGTAAAAATCCAGGAAAGGCCATAAAAATTTTAGAAATTATTACTGAATCTGGGAACTGAAGAAGGATTTAATGGGACATTTTAATTGGTCATGAGTTGGCATCAAATCTCAAATAAAAAATCTACTGTAAAATCTTTCTTTGTGGTTATTTTCGGGATTATAATTGCTTATCTCCTGGCAAAAGGAGAGTTCACATAAAGTGGCTAGCAGATGTTTTCTTGACCCTCCCACAGGTATTGCCCACGACGGTAACAGGATATCTTCTTATACGTCTTCTCAAAAATTTCGCTTCAAATTTATTATATTTTTGCTATGACTGTTGTCATGTCCAAGGGGGTTGCGTAATAGGGAGCGCTTACGACAATAATATCAACAAAAGGAGCATAATAAGGAATGTTTTCCACTTCAATTCCTCCTATTGCAATCTCAAGTTTGGGATTTAATTGCTTAAGTTCTGGTCCGACCTTTCGCAATTCTGCTGGGGATAGATGATCAAGAAGCATTATGTCTGCAGCTTTTACATATCTGAGAGCCTCTTCCCTCGAGCGTGGTTCTATTTCTATTTTCTTCATAGCCCGAAGTTTTTTTAGCTCTCCGACTACTTCTAGATGATTCTGGCTGATTTGAATGGAATCGCTAAGAGAGTTTCTGTGAATATCTCCTCCTCCAGCACGGACGGCTTTGAGCTCAAAAAGTCTAGCTCCTGGATGGGTCTTTCTGGTTGCTGCAAGAATAATGTCAGGATTCTCTTTTTTGCCTGCACTAACAAGTGAGGCGGTTTTTCCAGCAATTGCACACATCAAAGAAAGAAAAGTCTGGGAGACTCTCCAAAGCCTGAAAAGGAGCTTCAAGTTGCCTTCAGCCTCTAAAATTATGTCTCCGGATTTAAACTTCTTACCGTCTTGCAGGTAATTCAAAATTTTTATTCCTTTTTTTCTATAATGTTCAGCCAGTTCATCTGCGCAGGCACAAACTCCGGTCTCTCTAGAAACAATCTTTAATGTACCTTTTCCTTTTATTCCCAACAATTCGACACTTTCATCTTCATAAGGACAATCTTCGTGAAAATACAGTTCAAATAGATCTATCATAATCTGTCTCCTGAGCTCATTATCGCAAATTCAACTTTTGGGCTCTCAGCTTTTTTGTATGGGTAATTTCTATTCATTTTCCAAATGTGGATGCACATGCACAATATCGGAACATTTTATTGCGGTATATCACATTCAAGCTTGAAATTAATCTTTTTGGTGTGGTCACTTTTCAGCTAGAGAATTATTTTCAATACATACAAAGCGGCTAGAAATTGGGCAAACAACAGGTTTAGTAATTATGCCTGTCCAAATAAAAATTGTGAATATTACGGACCTACTGGTCAAGGTAATGTTCTTGAAAATTGAATTTATCTAAGCTGTGGATAAAAAATTAGAAAATGCATCTGCCATTGTCATAACCCAGTATTACTATATCCATACAGATATTTTCTCTTACAACTTTCGTAAAAACGAGTATTCGTTATTGAGTTGGCCCTATAATCTGTGAAAGGTTGAACATAGAGGCTATTGCTGATGTACTAAATATACCATCAGCTACTTATAAGTCGATGGTTATATCATTCGGCCGATAATGTGATAAGGTAAAATGAGAATTTGATGACAAACTTGGATATGGCCAAGATATAAATGGATGAGTTATGTGTAATAGTCAAAAAAATAGTATTAAGAATGAAAGATTATGAATATGATGGATCATGGATATTGGTAGCTTTTGCACCGTATTGTAGGTTAATTATTACCCTTATTTTAGGGCCAAGAAAATAATATGTTGCAGACAAATTAATAAGTGGTCCATCGATAACTAATTGATGTTCTTTCATTATCTGCATGATGTAGTTTTTGGTTCCAGGTTGCCGGTAATTTTAGAAAACAAGTGCGTTTGAACAAAGTATATTCTACGATGAAAATATCAACCATCTAATCGGGCATAAATTCAGTCATTGAAAACATCAATCATATAATTGGGAACAATCAATATTTCCATTCACAACTCGATGTATTATTTTTGGAGTTAAAAACAATAGAATGCTACTACTTTACTCATTTCCAATTTTATCAGGCATGAATCACTTACATGCAGCTTAAGGGAATCAACAAATTGTGCAGGTATTTCTGCATTCAAAATTTTATTATGTTTGACAAGCTTAAGTACAATTCGTTTTTTTGGTCCTTTATTAATTATACTTTTGATTGATGCTAAATACAGGTTTTCATTCTGATCCTCAGAACCGGATTCAGGAGGGAGAAGAGTTATGTTTTCAGGATGGATCCCCCAGCAAACTTCGTCCCTGACCCTAAAATTAAGATACTTTACCGTTATTTGCATGCTTCCACTCTCCAAGATTGTGCTTTTCGATTCTTCATCACGCTCCTTAACATAAGCATCATCAAAAATATTTGACAAACCAAATATCTCTGCAACATGTCGGTTTTGGGGATTATAAAATATTTCTTCTGGAGTTCCGAACTGCTGGGCCTTTCCTCCATGTAATACAAGAATTTTGGAAGCCAGTAGGAAAGCTTCTTCCAGGTTGTGAGTTATGAACAACAAAGGTATTCTAATCTTATTTTGTAAAGTTTTTATTTTTTTTGCAAGTTTGGTTCTTATTTCAGTGTCAAGTGCGGAAAAGGGTTCATCCAGAAGTAGAATCTCTGGTTTGGGAGCAAGAGCTCTTGCCAGAGCAACTCTTTGTTTCTGTCCACCTGAAAGTTGTGAAGGGTAACGGGTTTCTAATTCCTCGATATGGAGAAGGTCCAGCACTTCCATAAACCTTGTTTCCCTGATTTTCTTTTTTCCAATTTTTGATGCCACATTCTATGTTTTTTCTAACGTTCATGTGGGGAAAAAGTGTATCGTTCTGGAAAACATAGCCAAGGTTGCGCTTCTGGATAGGAAGATTAATTTTTTTGTCTTTGTCGTAATAAACGTTACTTCCAACAGCTATTATTCCATTATCAGGCTCCATGATTCCCGAAATGCATTTGAACAATGTGGTCTTTCCTGATCCTGAAGGACCAAAAAGTACAACAAGCTCGTTTTCCATTTCAAAGTTGATATCTAACATAAAAGGTTTTTTAGTACTTTTTTTTTCCATCGATTTCAGCTTTGTTGTACCATTTTTTAATGTCAACTTTAACTCCCAAGTTCTCATGCCTCTATTTTTCCTACGAATCTTCCGGTTAGAGCAATAGCCAGTAGGGACATAAGAATTAGGATCAATACAAGTACTTTAGCAAG
Organism: uncultured Methanosarcinaceae archaeon; assembly: GCA_963848985.1. Classification (GTDB taxonomy): domain Archaea; phylum Halobacteriota; class Methanosarcinia; order Methanosarcinales; family Methanosarcinaceae; genus Methanosarcina. The sequence continues at coordinate 36,865 of CAWKGG010000020.1, forward strand.
TTCGTCATTTCCCGACTGAAAAGCATTGTATATTGAAATCGACATTGTATTTGTTTTTCCCTGGATATTTCCTGCCAGCATAAGGGTTGCTCCAAATTCTCCAATAGACCTTGCAAAACTGAGTACCAGTCCTGCTAGTATGCCTCTTTTTGCAAGAGGCAATGTTATTGCTAGAGCAGTCTCAATCTCACTTCTTCCAAGGATATAAGCTGCATATTCAAGTTCCTTATCCACTGCTTCAATGGCCGCCTGTGTGGTTCTTACCATAAGGGGAAGAGAAACCGTATAAGCTGCAATGACCGCAGCCTCCCAGGTAAACATGATTCCTGTTCCCAGAACGTTGTAAATCATGTGTCCAATAAATCCGTTTTTCCCCATAAGAAGGATCAAAAGATAACCAATTACTGTAGGTGGAAGGACTAGAGGAAGTGTTATCAATACCTCTGCAAGCTTTTTTCCCCGGAAATCACGTCTCGCGAATATGTAAGCTATGATTACGCCACTACACAATACTAGAAGGGATGATACGATTGCTATCCAGAATGTAAGATATAATGGAAACCATATCTGGTCTAACATAGAAATCAAATTTGATTATGTTACTCTGGCTCTATAGAAATCTTCTGAAATGAAGAATCTTCATTAAATTGAACTAAATAGCCTGATATATATTTATTTACTCATTTTTAGCCTCATACGCTGATTTTGATAGGTTTCTACGAGTCATAACTTGATATAATCACAAATCCAATACTCTTCTAGTATTCCCTGCTCTTATGGGATAACTTATTGGGGTACTAACATAATATACTGGAACTGATTTAGATAGTGTTGGAACAAGGTCTTTGCATTGGTCTATGAGAGGATTAAATTCTATTTAAAAAGATACTAATTACTAATATTTAGGAAGCAAAAAAATTTGTCTTGGAGCTTTAAATTTATTCGGTTAAGGAAATTGTTTTCATTAAAATGACTACTGCATTAATCCATTCTACTTGATCTACCTTTGTATGTTTACAGAAAACGCAGCAAAAGTAACCAGTTCCTCACCGATTGTATCTTGATCGAGTGCAACGAAGTTCAACTACGTGAGTCCCAATTAGTAGTCTTTTAGTGAAACGTCTGGGAAATTTAATAAACGGTCCTAGTATATAATTCTCTGGTGCAATGAAAAGGATAGAAATAAACCGATTAATCTATAGCTATCATCACATTTGAGGCCTTGATTACTGCATATGCTTCGCTTCCTTCTTTTAGATTCAGGTTTTCAGCTGATGTTTTTGTTATGATCGAAATTATTTCTGCTCCACCAGGTAGTTCGATTACGATTTCCGAATTGACCATTCCAGATACAACTTTTTTAACCTTGCCTTTCAAGACATTGCGTGCACTTAATTTCATTATTTGTTACCTCATTTAAGTATTATTAATATTATATTACTCACTATCGTTATGAATATATTAATATATATGTATTTGTATTCGACTAAATAATTTATTGATTCGGTTCTAAAATAAATATTGAATTCTTCGAATAAGAAGCTCAAATAAATAATAGTCTTTTTTCCCTTATTCTTTTTTGAACCTTGGCTCCATTATTTTTTTGGACAGGAAATATGTCCTAATTTTAATTTCCCAAGCCGCCTAAAAACTAATCGGTAAATTGCCATGAAAGCTCAAATGTGACTTTAATCACGGATGTTAAATATGTTTTTTAGGCAATTCCACTACCAAATGAATTAGTAATTTTAATTGGCAGAAATAGTAGTCAGTAGACATTCTGCAGATATATGTCAATTTAGAATTTGTTGCCTATTTGGCTACTATTATTTTTGGATAAAATCCCCTTTTTTCAGAGTCTAGTGCCTGAAACTCAAAATAATTTCGGTATCGTATTTGATTTTCTGTAAAATCATAAATCTTAAATAATTTACTTAGTAGAGAAATCTAGCATCGGGAGAACCCAATAACATACAGTACATCAAAATTTGACTTCGAATTTACAGCAAATTCATGACAATACCAGATTTCTACCTACTCCTTTTTCGCAATAATTTAAAGAAGATACTCTAATTAGCAGAATATTAATTCAAAAATTCATTAAATAAGAAATACAGCACACGAAAATCCATTCTATCCAGGATGTTAAATTTGAAACTATTAAAACTATCGGTCAATGGATCAAAAAAGGGCACTCTTTATCGAGTACACATTTAAACGTAGATGATATCTTTCCTAGTCTCGATAACTTCGACCCCCTTATAATTATGGGTGGACAGATGAATATTTACGAGTATGAAAAATACCCATGGCTGAGATACGAAAAAAAGTTTATCGAAGAAACTACTTGTAGGAAAAGCAGTGCTCTAGTTCGGCCTGGGAGCTCAGCTTGTCACTGATTCCTGAAAGCTGAGATCTTTAAAACAATTATATGGAAATTGGATGGTTCCCAGTGTTTATACTCACACAAGAAAGCTCCAAAGTTTTCTTTTTGGAAAATATTCCTGAAAAATTAGGGGTTTATTTATAATGATGAAGTAATTTTGCTTCAATTTTATCCGGAAATGAGCAACGAAACAATCTGAAACGTGATTGAAAATTGCAGTTATGAACTGATAGATGGGAAATATATCCAGATCGAAGACTTTTAATTTACTTGAAAGGAAATGCTAAGTAAAGACACAATTCTTGCTGATTCAGGGTTCTTAATGTCCAAATTACTAGACAATTTAGAAAGACTAATTGGATCTTAAAAAGATCCTCAGTATTTTTGGTTATCTAAAAATAATTTAATCCAAATTATTTCTACAATCTTTTTGTTTCTATTACTCACTTTCTGTTATATATTATTAATTTAAGTTTTACTTCTTCTACTTGATGACGGAACTTTCTTGCCAGAGTACTCTCAATTTTTTTTTTTGCTATGGGGAATGTTATCTCCGCTATACTTCCTTTAATTGTATCTCATATGTTTAAATACCCTTCTAATATATATATTAATAAAATAAAATTTTGGAGTGTGTACTTGAATCATTAATAAAGCTGAAAACGCAGACGAATAAATTATGGTCGTTTGGAAAGTGGGAATTTTGGAAATTTTTGAATTCAGTTGGATATTTATAATCGGTCATCTAAGCAGATAACTATTTTGTTTTTAGGGGTTTTGATATCGTTTTTATAACTTTCTTCCTTTCATCTCTTGAATTATGCGTTATCAATGGTTACTTTATAATTCAAATATGGAAAAATATATATTATATAAAGTAGGTAATAGGTTACTGTATTCCTTAATAACATTTTCTGATCTCAAAACCATTAAGTATGTACCAGTTGAAGAACTGTAGCAAGATCTGGTCTTATAAATTAATTTCGTTGGCATATCAAATAAGAATGAACAGGCTTATAGCACTTTCTGACTGGCTGGAATAAATAATTGCCGGATTGGCAGAAGCTTGGTATTTTCACTGAGAAAAATATTTTTTGCAGAGGAAAGTAAACGTGGATCACTGCTGATGATATGTATTATGAGATGAGAGCTCTTAAGAAAACTGATCATGATGTTTGTGGAATATGAAGCCGTCAACGAAGAAATAAAAAACATTTTCAGATATACAAAGTGGTGAATTATGGACGCAGAAGTGAGATCCTAATAGACCCATTGCAGAGAAAAGGCACCTGGTTATTGTATACTACAAAATCTATATAATATAATAGCTGTTGAATATAAATGCAAAACCTAAATTAATATGGATGAAAATTATGAAAAAAAAATTGCTTCTTCTGTTAGCATTGTTCAGTTTATTCCTTGCAATAGGATGTGTTGGTAATAAAAGTGAATCGCCAAATACAACAGACACTCCAGTTACAGCTGCAACTTCAGCTATAGCTGTACCTGAAACTATAACAGTTTCTGGAGCTGCCAGCCTTACGGAAGCTTTCACGAACATTGCTTCAAAGTTTGAAAAGGAGAATCCTGGAACGAAAGTAAATCTCAACTTTGGAAGTTCAGGCAACTTACGCATGCAAGTAGAAGGAGGTGCACCTGTCGATGTTTTTGCCTCAGCTGATGAGAATCAAATAAATAAACTTAGCAATAAATCACTTATTGTAAACAGTTCACGAAAAGATTTTGCTCATAATTCACTTGTGCTTATTGTCCCTAAAAGCAGTACTCTTAATATAACGAACATAAAAGATCTAGCTAACCCTAATGTTCAAAAAATAAGCATTGGAAACCCTGGTACTGTCCCCGTAGGTGACTACTCGCTCCTTGCACTAACTGAGGCTGGTTTGTGGAGTCAGCTAAAAAATAAAGCTGTACTTGCTGAAGATGTCAAACAAGTACTTGTATACGTGGAAAGAGGAGATGTGGATGCAGGTTTTGTATATCTAACCGATGCAAAGACCGCACAACCTGGGACTATAAAAATAGTCACAAGTGTACCTGTTAGCACCTCTATCAGCTATCCGATAGCTGTAGTTTCTTCTTCTACGCACAAAGAAAAAGCTCAGAAGTTCATTGATTTAGTGACCGGGAAAGACGGACAAGACATACTTAATACATATGGTTTTGTTCTTCAATCTTGATAAAATATGAGACTTACGCATCTTAGAAGCAAAATTCAGCATAGCAAGCTTCATAGTTGAAATTGAAATTCAGTTAGTTAAAGATTTTATGCTAATGATTCTCTATTCGATTGCGGAAGTCTTAACTCTTTTTATCACAAGATTTTGAACTCGAGTTTATAGATAGGATTAGGAAGGAGATGAAATAAATGAAAGTCGCGATCGTTTCAAGTGATGGAAAGGTTATCAATCAACATTTCGGAAACGCATCTCGCTTTTTGATATTTGAAGTTGATGGCGGTGAAAATCAATTCATAGAAGTTAGAGAGACTAAACCTTTATGTGGCTCGGCAGATTACGGAAATAAAGATGATGTTTTGTGTAGGATAATTTATTTGATTAAAGACTGTGAAGCTGTGGTCTGTGGTCTGTGCCAGAATCGGAAGAAAACCAAGGGACTAATTAAGAAAAAATGGAATTAACCCAATAGAGGCTCCATATTTTATTCATGAAGCTTTAAAAAGTATTTAACTTATGCAATTTAATTGAAAAATAGCTGCATAAGCACTTAATTATATAAATCTCAATAATTTGTTGAGTAGAAAAATTTCTCACCGGAAGAATCCAACTACATACAGTACATAAAAATTTGACTTCGAGTTTACAGCAAATTCACTACACTACCAACCCTCACATAGCTATTTTCCCTAATAGTTTAAAGTTGATACTATAATTAGTAGAATATTAATTCAAAAATATATTAAATGGAATGAACAACACATGAAAATTCATTACATTCAGCATGTTGAATTTGAAACTCTTGGAACTATTGCTCAATGGAGCGAAAAAAAGGGGCACTCTTTATCGAGTACACATTTATACGCAAATGGGAGCTTTCCCAGTATGGATAACTTCGATCTTCTCATAATTATGGGTGGGCCGATGAATATTTATGAGTATGAAAAATATCCATGGCTGATTGAAGAAAAAAAGTTTATCGAAGAAACTATCTATGTAGGAAAAGCAGTACTCGGGATTTGCCTGGGAGCTCAGCTTGTTGCTGATGTCCTAAAAGCTGAGGTATTTAAAAACAATTATACGGAAATTGGATGGTTTCCAGTGTTTATATTCAAACAAGAAAGCTCCCAAGCTACCTTTTTGGAAAATATTCCTGAAAAATTCACTGCTTTTCACTGGCATGGAGACACTTTTAATTTGCCTGAAGATGCAAAGAGACTTTTTTTAAGTGAAGCCTGTGAAAATCAGGGGTTTATTTATAATGATAGAGTAATTGGGCTCCAATTTCATCTGGAAATGAGCAACGAAACAATCGTAAACGCGATTGAAAATTGCAGTGATGAACTGGTAGATGGCAAATATATCCAGAACGAAAAAGAAATGCTAAGTAAAAATACACTTCTTACTGATTCAAGGCTATTAATGTTCAAATTACTGGATAATTTAGAAAAAATGATTGGATCTTAAAAAGGAACTCAGTATTTGGATCGGGATATAAAATTTAATAAAAATTATTTTTAGATATACAATGTACAATGTGGTAAATTCGATAAAATGTAGAAGAAAGGTGTTCTTTGATGGATCAGGTTCGCTATACTCAGAGAAATTGCACAGATCGGAAGAAAATCGAAACGTTTCTTTTGCGGGTAAGAACCGGCGTGCTTGGAATGACAAGTGATATTTTCCCATACGCTATTCCGGTGAATTATGTATGGTACAACGGTTCTGTTTACTTTCATGGCATGGGTTCGGGTAAAAAGGAAAATATTCTTTCCCAGAATCCGTTCGTTTGTTTCACGATATATGAAGAACATGGTACTGTGACCGATCCGGTGCCTTGCCACGCAGATACGGCATACATGAGCGTAATGCTTTTTGGAAAGGCTGAAAAGGTGACTGACCCCAAAGAGGCTAGCGAGACTCTCCAAAAATTGGTTGAGAAATATATGCCAAAGTATTACATTAATCCTTTAACTAGCACTTTGATTGAGAAATATCGCTCTTCACTTGATGGGAATGCAGTTTCGGTTTTTCGGATAACGCCACAGGAAATGACAGCTAAAGAAAACTCAGTGGGATCTGATAAACTGTTGAACATAGAAACGCGGTAACCGTGTACTGTAGTTACATGAAACAAAGTCGCTTTAGAAATGTTCATCCAACGCACCTTTTTATTGTATACTCGACATTAGCAACAACTGGATAGTGAAAGCTGTTATAGGTGGCAGGACTGTTGGGTACAGGTACTAGTGACGACTGTGGGATACAATCTGATAGAAGACAAAAGTTACTTTTCCAAGACCAATAAACATAATGCACGTGGTAAGTCTAAAATGGAATAATTTGTTTTTAACCACTTTTCTGTATTCTGTCTTAAACAGCAGCTTTTACCAATTAACCAGTGGATAGCTGGCTTACAATAAATTGCTCCTATTAAACCATGAGTCTCTGAATCGGTCTTTAAATCATGACGTATTCTCTTTCGTCCTTGAACTCTTATCTCGTAAAACAGATATCTTCGCTAAATATATGCAGTCAAACACCATAGCTGATGTATACATCCGTTTTTCGGCCGAATATAAATATAGCTCCAACGAGAATTGCTAAAAGCAAAGGTTTAAAACCGTCAAATCAATTTTCCGAATTCAAAGCCATAAATTCGACATTATAACATCAGCAGTAACATTCGTCACAAGTATTATGGCAATCCTTAGTGACAAAATCATCAATTCTGAAAGAGCATTCTGAAATTTTGTATTCTGTATCCGACTTTTCGCTTTTTCGTTTGCCGAAGCTAACACATCCGCTGAAAAAACTGATCTTCATTGGTACAACTGCCAGCTTGTCGTCAAAATAATAGCTTCTCTTAAATGACGGTTTATGGACTATTTCTTTACCGTCACGACAAAATACTGTTATCTTCACCATGGAAGTTATAAGAGATTTCACGCTTCCATTTTCTGAGAAAACAAGAGAATTGCTTTCACCGTCAATGCCGAGAGCGTCAGGGTCAAAAGCAAGTACCTTACCTATTGGCGTATTAACGTTCAAAGCGCTACAAGGCTCGACTGATTTTATTTTTCCATCCGGGTACAGACAGAACCCAATGCGTGTCTGAATTTCTCCTGCATGCGTTTTGATAAGAATTGTATCTTTAGGCCATAGTGTAATGCTTTTAAGTTCTCCGGTTTCATATAGTGTTATGTTTATAACCTTACCTTTAAAGACATCGAACGGTAGATTGATCTGTAATTCCGGAGAAATATTATATTCGTCATCTTCCGTCCAAAAAGCGCTGATGCTCCCAAACACAGGAAAAATACGTTTTACTGCTCCGCTTTCATAAAAAGTGATCATCTCTGCTGGAAGGCTTCCAAGCCTTGTATTTACACTCAAAGGATCCTGCAAAACCATACTTGCAATGTTCCCATTTTCATAAAAGGTCATGGATTTCATGAGCTTTTTCCTTTTTCCATCATCCTCGTATTGTGGGATAAAGATGCCACAAGGAATGCTTATAGAATTTTTTTGTTTTAGAATGCAGCGTTTGAGTATTCCGTTTTCATGGTATTCTGCGGAAGCGATGCCCTTTAAAACACCATAATTTGTACTTGCTGTTTCCAAATAATCGCCGCCTTTCACAGAGTTTGCACATGCACTATTTTAACGGTCTTTTCATTCGGCAATGAATTCACAGTTTCATATTCAAACCCTAAGACTCTTAAATTTGTAGTAAACCACTTTCGGAATATGACTGCAAATGACATCCAGACGGTTGAATTCTCCATTTTTCAGATAGGGTAACAGAATTTTCTTTGAAGTTAGTTGCGGATTCTTTGAAAGGATTTTTTCCATATTAAGACAAAAATCACCTTTATTCATACCAGGTTCCAAAAATTGCATGATATCGAATTTGCTGGGTTTCTCCTGCTGCTTCTCAATTATTTCCCCCATTTCTTTTTTGACTGAATCGAGAACATCAAACCCACTTTTTTCCACAAGGAATATTTCAAAGCCTGCTACTTCAAAAATGCCGGATGCTATTCCTGGGATTTCACTTGCAACCACTATTTTTACATTATCAAGCTGCTTTATGGTATCCTCCACAGCCATGCGTACTGCAGCAATACTCTTTGCGCTGCAAACTTTATTTTCAAATCTGTTCAGGACTTTCCATTCCCCACCATCTTCTTCATATGTTACAATGAATCCAGGTTCAAATATTGAACTCGTTTTTTGGTCATTGCTTTCTACAACTGAAATTTTCAAGACATATCCTCCTTTAGTGTTGCAATTCACGAAGATTTCGGGCGGCGATTAAAATATTTTTTCGCCATCGGAACTATCTATTAGATTTACATAAGCTGCGTGGGATTAATTTCACAGTCATAAGAATATATTGTTGAGACAGTCCGAATAGATCCCACTGCTTGTATCCGGGTATGCCAGAAAAAATTTGATTTGCGTCTTTTTCGGAGGGATTTTGCCAGAATGTGATTCCAATCAGGAACTGGCAGAATCTAATAAAATCCCAGCTAAGTCTTACAACATTTGATTTCTCAGAATCCTCATTTATTGAATATTCCTTACCATACATTCAGTAACCATTCCTTATTCCTCTTGTACTCCATGTCGGTAAACAGCGTGTTCGCCATCTGTTCCGCGAGCCATATAGCTCCCGCATATCCGACAACAGGATGGCGGTACAGTCCTGCACGGTCGAAGGTGGGAAAACCTACGCGTACCATGGGAATATTGTTGTCGATGGCTGTCCATCGACCCTTGGAATGGCCCAAGATGAGATCGAGTTCAACTTCCTTGTTCTTAATCCGGCTTTCCAGTTCCCATAAATCTGCATTCATAATGATCTGCATGTCGAAATCGACTTTTTCCTTAAATGCCTTGATACGTGGATCGTTTTGATATGCCTGATTATCGTCGCCGAGAAGAAGAATCAAGGGCTTCATCTCCAGATCGAGGCAAAATTCAGCCAGACCAATAACAAGATCTGGGTTTCCGTAGATAGCAACTCTCTTGTCGGCGAAAAACATGTGAGTCAGATCTGTCAGCGCATCGATGGCAATTCCTCTTTCGCGAACGAGTGATTCGGGAATTGGTTTTCCAGTCATTTTTTTTACATTCTGTAGGAAGGTATCCGTGTTGCGGATGCCAATAGGAGTGGGCCCAATGATCGCCGGAACGTTGAATTTTTTCCCCAGAAATTCGGCGGCTTTTCCACCTTCGTATTTGTTCAGGGCAATTGTTCCCAGTGCATCCGCTGTTCCGATCAACTCTTCGATCGTAGTGCTGCCATGAGAGACTCCGCTTTTGTCTGGCATCAGAGGGGAATCGAAGCTTTCGATTTCGAAAAGGACGGTTGCATCCACATTCATTTCCGACAGAAGGTGTTTGAGCGCTGTTACATCTCCTGGATTTACCCATCCAGTAATCAGGTTGAGTTTTCCGTTGGGTTTATCTTTCTTCGCAAATGCACTTACTAGATCCTGCACTGCGACATCATATCCACTCACCATACTTCCCTTAAAACTAGGTGCATGGATCGGAATAAGATAGACTTCCCGATCGGCATATTTTTCTTTCAAAAGTCCCTTTTTGAGCTTTCTTATGAGACCATCGATGTCATCGCCGATGATTTCTGTCGAGCATGTAGTGATGATTGGCACGACTTTCACATGTGGATACCGCATTAAAAGCACATCTACCGCTTCTTCGACGCGTTTGAGAGCACCGAACACTGCCCCATCCTCGTGAACAGAGGAAGACGCGATCTCGAAGCTATCCTTGAAATGTTGTGCGAACAGCATGCGGACGAACATAACGCAGCCTTGTCCTCCATGAACTATTGCGATACAATCTTTAATTCCTATGCTAGCATACTGCGCTCCACAAGGCTGACATGTTAATATTGGATTGATAACGCCGCCACGCTCTCTTTCTTTTATTTCACAAGACATAATTTCCCCTTCTTTAATAGAGTGGGTTAATAAGTTCTTTATTCAGTGACCCCGTAATTGTCAAGTAGTCTATACGATCTTTGAGTCCCTTCATGAGCAGTTTGATATCCTTTTTTTCCATCATGGCCAGCCATGGATACGTACTTTTGAAACCCTTAGCTAGAAGCACAGCATCTACCCAATAGCATCTGTCAGTTGGAGTTTCGAGTTCGACGGGTTCCTCACACAATAGCTGCATGGTTTTTGTAAGGATCCCCTCATTCTGCTTCTCTCTGTCCCAGGCACGGGAATGAAACTGCCACAGACACCATTTCATAATATAATTTACGAGTTGCTCGATCCTGTCTTTCATAAGATCTTCCATTATGTTCCCCCTACACCACACTTATAATATGTTCTTTTTCTTGCTTTTGTGAGCTTGGATATATCTTTCCACGTAATTTTGAAACAATATCATATTCACCTGTATACGGTTGTTCCGAGCTCGGAGTTGTCTCATCCTCAATTATATTCACATCAGAAATTATCCGTCGTGTCAAAAATCCTTTATCTGTAGGTATTTCATCCTTGCTGATGTCCAGGCCGGAAAGCTGATGAATCGGCGAATAGATAGCGTTGTATATATCACGTGCAAGCCTGACCCATCCTTCAAATCCTTTATAGGGACCGTTGTGATATGCGTGTATGTTAAGATATGGAATCCGAGCCTTTTTTACTACCTCTCCTGGCCGAACACCAGTGAGGATTATATCTGGTTTCAACATCTCCATAGCTTCTAGACCTTCTAGTTCGTTGGGATCATCGATTGCTAATGCACCTTCGCTACACCGTGCAACACCTTTTTCGAAGTCTCCCTGATGGCCGAATTTTGAATACACTGAGACGACTTTGACCCACATTTCTTCCTCAATTACATGCGCCCAGTGCCAGAGTTTGGAGCCTCCAGGCCAAAGACATACTTTTTTCCCTTTCAAGCGTTTCTCGTACCAGTTGAGTTCCGGTCTCCATCTAGCAGTTTCTTCATCAATAATAGCTTTTGCTTCCTTTTCGAGTCCGAAGAACATAGCGACTTTCATGAGCGATGCAGACAGTGGTTCGAAACCAAAACCATCGATATCAAGACGTGGAATCCCATATCTTTTTTTGAGTTCGTTGCATATGTACTCGGCGGAACGTGCACATTCAAGTACGTTTAGGTGTGCGCGGTGCATACCTCTGAGATCATCGTAGGATCCATTACCTGTAAAAGTGGAAAGAACCTGAATGCCCATTCTCTGGAAATAGTCCAGCATGATTTCCACATCGCCCTGTATATTATAATCGCCGACGTAGTTGATGACGTATTTGCTTGTAATTTCCGGTTCAAATGTTCCGACCTTTTGATCTATCCAAGCGATATTTATTTTGTGATGCCCTCCTGACTGACTCGGCCCTCCGAATCCTGGTGCATTGCAGACAAAAATATCTACATCTGGCATTTCCTCCATCACTTTCTTCGCGACTGCGTTCATATCGTCCCCGATAAGTGCTGAAGCGCAGGTTTGGTAGATGCTCATCCTTTTAATATTGGGAAATGCCTTGAAACAATCAATAATGTTCTGCTTGAGCAGTTTTTCAGCGCCAAACACGACATGCTTTTCCTTCATATCCGTCGCCCAAGCAAATTTAAGCTGGAAGTTGTCATTATCGCTGATATAGCGTTTTGTGTGCCAAGTATCATAGGTGCATCCTACTGGTCCATGACATAGATGAATAACATCTTTCATGGGTGCACCTATAACATGCTTTGCGCCACAGAACGCACAGCCACGTTCCGAAATTGTCCCCGGAATTGTGTTGAGGTATCCGAGGGGAAGGCAAGACGTCAAATCCTCCCCTGGTCCTTTTATAACAGCATGCATAGCCCTTTCAGGAATACACTCGCTACATTTAAATGTATGATATGGCATGTATTTGTTCCCCAGTGTTCTTTTTTCATTACAGAACAGCGCTATCTCCCTGTTCATCTGTCCGTACTCGAATGGCATTATCGATCGGGCAGATGAAAATCCTCCCATCGCCTATCTCACCGGTTTGGTTAACTTTGATAATTGTTTCAACAATCGTATCAACATCTTCATTGCGAATAATTATGGATAGAAGGCGTTTGGGAATATACTCCATATATTTCATTCCAGCCATTAGGCCTTGGTCCAAAACATCAGGACTAATATCGATGTCTAGTTCGGCTGCAATACCTCGTTGCTTACCTCGTCCAAGTACTGAAGTTGCAGTTACACTCGGGACACCAAGTTTATCAAGGGCTTCCTTTGTAGGTACAATTTTTTTTGGACGTATGATTGCAATTATTTCTTTCATAATTGTACCCTCTTAAAGACCTGCTGCTCCGGTACGTATCGTGATCGCATTGTCAACGGGAGTCACAAAAATTTTACCATCTCCGTAATTACCTGTGTATGCTTTGCATTTGATAAGTTTAACAACTTCTTCAACAGCCTGATCTTCTACAACTAGCATAATCATAGTTTTAGAAAGTTCATCATAATGTGTCGTTCCTACTGTGATCCCCTTCTGTTTCCCACGGCCAAATACATTTATTTTTGTTAGTGATAAAAAGCCAGCCTCTGCAAGCTCTTCAATAACTTCATCAGTGGTTTCAGGGCGTAATATAGCTCTGATCATTTTCATATGATGCCTCCTTTTTCTGCCAAACAAAATTTATAATATGAAACTTCATTCGGCGGTAAACGAAGTTTTGTGTTTGTACAATGAAATTTTAAATTAATTCTTCAATCCAGTTAGAATTTACTATGAACTAATCGTTCTCATCAGACATGCCAATAAAATTAATCCATAAGACCATATCTTGCTACCATTGTCTCCAGCTGGTCCATGCTTAATGGTTTTGGGATAACGAACATATCATTCTCAAGAATTTTCTTGGCAAGTGTTCCATATTCATGTGCCTGATTGCATTCTGGGTCGAACTCCACTACCGTCTTTTTATTGAACTCCGCTTTTTGAACAATGTTATCTCGTGGCACAAAATGTATCAGTTGTGTTCCAAGCGCGGAAACGAACTCTTCCATCATTTCCATCTCATTATCGACTTTGCGACTATTGCAAATAATTCCTCCCAATCTGACACCACTTTGTTCTGCATACTTAAGCAAACCACGACAGATATTATTTGCTGCATACGTCGCCATCATCTCTCCAGAAGCGACTATGTACACCTCCTGAGCTTTTCCTTCACGAATCGGCATTGCAAAACCACCACAGACAACGTCACCTAATACGTCAAAATGAACAAAATCCAAATCCTCAGAATAAGCACCCAAATCCTCCATGAGATTAATCGCGGTAATAACTCCCCTACCAGCACAACCAACACCGGGCTCTGGACCACCTGATTCGACGCATTTGATTCCTCCGAAACCTGTATTAACTACATTCTCAGTTGTTACGGCCTCTTCCCCCAGTTCCCTGAGAGTGTCCATTATTGTGGTCTGAGGTACTCCGCCAAGTACTAAGCGAGTACAGTCCGCTTTGGGGTCACAACCATGAATAAAAACTTTTTTGCCATGAAAATATGCCATAGCAGCTGCAGTATTTTGTTGAGTGGTGGACTTTCCAATACCACCTTTACCATAAAAAGCTAATTTTCTTGTCATTGGTATGATTCCTATATTTTATTATAGAGTTTATCCGAAGATTCATCATTTACTTATTTAAATATCATAATTCTTTTGAACACCCTATTGGAACAATCAATCTAGTTTCTGAACAGAAATCGTGATATTTGTCTTCCGTTGCTCACTTATTTTTATGACCCCCTATATGGTTCGTGTCCGTTTGGTATGTTTATTTCAAAATAATTAGCAATAAATTAGAAGGAATACAGTAACCTATTACCTATTTAATTTTATAAATAGTTTTTTATCACTTAGTACTATCAATTCTTTGGTTATAACATAAACCATTCTAAAGACATAGATAAATCACTACAAACGACGAGCAGATAGAAAAGCTAAATGAGAATGTATACAACAAGCTGAGTATATTCAAAGTTTAATCCAGGAAAAATAGTAGGCTAAACATTAAGCTGCTTCCGGATAATGCAGAAAAAAGTAAGCTCTGGTGGAGATTGGTAGTCCAGTTACATTTATACTACTAAATAGAATCAGCAGGGAATAACCGTCTATTAAAAATGGGCTCAGTTAAATGAAAATATTAAATAGATAACTTTTCTAGAATTTGTGCTCTAATATTATCTGCATCATTGATTGCTATATCAACAATCACATTCTGATTTTCTGAAATATTATTTGTTTTCCTATATACCCGCCTTCCAAATTCATCAGGGAATCTTCTTTCCAAGATCCACATACATACCTGGCAGTTACCAGCGTTAGCCGAATCATTCAATTTCTCAAGAAGTTTCCTAGCTCCATCAGCATTGCATTTTTGGATATATTTGAAAAACTGATAATGCTTCCCAGATTTCTCTGTCTGCCCCCTTTTAAGCCAGGAATTAAAACTTTGATAGGTTACGCCGGCTGCAGAAGCAGCAAGATTATAAGTCAACCCGAGCGATACATTTTCACCGATTTTCGGTTGTATTTCAGGCGTGAGTTTCGAAGGACGTGGCATGATAACACCGTTTTTTTGCTTAGAGTTAATATTAGTGAATCTTGTATTAAATGTTTCTTTAGTTCCCTTAGGCATGGAGCGGGATTATAGGCCATTATAAGACCGTTATAGACGCTTTTCCAAATAGAACAATGTTTATCATCGAACTCTTAGCAAAAGTTTCATCAGTGATCCCACATTAAGCCATTTTTGGCAAAACCAATTCCCCATGTT
Organism: uncultured Methanosarcinaceae archaeon; assembly: GCA_963848985.1. Lineage (GTDB taxonomy): Archaea > Halobacteriota > Methanosarcinia > Methanosarcinales > Methanosarcinaceae > Methanosarcina. The sequence continues at coordinate 52,290 of CAWKGG010000020.1, forward strand.
TTGCCTTATACTGCACGGTAAGTACCTTCAAAATATTTTTTATATACTTGTATTATTTAAAAATAATATATACTAAGTATTGATAATAAAAAAAACCTGATCAACCATGACTTACGATAAATATAACAAAAAAATGAACGATTGTAGGGTTATCTGCTGAGTTTTATTGAGTGAGTTGGGGTAATTCATTTGGGATGAATTATAAGTCTATTGTAGGGGCTGAGATTAAGTCCAGTAACCTTTCTGAGATCTAGACCGATATTATCCCTTTTTTTGTGCGTCTGCGACGTCCTGCATCAGCTTCATCGGAACTAGGTGGGATCACCTGCAACAGTTGCGATAATACCGGGGTTAATATAAACATCCAGAAGGGCAATTGCAAAATTATGGTTTAAGAACTTAGCTTCAAACTTTATGTTAGCCCCTACTATTGTATTATTTCTCAGCTTTGTCTTCAATACTTCAAGGTCTTTAAGCCCACGAGTGATTAATGCCTTTTTCCCTTAAGTCACGCTTGAAATGTGAAAACTAGAGACTTATAAGGGTCAAGCCCCCCCTCAGAATCATTGATCTCGATACCAATAAAAAGGAAAGATAGCATTTTAAGTTCCTAATCTTCCCAAGCTTTTGCCATCCCTTCAGGCACCGTAATTCGGTTATTAGGTATGTGTTCTTAAAGTGGGATAACCTTCATAACAATTGTCACACAACACAGTTACAGTGGGACTTTTACCCCGTTGTCTTACAGTTTTTATCATCCCACATTTTTCTAACTCATCCAATGCTTTCGGAAAAGCCCAATCAGGGATAGGTAAAAATGAATTTATACCTTTCATGGTGACTACTAAATCTTTCGATTTCTTCATCCCCTTTAAATGCCAGATATACATAGCCATCCGATATGTATGCCCCACTGAATTGGAAGGTAACTTCCCAATCCATTCTGAAGGCATTTGAGCTATGAAAGAACCTTTTATTTTATCTTTAGAATTTACCAACATCATCTTACCCCATTATAATATTATCTTTAAATATTAAAGATAAATAAAGAGATATAAATAAAATATAAGTAGTAAAATCGATATCATAAGGCGTTAGAATTTAGCTGTACAGCTAATTAATTTTAGCTGCAGGGCGAAATATATTTTGCTGTGCAGCTAATTAATATTGCTCTACAGCTAAAATGAAATTTGGCTTTACAGATAAATCGAAAAGTCTGCCACAGATTTTTGAGCCTTATTTATTATGGTTTTTACTCTTGTTTCACCTCTGCGAGGATCCGCATAATAAGATTCCAAGTTTCTGCACCTTTTTCGTCTACATACCTGCCAGGATAGCGGACAATATCGACATCTGTTTTCAATCTGTTACCTGCACCTAAAACGATTTCAGATGCATCACAAATCAGCTTTCTTGCTATCTCTATCTCTTTATCTGCCCCATTTTCATCACACTCAATCATCAATGCATCGTGAACTGGAGCAACAATTTTGATTTTATTCTCCGAAAGAAGGATGCATGCGACTCTCAGAATTTCAGCCCCAGTGGCTTGAATTGGAAAATTTCAGACAGTCAACATTTCCTTATTGCTGGAGCCTGAAACAATCATTTTCCATTTATAACAGGTTTCAATCCTTTTCATCAAACAGGCTTGAGTCCAGATCATATCTACCCAGCGCCAATAATTCTGGAAGACTCTTTTATGGTGACTAAGCAGTTCCTTTGCATAAGGTGTAGGCTTACCGATTTTAACCCCAAGTGATTCTGCACCCAGGCCATACTGAACACCGAGTACACAGGATTTAAAGAGCTGTCTTACACGACTATGCGTTTCTTTTGTAGCGTCTGCTGGAACTGCACCTGCTAATTTTGCAAAAGCTAGATATGGATCCCCACTTTGATATGCCTCAATCATATTGGGGTCATTAGATAGGACGGCTGCAATAAAAAACTCTTGTTGTGCATAATCGATATACGCAAGTACTTTCCCTTCAATCGGTGTTATGAGACTTCTCAGACTAGCAGGAAGCCCAAACATAAACCGAACTCTTAATTCTCCCCTACTCTTTTTCTCTTCGTCATCCTTAGGGGCATTTCTACCTGTCTTAGTCCAGAAAGGGGAGATTAAGGTTCGACTTCTACCATCAGAACCAGCCATCATAGACTTGAAGTTTAGCCCACCGATCAGAGCTTTTAATTCTTTCAAAGGCCCTATTTCAGGATGAATTTCCGCCATTTCCTTGAAAGTTTCCTTATCAATTTTTGGCAGACCTGTATAAGTTCTCGGCCACACCCAATTTTTGACTTGAATGAATCTCTCAAAATTATTTAACTTAAAAGTGGTTCCGTCATAAATTCCAAATTTGTCAATATTTTTTATTAGTTTTAATTTTATTTTTTCCCAGTTTTCTTGTAACTCATTCAAGTAAATAGGTATCAATTGGTATTCCCTTATATTCGATTTCTGCCACCGATTTCATATACTCTCCGCGAAATAGAGAAGTGGGTATGTCGAAATCAGGAACTGTAATCATCCGTTTGAATAACTCTGCTGTTTCAAGCACGTCAGATTCGCAATAACACATAATATATTCTTGATCTTCCTCAGAGTAAGGAGCTCCAGCTAAAATACGATCCCTGGCAGCATCTTTCTCCACTTTGCTAATAGTCTCTATGCCAAAAGCTTTGCATGCATCCAGCAGGTTTGCACCTCTCCTTTCATAAGAATGATTAGTAAAGCATCTGCACTCTACGAACGTATCAATCACATTGAATGGTAAGGGCCAGCTTAAGACCAGGTGGCACCCCCACTCCGCTGAACTCATATGGGCAACAAACAAGTCATTTTCACCTATTGAGTAGGGCGGCTGATGGATTACTTTCTTCAAAAAGCCACAGTCTTTTAGTTTCGCAAGAATTTATTTCATGGGAAACAACACAAACAGGTATTGGATGTTCGCTAGGTTTTGCGATAAATTCGAAGTCCACAACGTAAATACGATCAAAAAATGGTAGGGGGAGCATTAAAGCTCACCCTCTGAGTTTCTTTAAAGTCGGATGGCTATGGTCATCAATGAACCTGTCCTTGAAAGCTAATCTCAATAGCTTTTACCATGTTTTCTGGTTCCTCAGGCCATTCCGGGTCTGGAAGTTTACTCATTGCAAAAATCAGCATCATAAGCCTAGATTGATGTCATTAGTTTGAAGCTTTACCCATTTAGTTTCCGCCATTTTGTAAGCTATCCTTCTGGTGCGGTTAAATTCATGGTCTTTCCCTTCTGCGTCAGGTTTGGGCTATTTCTGAGAGAAATATTTCACCCGACCCGTAGGTAATGCCGGTGTAAATTGTGACCAGTCTTAACTTTTTTGTCTCCATCACCTCAGGGTAAAGAGCCGGATCGAGAAGGAATTTTCCTTCTCCATCACTGCTGCCACCTAAATCTAAAATATAGGTGGGAAACTTCCATTCGGATTCAGGCCTGATCCTAAAAAATTCCACCCCAGGTTTAGGTTTCTTGATTGGGATGAAGTTACTACACGTTTTACAGCAATGGGTGTAGCTTCAGTAACTCTGGAGAGCCTCAAAGTTAAACGGCATCAGATCACTTCCGTTCTTTTTGGCGAAACCTGCCAAGTCCGTTCTCTGGACCTCACAACCATCGGTTTGTTATTTGTAGATGGCTCGTCAATACTGCTGATGCCGAAGAAGACAAAATTTATAGCCTTTGGAGATAATTTATTATCTGTATATCGATTTGTTACTTGCGGGAGCTTGATCCCTTCCGCACAATCCAATTTTTTAATTTTTATCCACTCCTACGGTTTTCATAATTCTTTTTGCAATGACTCGGTCCAGTGGAATAATGCTTTTCCGCATGTGCTCCAATATGTCAGGATGTTGAGAGTTCACTTGTTTTGCCCATTCCAAAAATGATATATTATTTTGAATCTCATTTATCATGGCCGGCACTTCTCCTTTGAACAGTTGTAGCTGTCGGTGTTCCGGTTCCCTGAGAGCCTTGGTCGGACTTAGGGACCGGGCAAATCTTTAAACTGCCATCGTTAAGCAGTTCAATTCTCACAGGATCACTTTTTTTCATTTCATTGCTTGTGATCCATTCAGGTGGCAGGGGGATGAAAAATGACCCTCTGACCTGTTTGACATTTCTATCTTTAGATTTTAGCATATTTGATCGCAACCACCTAAATAAGTTTAATAATTTAAATAATAATTTTTTGATTATTAAATACCTAGGGGTATCAAAAACAGTATTCATTACATATAATAGACTCATAATAGTAAAGAATTAATATATTTAGCATATGTAATTACATGTGGCAAGAGTTGAGAAAAAAGAAAATAGGAATCCAGGAGAGAGTCTACCCATAGGGAAAGTAAAAGCTGAAATTATTTTGTATATTCTCAGTAAAAATGGCGCTGTGCCAGTGACAGATTTAATTAAACATTTAAAAGAAAAATATGGGATAAGAAATAAGAAGAACATTAATAAGCACTTAGACGACTTAGAAAATAATCATTGTATAGAAAAAATTGATCCTATTAGAGATGGTTTTGAGAACAAATGGGATATTACAAAACGGGAACACTTAAGAAATATTAAGAAAAAAACTGAAAAAGAAAATTGTTTTAAAGAAATTAAGTTGAATGCCTATGAAAAAGCCGTAAATATAATCCGGGATGAGGTTTCCCCTAGAATCGGTCCCATGCGTCAAATCGAATCTTTTGTTTTACTAGCATTGTCCAATTCTTATTTTACGGAATGCCTGATTACTGACGTTGATACATTATATGCCCAAGCTTTCGAACTGTACCTGTTGGGTAAAGACAAGTATGAGGAGAAGCAAATCGAGATCGATGGGAGATATATTAAAAAATTGATTAATGACGTTTATAATAAGAGTAAAAGAAGAATTCAGAAAGATCCAAAATATTATTCAGACACTGAAATATCAGAGGAATTATTCACAAAAATATTAGAGAGTATTTATTTTCCATGGGAAAAAGCATCACTTGGAACAGAGGTTGAAGTAATTGTAAAAGAATTGTCTGTGAAATTATCGGGTGAAATATCCACCCAAAAGTCGAAAAAAAATCCTGAAGAGATGCTAACGAAAATATCTGAAGAAATATTCGAGAAATTGATGGAAGGACTTCCAGAAATATTGAGTGAAAAAATAAGTAAAATAGTAAATCTCCAATATTTGCGCAGGATTGACGTGTTCGATAGAATTTTTGAATACTTCTATCATATGGATGTTTATACACGTGCTACCTCCTCTGAAGAAAGAGAATTTTTTCACAAAAAAAGAGAGTGCAATTTCATTTATGAAAATGATCCCCAAGATGGAATTAAATGCATAAAAAAACTTTACAATGAGTATTATGAGATCTGCCGAGAAAAAATGAGGATTCAATCAAAAATCTAATTCAAAAAAGTCATTTCCCTGCCTTAATCATCTCCTTTAACCTAGAAATTTCTTCCAGCTCCTGTTTTAATGTATTTTTCATTTCCCTGATTTCATCCAGATCTGCAAGCTGTACGTAATCAGTTTTTATGGTTTCTACAGTGATTGAAGCTTCCTTCGTTAGCGGCAATCCACACTTAAAACAGAACTTCGCATTTACTGCAGTTAATTCGTGGCATCTGGGACATACACCTGGTTTCAAAAACTCTGCATCGTTTTCGTCCTTTTTAATACCGTACATTTTCAAAACAGCATCGTCCATGTCTTTTCCACTCAAATGGACATATGTAGCTGGCTGGGTGGATGTCGGGGACCAGCCGAAATACATCTTTAGCTGTTGTTCTGTGAAATTTGCAGCTAAATGAGTTGCTCTATCGTGCCGGAAGGAATGGGGATTTACTTTTTTCTCGATTCCTGCTTTTCTTCCACATCTATTAAACACATTCAAGAGCCCACTAACAGACATCTGACCAGCGTTTTTATCCAATGTGCACCATAAAGATGCATCCCTGTCGTCCTTTCTTGGGTGATTATCCAACCATTCCCGAAGGTATGGAGCAGAGAAAATCAATCTAACCCTTCGAGCCCCGGTTTTTCCTTCCGGAAATGTAATTACAACTCCATACTCATCAAACTCTATATTTTTGACCTTAGCAGCCAGTTGTTCCCCTCTTCTGGCACCTGACTCGTAAAAGCAGGATATAATAGCTCTGTCCCTACTATTACTGCCTGCCTCTATCATCTTTACAATATCTTCTTTGCACTTGATATCTTCGGGAAGCTTCTTTCCTTTGGATCGTTTGCATTTGATTTGTTGGTGGAGTTCATAGTTTTTACACCACTTTAGGAACTTTTTAAAAGAAACTTTTCGGGTTTCCTTTGTGGCTTCAGAGTATTTT